>CAYXQZ010000357.1:0-2681 GCA_964466415.1 uncultured Paludibacter sp.
TAACCAGATATGAAGCAAGATAGCCTTTCAATATTGGTTTTTTTAATCCAGCACCCTCCTTTAGCATCCACATAGAGTGCTTATATGCAATTTCCGAAAAACGTGCTGCACGGACACTAGTTGGTGAAACAATTACATTACCTTCTGTTGTCCATGTTGTTAATATTGTTGTACCTCCACGCGAATCGCCATAAAAAATGCCGTGTCCAAAAGGAGCATTTGTGTAACCATAATTCCACTCATGCATGTTTTTTAATCCCAAATCGCTGTAATATTCATGATAACCCATATATTCCATGATATCGAAAGTTTGATTTTTAGCAGATCGTTCGATGGCATTGAAGCGATGCATATTATACCCGTTTCCGGCAGGAGCGACACCATCAGGCAAAAAATGAGTACGCAAATCAATGTCATACTGTCTTTTGGCAATTAAAAAATTTGCATTATCACCTTTATATTTGTACCACAACATTCTCATAGCCCAACCGTGTGGTATCCATTGAGTCAATACCAACTTGAATATTTTATCTTCGATAATACTTTCGCAATGAGCAAGTGCTTTCGGATCCAAATCATATCGTATTACATCCAGTGCTAAAAGTCCATGAAATAGTTCACTTGAAGGTACAGATGAATTTGAAGCAGCCTTACCGATCTTCAAAGCATTAATTTGCTTCTCTATTCCATTTTTGATGTTTTTCACGTAAAGACTTCTGTTTGCAGGGTCAAGCACATATGCAAGCGAATTTGAAGCCATTATATCTCGTGAACCAATTGTGTCACTTTTTACCGTTTTTATGGCACTGATTTTCATTGCTCCAAACATTTTGGAGGTTTTGGATAATTTCCTCCAGTAGCTGTAATCAGTTGTATCAATGATATTGCCGGCTATTATTCCTTGAAATGAAAAAAAACCAGAGAAAAGTATTGCGACAATAAGTTTGTTTTTTAATAGAGGTAATTGCATTTGTTGGATGTTTAAGGAATATATTTACTTTGCTATAGAATTTTAAGACAAAAATTAGGATGCACTTTTCATCTGTTTATAATCGATTAATCAGCCCTTTATGTGTCCTAAATTATTATTCGGCCATGTTCGTTTCATATTATTTTTTTTGAAAAAAATCAATTAATGAATAAACTTGCTCGTTTAATTGTTGCATTTTATTGATGAGTGGCATATAATAATTGTAGTCATTATCAACCACACCTTTGTTCGAGTCTACATTGGATGGATCAACACCTTTGGCAGTTGGGTCATTATCCTGATATTTAAACCAATGCCAACCTACACAATTGGGTGATTTCAACAATCCCATACAAAAATGCTGATAAGCAAAACCTCTGTCTAATTGTGTGCGAACAGTATATCCAGCACCGGTTGTATTTGCCAAACCTGAATCCATTCCTTTGGTGTAAAACTCAGTGATCATAAACGGTTTGTTACTCCATTTATCCCAGTCAGCCATTAATTCTTCCTTCGGTGTCCAGGCTCCATAATAGTTGATCGATACAATATCACAATATCTTCCTGCAGCACGAATAATGCTTTCAATGGTTTTAGGTGATCCATGCAATCTGCTTCCCAGATACATATGGTTGGGGTCTGCTTTTTTTAAAGCAGCCGAAACTATTGAATAATACTCTTCGGCTACAACTCCGGCAAATTCTTCTCTTTCTTTATCAGTAATTTGCTGAGCAGTAATACCTTTCAATTTCAACCATTTTTCAGCGTAAACGCGCCCAGGGTCATTCACATTTTCAAGTGTCAGATATCCCTCCAGGTTTTTTGTACCCAAAGGCATTTCATTGTCCGAAAAATATCCTATTAAGTTTGTATCGTTTTTGTTAGCTAGTACTTCAGAGGCTCGTTTTTCGCAAAAAGGCTTAAATTGAGGATCGAAAACAAAAATACATTGATTGGGATAACCAGTATTGCCCGGAAGTTGATAAGTGCCACCACGTTTTTTACCGTAACTACTCATGAAATTAATTATTTCGGTATAGGAGAACTTGTTTTCCGAGTTATTGTTTTCAGATACAATCAATTCTGTATCGCTCCATGAACCTATACCATTAAAACTGAACCCACGTAAATCCTGCATAGTTTTTTTTATCCAATTCTCAGGAGTATTAAATGTTTTTATCAATGCTTCTTTGTTGCGCGTCGAACTATTCTGACGTACACCATTTACCACTCTTTGGATATTTTGATATCCCATAGGGTCAATTATCCACCAGCGATTGTTTATTTTTTCGGTACGAAAAAAGCCGGTAGCTTTGTGTTTGATTGTGGTTAAGCTTCCATAAATGTTCTCTATGTGCTTTTTGGGAACGAAATTATCCAAACTGTCTAAAATTTGAGTATCAAATGTCCTCCATTCTACATTGGGATTATTTTTCACCCAAGGACGTGATTCTACTTTAATTAGCCTCGATTTACTTTCATTCAAGGGATTAGCCTCTGTATAATTTACATTGACAAATAAAATGGTACATGTGAGTGCCAGTATTCTGATTTTCATATTTTAAAATATTTATTTGGTATTTTGTTTTAAATTCTCAAGTGCAAAGTTCATATAAAATCAATTCAATGTGTAGCAATTTAGTCCAAAAAACTAAAAACATTGTTCAAAACTATTCATGAGTTTTTGAAGTTTCTTATTATTTCTTTGAAT
>CAYXQZ010000358.1:0-2669 GCA_964466415.1 uncultured Paludibacter sp.
CAAACCAACGAGAAATTCCCCGATATGAAAGGAATTGCCGATTATGTACATAGTAAAGGTTTAAAGTTTGGTATATATTCCTCACCTGGTCCGACAACCTGCGGTGGATTTTTAGGAAGCTACCAGCACGAAAACGAGGATGCCGAAACCTATAATCAATGGGGAGTGGATCTACTGAAATACGATTGGTGTTCGTACGATAAAGTGGCGGAAGGTGGACACAGTATTTTGTCGGAAATGCAAAAGCCCTATATCTTAATGAACAAAGCATTGCGCACACAAAAACGCGATATTGTGTTTAGTATTTGTCAGTACGGTTTTGGTAATGTCTGGGAGTGGGGATCAGCAGTTGGCGGACAAATGTGGCGCACCACAGATGATATTCGGGATGCATGGTCAACACTTAAATTCAATACGTTGGGTACAGTTGGTCTTGAAAAATATGCTGCACCCGGTGCTTGGAACGATCCTGATTTATTGGTAGTAGGACAAATGGGATGGGGCAAAACGCTCCGAAACACACGTTTGAAAATGTGTGAACAATATACTCAAATGACGCTTTGGGCTATGCTTTCAGCACCGCTGATAATCTCTTGCGATTTGGAAACCATTGACGACTTTACACTTAATTTACTCAAAAACAAAGAAGTAATTGCCATAAATCAAGATAAATTGGGTAATCAAGCATCTGTTGTTAAACAAGAAGATGAAATTATAATTTTAAAGAAACAATTGTCTGGAAATAGAACTGCAATTTCAATAGTTAATTTATCAGTAAAAAGCAAGATTATTCAGCTTCCATTGTTCGAAATGGGCATACATAAATCAACAAGTTTTTTTGATGTTTGGAAAAATATAAATATTAAATCATGTGATTTATTGAAATTTTCAATTCCGGCACATGATAGCCGATTATTTATAGTAAAAAATGAATAGTACTTACCAAATATATAGTGCTTTATAATTAGGTAGTATATTGTTTTAAGTTAGCATTAGTTCTAATTTTGTGCAAAATATTTTTTATCAAACATAGTTTTATTATTCAATTTTTAAAAAACAAAAACAAAATGAAAAAGAAGAATGTAATTATCGTTATTGTTGTTGCCGTTTTATTTGTATTGTCATTTTTATGGTTAAGTAAAAGTGAAGAAAATCCTACTAAAATGGTTCAGGCAAAATTTACTGCTGTTAATGAAAACAAGTCAGCAGCTGCTCAAACAGCTTACGCAGTGTCACGCTCAATTTTAGAAGGAGATTGGGAAAAATTAGATGGTTTATTAGATAAAGATTTTACCTACACAGGTGATGGAAGTGTATACACTAAAGACGAATACATTGGTTATATGCAATCCATGCGTGCTGCATTTTCTAATTTTGATATGATATTGGATAATACAGTTGTTGATAGCAATTTTGTGGCTGTTCGTTTTACGGCTAAAGTGATTAATACCGGTTCGTTTGTTGGTGCACCTGCCAACCAAAAAAACCTTATAGTAAATGGTAGTTTCCAACGCAGAGTTTCAAACGGTAAAGTGATGCAAGAATGGCAATCAACTGATATTTTGGGCGTTATGACACAGATTGGATTTGGAGCAACTTTTGGGTACTCAGTATTTGTTACAGGTTTTGGAGTTAAATCGGAAGCCCCGGTTCGTAAACCAAATGATTTTCTTCATGTAAATGGCAAAGTCGCAAATTTTGATGTATTGTCGGCAAAAGAAAAAAATAAATACTTGGACGAATATCTGGATAAATTCAATGCTACATTAAAAAAATAGTGCTAAAACTGAGTTTTCAGACCTGTTCAAAACCACTGTTTTGAACAGGTCTTTTATCGTTAATTTTTTATGAAATATCATATTTATGAGATTAAAATTTATATCAGTATTTGTTTTTTTTCTATTTCCCTGTTTTCTTTCTGCTCAAAATTGTGTGCCTGACAATAATGGAAACGTAACATGTACAGATTATAGCGCCAATGCAGCATTAAACATTGATTTACGCATAGCAAATAAACACAATGCTAACGTGAATTTGCCCATTTTCACAACGCAAGACCATGCCAATGGCGTTTTTGTACGCAACCCCGATTGTTGGGCTTACAACCTCGATTTAACCTGCATTAGTCCTTCGCATGGTGCTCCACCATCTTATCAATGCGCCGGTACTCTGATAACGCCACGCCACGTATTGTTGGCTGCACACTTGGCCATTAAAGTGGGCGATTCTATTCGGTTTGTAACCAAAGACAACCAAACCATAACCCGAAAAGTGATTTTGGATAGCTACACCACCGATTGGTCGCAAACATGGCCTGATATTTTAGTCTTGCTTTTAGACAAAGATGTACCTTCAACAATAACACCATGTCAGTTTTTGCCAGCCAACTATACTAAATATTTAGCTTCTGATGGAAAAGGTTTACCAGTTCTTAAGACTGACCAAGAAGAAAAAGCTTTAGTTTCTGACTTATCACAAATTTCATCGACTGCTTATACACAAAAATTTTTTTTTCTGGATTATCCTACTAATATAATCCGTCAAGCAATGTACGAAGATATTATTGGTGGTGATAGTGGTAATCCGGCTTTTCTGGTGCTCGATGGGCAATTAGTGTTTTTGGGTACGTTTACTTTCTCGGGTGGAGGTTCATCGCTTACTTATATGGC
>CAYXQZ010000359.1:0-2664 GCA_964466415.1 uncultured Paludibacter sp.
AAATGACGAAGTGAACTCGTTGGTGAATAGGTTTTAGCATCAGCAAGCAGCAAGCGATAAGCTGTAAGCGGCAAGATTATAAACGCGAATCGGATTAAGTTCTGGTTCGCGTTTTTATTTTTTTTGAAAAATAATTCACAAATAATTTTGGTATTTGAAATAAATACACTTACTTTGCAATTCAAAGTACTTTTATATAATATGGAAAAGCAAATAGAAGATATTAAAGCCATTCGGGAGATGATGGAAAAGTCATCGAAATTCTTGTCGTTAAGTGGTTTATCGGGAGTTATTGCAGGAGTCACAGCAATATTAGGTGCTGTTTTTGGCTACTTATTAATATTTCGCAATCCGAGTGATACTGACTTTAACCGAACGCAGGAATTGTTGATTTTGCTTGTTGATGCAGTTGTTGTTCTAACAATTTCTGTCAGTTTTGCATTTTACTTCTCATGGAAAAAAGCAAGGAAGAATAACATTAAGTTGATAAATAAAACTGCTTTGAAAACCATTTACAATTTAGCAATTCCATTGCTAGTTGGAGGAATTTTTTCAATTATTTGTCTTTTGCAAGGTAATATTGAATTAGTAGCTTCTACTACGCTTATTTTTTATGGTTTGGGATTAATAAATGCTTCAAAATATACGTACGAAGAAATTCATTATCTTGGAATTACCGAAGTAATACTCGGAATTGGAGCTGCAATTTTCCTCTATCATGGTATTATTTTCTGGACATTAGGTTTTGGCGTTTGTCATATTGTTTATGGATTGATTATGTATAAAAAATACGATTTGAATTAAATCAATGGCTAATATTATATCAAATTTGAATAAGGCTTTTGATAGTCGTATACGCTTAGGTATTATGTCGATACTTATAGTGAATGATTCTGCGGACTTCAATAATCTAAAGGAATTGTTAGAACTTACGGATGGTAATCTGGCAAGCCATATTAAAGCGCTTGAAGGTTTTAATTATATTCAATCGATAAAACAGTTTATTGGTCGAAAGCCCAACACGCAGTATTCTATAACTCAAGAAGGTAGAATTGCTTTTCAAGAACATTTAAACGCATTGGAAGCATTGTTGCGTTAATTTTTTTTGTCATTTAACTTTGAAATACAAAGTACTTTTAAATATATATTATTCACTCAAAAAAAACAATTAAAAATTATGGAGAACAACATTCAAAAAGTTGAAAAACTAAGTCAAACAACAACATGGAAAGGCGTTATTGTAGGTATTATGACAATTTTATTGCTTATTCCAGGGGCAATGATCGAAAATTTAATTACAGAACGACAACAGCGAAGCAACGAAACAATTCAAAAGATTAACGAAAAATGGAGCAATGCTCAAACAATTTCAGGCCCATTGCTGATTATTCCTTACCAGATTAAGAGTACAGATTCGAAAAACAATGTGACTGTGAAGAAATTCAACTTTTTTCTAACACCCGAAATGCTCAAAATTAATGCTAAGCTCACGCCAGAAGAAAGGCATTATGGTATTTATAAGTCAATATTATATAAGAGTAAACTCGAAATGGCGGGAAATTTTAAAAACCCTATACCGTTTTTACCAGCAAATGCTGAAATTAATTGGAGCGAAGTGCATGTAAGAATAGGAATAAGTGATTTAAGGGGGATTTCAAACAATATGACGCTGAACGTAAATAATGTACCTACAACAGCTGAAGCAGGTGGTAGCAATGATGCTATTGGACAAGGATTGATTATGCATTTAAAGAATCCCGAAAGTTTAATTAACGCTCAAATGGCTACATTTAATTGTGTTTTGATGCTGAATGGTTCAAGCGATATAAATTTTGTACCAATTGGGAAAACCACTCAGGTTGAAATGATTGGCCTATGGAAATCACCCGGTTTTATTGGAAGCTTTACACCTGAATATAGCTTGAGTAATACCAGTTTTAATGCTAAATGGAGTGTGCTTCACTTTAATCGTAATATACCTGAAAGTTGGACTGATAATGAAGTTAAATCGATAAGTGAAACTTCTTTTGGTGTAAATTTAGTGGATACTGTTGATCATTATCAACAAAATATGCGTTCGGCTAAGTATTCAATTTTATTTATTGCACTTACTTTTGTTGTGTTTTTCTTTGTTGAGATAATTACACGCAAACCAATTCATCCCATCCAATATTTGCTCGTTGGTATAGCTCTTATTCTATTTTATAGCTTATTGCTTTCAATTTCTGAACAGTTGAATTTTGCAATAGCTTATGTAATAGCCAGTATATCAACAATTACACTCATTGTGACTTATTCGCATAGTATTTTCAAAAACAAGGTTCAAACTGCAATTATGGCATCGATTCTTAGTTTGCTTTATATTTTCCTTTATGTAGTACTGCAACTCGAAGATGTTGCGCTTTTGATTGGAAGTATCGGATTGTTTGTGATTTTAGCAATAATTATGTTCGTATCCAGAAAAATAAGTTGGTATAAATCAGAAGGTTTTGAACAATCAAAATCTGATTTGCTAAATCAATAATTGTTAAATTAATTTGTAAGAAAAACGCGAATTGGATTAAGTTCTAGTTCGCGTTTTTATTAAAAAATGAGCATTGTCTTTTTTCATTCGTTTTCTAAAAAATAAAATGGTATTTTTGTATTCGAGTTTCATTTTTTAAT
>CAYXQZ010000360.1:0-2659 GCA_964466415.1 uncultured Paludibacter sp.
TCCATGGGCAATTTATTTAAAACCTCTTTGGCATAGCCATTTACAATTAATCCTACTGCATCTTCGGTAGATATACCACGTTGGTTGCAGTAAAAAATTTGATCTTCGCTAATTTTCGAAGTGGTTGCTTCGTGTTCTACTACGGCTGTTTCGTTGTTTACTTCCATGTATGGGAACGTATGTGCGCCACATTTATCGCCCAATAGCAAACTATCGCATTGCGAAAAATTACGGGCATTATCGGCATTAGCTCCTACGCGTACCAAACCACGATAACTATTATTACTCACGCCTGCCGAAATACCTTTCGATAAAATATGACTCCGTGTGTTACGTCCTAAGTGTATCATTTTTGTACCCGTGTCGGCTTGCTGATGGTGGTTGGTAACCGCCACCGAGTAAAATTCGGCCGACGAATTGTCGCCCAACAATATGCAACTTGGGTATTTCCAAGTAATGGCCGAACCAGTTTCAACCTGTGTCCAGGATAGTTTGGCATTCTCGCCCTTGCAAATTCCGCGTTTGGTTACAAAATTATATACGCCACCTTTTCCATTTTTATCGCCCGGATACCAGTTCTGAACAGTAGAATATTTCACTTCGGCATTTTTCATGACCACAATTTCTACAATGGCCGCATGCAGCTGATTTTCGTCGCGCGAAGGTGCCGTACAACCTTCGAGGTACGACACATAACTGTCTTCGTCGGCAACTATTAATGTACGTTCAAATTGCCCTGTATTAATAGCATTTATGCGGAAATAAGTGGACAACTCCATGGGGCAACGCACACCTTTGGGGATATACACAAAAGAGCCGTCGCTAAAAACAGCCGAATTAAGCGCTGCATAAAAATTATCGCTTACGGGCACCACCGACGACATGTATTTTCGTATCAAGTCCGGATGATGCTCCACTGCTTCGCTGAACGAACAAAAAATTATGCCTTTTTCGGCCAATGTTTCTTTAAATGTTGTTTTTACCGATACCGAATCCATTACCGCATCTACCGCTATGCCCGAAAGCGCCATTTGCTCTTCGAGCGGAATGCCTAATTTATTGAATGTTTTCAATAACTCGGGATCCACTTCATCCAAACTTTTAGGGTTGTTGGTGCGCGGTGCTGCATAATAGGATATGCTCTGATAATCAATTTCGGGAACGTTAAGATGAGCCCAGTCGGGCATTGTCATGGTGGTCCAATGTTGATAAGCCTTTAAACGATACTCTAACATCCATTCCGGCTCATTTTTTTTAGCCGAAATAATGCGCACAACCTCCTCGTTTAATCCTATTGGAATTATATCAGTCTCAATATCAGTAGTAAATCCGTATTTATAATCCGCCTGTGTTACTTCGTGTAAAATATCTTCTGCCATAAGTAGTTTTAATGCATAATTTCAAAAAAAAAGACAAAATGCAGCTTTTTTTTGAATGAAGCTGCAAAGTTACAAAAAATCAGTAATTCATTACTATCACCAATTCATGAATCTATTTTAACTCTCAAACAACTTTCTGAGCATTTTTGTTTAGTAAATACCCTTTATTCCTTTAAAAAAATAAAGGACAAGCAACCTGAGAGTTGTTTATCCTTTATTCAATTTTAGCTTAAATCTATTTTATCCTTTCTAATTTTTTACCACTTCAATTCAATTTTCCGTGAATTATCTTTTATAGTACTAATTGCTATGTTATCCAATTCGCCTTTTCCGAAATCAAGATGTTGTGAGCCACGTTCAGTTTCAATTATCATAGAGCCACTTATAAAATACCTCCAGTCAGCTACCGATATTAATGGTTCGTCAATTTTCAATGAGTATTCGATACCTCTTGAATTTGAGCCTTTGGTGTAACCTGTAAAACAAAGCTATCGTCGGCATAATAATCAGGCGTTTTGTTGTCGTTGATACGAGTACGTGTGCGTTCCGAATAACGATAGAAAGATTTACCTTCGGCTGGTTCCACTTTTTCTTCGGACATAATAAATAAAACTCCTGGCTCAACTACTTCAACTGTTTTACCACCATGTATGCGGTTTTTGTTAATATAAAATTCGGTAAATTCGTACGAACGTTTACGACTAGCAATATCGTGTTTTGTAACAATAATCCGACCACGATACGTGATATCATTAGCATTGGTGTAGCCGTCGCCAAAGTCGATAATATAGGTTTCAGGAAAAACACCCGGCTCGGTTTCAAGCCAAATTTTTGGTCCAAGAACCACCATTCTTTGTTGTTTCGATTGTACTCCCGCCGAACTAATAAAGGAACTTAAGTAACCTTCGGCTTCGGTAATGGCTTGTTCGCTTATAGTACCTGCTAATGCATCGGTTACTACGGCGTTAAAATACGATTCGTCGTTAATTTCTATCTCGTTGGTACACGAAATAAATGAACTGAGCAACACAGTCAAAAAAATACCTTTAAAAAATTGAATACGTTTCATAATGCTAATTTAAAAATTTGATTAAATAGTTTGTTTAATATGCTATTTAAACTTGCAATGCGTATGCCATAAACATAAAACACACATTATAAGCAAATTACAAAACAACACCAAACTTAGCATTATTCATTAACGAAGAAGCAACTTCGATTTGGAAGGAGATATTCTACAAAACAACCTTGTATTTCCAGCGTTTATGAGTCCACAACCA
>CAYXQZ010000361.1:0-2642 GCA_964466415.1 uncultured Paludibacter sp.
GGGCTTGTCCCGTTGAAGCCATTTCACTCTGGATAGGAACAGAACGTCGTGGTGTGGAATTACCTCATGTATCGCCCGATTTTGAAACAAATGTTCCTGGGATATTTATTGCCGGTGAGCTAGGTGGAATGGGTTTAATACGAAATGCTGTTACCCAAGGGCGTGAAGCAGTGGAAAGCATTGTCAAAAAAATTGATAAAAATCATAAAGCTACTTACGATTTGGTTATTGTTGGTGCAGGTCCGGCAGGAATTTCGGCAACATTAGCTGCAAAAAAAGCTGGACTAAAAACACTCACTCTGGAACAAGACACGCTTGGAGGCACTGTTTACACTTATCCGCGTTCTAAAATTATAATGACACACCCCATGGATTTACCACTTTATGGGAAAGTGAAGCTGAAAGAGACGTCGAAAGATGAATTGCTGAATTTGTGGCAAAAAGTGTTGGGCGAAAACAATATAACAATAAAAGAGAACACCAAGGTTGAAGCCATTAACCGAAGAGACAATCTTTTTGAAATAGAAACACTTGCAGGCGAAAAAATAAGTTCAAAAACTGTACTATTGGCTTTAGGTCGCAGAGGAACACCTCGAAAATTAGGCGTAGAAGGCGAAATGAGCCAGAAAGTAGCATACCGACTGCTTGAACCGGAGCTTATTCAGAATAAAAAAGTATTGGTAGTTGGTGGTGGCGATTCGGCTGTGGAATCAGCATTGTTACTTGCAAACGAAAATAAGGTTACATTATCGTACAGAAGCGAAAAGTTTAGCAGGCTCAAAACAAAAAATTCAGAATTAATAAAAAATGCAGCTTTAACCGGATTAGTTGACATTCAATATTCAACCGAAGTAATTGCTATCAACGAAAAACAGGTGCATTTAATAAATAAAATTACGAACGAAAATATGACTATTGATAATGATATGGTTTATATTTTTGCCGGAGGCGAATTGCCTAACGGATTTCTAAAAAAATGCGGCATTCAGGTTAATTTAAAACAAGGTGAAGTGGTGATGAAACATTAATACGTTTCGGGTTTATCTCCCGTTGGTCGATGACCTTTGGTTCATGTTTCGTGTTATTGTGATTATCTAACAAACTATTAGACATTACAAAATGAATTTTCAACGATATATTTTTATACTGATTATTGTCGTTCTGACAGTTTTCAAATCGAATGCGCAAATCTCGCCAGGAGAATTGCACAAAAGCCATGCACATCTCGAAGGGGCTAGTAACTGTACGCAATGCCATACAATAGGAAATAAAGTAACACGCGAAAAATGCCTCGACTGTCACAAAGAAATTAAAGCTAAGATTGACGAAGGAAAAGGCTATCATGCATCAGCCGAATCGAAAAGTAAAAATTGTGCTGCTTGTCATAACGACCACCACGGACGTGAATTTAAAATTATAAAGTTCGACAAAAAGAACTTTAATCATGCCAAAACAGGTTTTGTTCTCAAAGGCGAACATGCCAAACAGGAATGTGCCGAATGCCATAATCCAAAGCGAATAAAAGACCCCAAACTTAAAAAGAAAACAACCACTTATCTTGGTTTAAGTCAGGATTGTTTGTCGTGTCACGACGATTACCATCAGGGTAAACTATCGTCGAAATGTACTGAATGCCACAATTTTGATTCGTGGAAAAATGCCGAACGCTTCGATCATAGTAAAACAAAATTCCCACTAGTAGGTAAACATTTAAAAGTTGCCTGTATTGAATGTCATAAAGTGGAAATGGTGAATGGAAAAAAAGCTCAGAAATTCACAGGACTGAATTTTGCCAATTGCACGCCTTGTCATAAGGATGTACATAACAATAAATTCGGGCAAAATTGCAAACAATGTCATACCGAAGAGTCGTTTCATTTCAACAAAAGCATGAAAGCTTTCGACCATGATAAAACCGATTTCAAATTAATTGGAAAGCATAAGTTAGTAGACTGCAAGCAATGCCACAAGGGAGAATTAACAGCTCCGCTTAAACACGGTAGATGCAATGATTGCCACAAAGATTATCACAAAGGCGAATTTATTGAAAAAGGAAAAGTTACGGATTGCGACCGTTGCCATACCAATAATGGCTTTACACCAAGCACTTACACCATTGAGCAACACAATAAATCGAAATTTCAATTAGATGGTGCACATATAGCTACATCGTGTACGGCTTGCCACAAAAAAGATATGAAAAAAGATTGGTCGTTCCGTAATATGGGAAGTCGATGTGTGGATTGTCATAAAAATGAGCACAAAGGTTTTATGGACGAAAAATACATTCCAAACGAAGAATGTACAGCTTGCCATACAACAAAAAGCTGGAAAGACATAAAAACTTTCGACCACAGCAAAACAGGTTTTAAACTCGAAGGCGAACATGCCAAAACAGCTTGTGCTGAATGTCATTATCGGAAAGATACAGATGGTAGAAGACTTCAGGAGTTCAAAAATAAATCCAAAGAATGTTCGGAATGCCATACCGATTCGCACGTTGGTCAGTTTGCAGTAAACGGTAAAACTGATTGCACGCGCTGTCATGGTTTCGACCGCTGGGAAAATTCGAAATACGACCACAATACCAGTCGCTTTAAAATTGATGGTAAGCATGTGGGTGTGAAATGCGAAGAATGTCA
>CAYXQZ010000362.1:0-2641 GCA_964466415.1 uncultured Paludibacter sp.
TGTCGGGCACAAGTATTTATCCTGCACCGCCAACAAATGGAGTTGAATTAATTCACGAAAATCAAGCACTTCGTGTTTATTATGATTCAAAAAATCAGCAACTTACAGTTTTGGGTGCATTACCAACTAATTCATTTCAGATTTTTGATATAATGGGAAGACTTGTAACTCAATTTACGGGTGCTTCAACATCCATTTCCGCATTATCAGAAGGAGTTTATTTCCTATCTGACGAACGACACAAATCAACAAAATTTGTGAAATAAGTATTAAGACTCAGAAGCCATTTAGTATATGTAAATTGACAATTTGTATATTGTATTGTATCAATAAGTGATATATTTTTGTTCTGGGTAACTTTCAAAAAAAACAAAATCTCTTACTCAAAAATCATGAGACGAATAACAATTTCATTATTCATTGCCCTTATGGCAGTTATTGGCACAAACGCATTTGCAGCGTCAACTGTACAAGTTGGTGCTCCTGCCGATTTACTTACTACTTTTAATTCAATTTCGGATGGCGATACCATTGAACTAACCACCTCTGGAGGCGCATATACCTGGAGTTCGAAAATCTCAAATCTCACTAAGTCATTTACACTTAGAGCAGCCACTGGTTTATTGGAAAAACCTACAGTTACACTACCCAACGGGCTTTTTATTGCCACTGTTAATAATGCAGTTGTTATTTCTGTTACTTTATTAGGTATTGACTTCAGCGGTAATGGAGGTGCAGCTACAGGTTTAAGCTTGCCCAAATCAGCTGCAGCTGGCAATTTTAATATGACTATTTCGGATTGTATTTTTAGAGGATTTGCTGCCAATACTAATTTTTTTGCTTATTCTCTTACTGGTACTGGTTGGAATACTGCGTTAAAATGGTACGGCACTTTATCGGTTTCTAATTCTAAATTTTTAAGCCCATTCACTACAATAGCCAATTATTCAAGTACTTATGGAGGCGCATCCACCACTTCATTTACAAATTGCTATATCGAAGGTGGCACAGGTACAGTAATGGGTAGTGGGGCAGGAAATGCCAATAACACTATTTCCTACACGGTTGACCACTGCACATTTGTAAATGCAGGTGGAGCCACAGGAACAGAATTTAATGTAAAAAATGGCGGAACTTCGACTAGCATTGTAAAAAACTCTATTTTTGCCAATAATCCTGGCGGAAGTACCACCAAAGTTATTGCTGTAGGCACAAATCCGGGAAATGTTGCAAATGCAAACAATGGCGTGTATTATTCTGGTACTGTACCTTTGATTGGCATAAAATACCCAACTGCCTTATTGGGAAACTACTTAATCACCAATCCTGAATTGGATACCGATGGTTTTGCTCTTGCAACTGCTTATCTTACGGGTCCTACCGACGGTAAGCCAAGAGGATTTTACAACCACAGCACTTCGCCTTGGATTTCGTTGTCGAAAGCGGGTTTAGCAGCATTGGGATACAATGGTGTAGGTCCCGATGCGGTGGCACAATCTTTTAAAGTGGCAGGCACAAATTTGGGAGCAAATATTATAATAACTCCACCTTCAAATTTTGAAATTTCACAAGATGGAACAGCATTTTCAACATCGCCAATCAGCCTGATTCCAACTTCGAAAACCGTAGCCAGCACCACTATTTATGTGCGTTTGGTGGCTTCGTTGCCCGCCAATAATTATACTGACACATTAACAATAACAAGTGCAGGGGCTGTTACTAAATCCCTTCAACTAAGTGGAACTGTAACTTTACCAACCATTACAAGCGACACTTACGACATAACGCAGTTTGATTATTTCACAGGTCTTGGTCCGTCGGCACACCAATTTATACTTTTAAATGCCACAAACCTACAAGCCAACATAACCATAACAGTGCCTGCCAATTTTGAAATGTCGCTCAACACTGCAACTAATTTTAGCACTGACGCTATTGTTGTAACACCCGATGGATTAGGGTCAATTGTGGATAAAAAACTATATGTCAGAATGATAGCAGGACTGACACCAAATATTTATACGGGCAATCTAACCTTAAGTTCTGCGGGAGCTGTCACCAAAAACGTATCAGTAATTGGCGGTGTTAGCAATAAGCCCACTATGGCAATTAGCAATTATTATGGGTTAAATTATGTGCTGGGAAATGGCCCGTCGGAACCGCAAAAAATAGTTATTGAGGGAGGTGGACTTACCGATGATATTCATATTTCATTGCCAACCAATTCTAATTTTGAAATTGCGCTGGATAAAATGTCTTTGTTCTCGCAAAACTTAACACTGACGCATACAAATGGTATTGTGTCATTTATCCCCATTTATGTACGATTAAAAGCTGGATTTGGAATAAATAATTATAGCGATGTAATGACATTATCTAGTAATGGCAGCAATTCAATTTCAGCTGTTGTGGAAGGAAATGTAACAAGTTCAGCAAATCCTGCACCTCAAAAAGCGAAAGTTTCCGAAGGAGGAATTTTGAAAATGAAGGGAAAGGAAACAAATCAAAATAGAGAAGAAACAAAAAAAGTTACCGTTTTAAAAGTAATTGTTCAATAAACAGTGTTCGTCTTAAAAATATTTGAAATCAAAATGAAAAAGTACATATTATACAGTTTGCTGGGATTAATACTTACAGCGAA
>CAYXQZ010000363.1:0-2636 GCA_964466415.1 uncultured Paludibacter sp.
GCTACCTTTGCATTTACAAAAGCTACAATAGCTGATAATCAAACTCCAACAGCAAAATCAAATATCTCTGGTGTAAATATTAAATGGACACCAACTCCAACAAAATAAAAATGAACTTGTTTCAGCTTGTTAGTCGTAATTTAAAATACTATAAAAAAGAGCATTTGTTGCTTTTTTGGGGGTTGGTTTTGAGCACCGCCATTCTTACATCGGCGCTTATAATTGGCGATTCGGTAAAGTTTAGCCTTAACTCCATTGTTGAAAGGCGCTTAGGAAACACCCAACAAGTTATTTTTACTCAGGAGCGATTTTTCCCTGCTTCATTTTCGTACACTTTATCTACTGAATTAAAAACAAGCATTGCACCTGTTTTGTTACTTCGTGGAATGGCCTCATCGGACAATACTGAAGCACAAGCTCCTAATGTTCAGATATGTGGTATTGATAGCCTGTTTTGGAAAACTGGCAACAGCGTTATGCCTGAACTTAAAGACAATGAAGTAATTATAAACGAAAAACTAGCAGACAAGCTAAACCTAAAAGTTGGTGATGAAGTCTTTATTCGGGTTGAGAAAGTAAGCTTTGTAACTGAAAATGCTCCTTTTGTACCTACCGACAATAATAGCAGTGCGCTTCGCATGACCGTAAAATCTATTGCCGACAAGCATTTATTTGGGGAGTTTAATATTCAATCGAGTCAAATTACACCATTTAGCATATTTTTTTCGTTGCAAAAATTATCAAACTTAAGCTTTAAGGGAAATTTTGCAAATCTGATGTTGATTTCTGAAAATAATAAATCGGAAGTAGAGATTAATAAGGCGTTGAAAAAACACTGGACTTTGGATGTTATTAACCTGAAATTGAGAAGTATTGTAAGTCAGAATAAAATTGAATTAATATCGGATAAAATATTTATTGAAGATACCATTTTGAGTGTATTGCAAAAACACAACTTAAAGCCAGAGCCACAATTCACTTACCTTATCAACTTTATACAAGCCAATAATCGATCAACTCCATATTCATTTGTATCGGCACTCGCCCACTACAACAACCAGCAACTAAATGATAATGAAATAATTATAAATACGTGGCTAGCTGATGATTTAGGAGCTGAGGTAAATGATACTATACAATTAAAGTATTTTACCTTGGAATCGTTTCGGAAATTAAATGAACAAACCACTCCATTTATAGTGAAGGAAATTGTTGATATCAAAGGTTTTGCTGCCGACAGTTTACTAATGCCAGCTTTCGAAGGTTTATCGGGCGTTGATAAATGCAGCGATTGGGAAGCGGGAATACCAATTGATTATTCCAAAATACGCGATAAGGATGAAGCGTGGTGGAAGAATTATCGAGGAACTCCTAAAGCTTTTATATCGTACAATAAAGCCGTGAAACTATGGGGGATGAATTTTGGAAATTCCACAGCCGTTCGCTTTGATAATCAAACGGATACTTTAAAGTTAAAAAACACAATTCTAGCTAATCTAGACCCTTCAAATTTGGGTTTTCAAGTTATCGACATAAAGAAAAATGCCGGTTGGGCGGCAAATAATGCTGTTGATTTTGCTCAATTATTTCTAGGCCTTAGCTTCTTTCTTATTATAGCAGCATTTATGCTAAGTGGTTTGCTATTTTCGATGCTTTTAGTTCAGCGACAAAAAGAATATGGCATTTATCGTTCGCTAGGCATTTTGCCGAAAATGATATATCGCATATTTTTTGGTGAAGGCATGTTGAATGCAGCCATTGGAAGTATTGTAGGGCTTATTTTTGGAATAATTTTTAGTCAAATAGTATTGCATTTTTTAAATTCAATATGGAACGATATTGTCAGAACAAACTCAATCGAATTATTCATAAAACCCACAACGCTCGCTATTGGGTTTATTAGCAACTGGATTATTGCTGGATTAATACTTTTTTTTATAACTAAAAGTTACCTAAGCAAACAAATAAGTGAACTTACAAAAAATATAAAGAAACAAGAAGCCAAAAACAGCATCAATTTACTAAAGTGGGTAGCTCTGCTTTCAACATTGCTAATAGTAGGATTACTAATTTTCAGCACATTAAGTAAGTTTTACCAAAATAGCAGTATATTTCTAATTCTAGGATTTCTATTGCTCATTTCGCTTACAGCCTGGTTTGCTTATTTGCTTTTAAAAATTAGCAAATCTAAGCAATTCATTCCTTCAAATTTGGCATTGGCAATTCGCAATTTGAGTTTTGACCTGAAACGCAATGTAATAATTGTTAGCATATTAGCAATTGGCATTTTTATAGTCATATCAACTGGTGTCAACCGTAAAAATTACAACACAAACGACAATAAAAACAATTCAGGAACAGGAGGTTATGAATTTTATATTGAAACAAATATCGGAATAAATGCAGATTTAACAAGTTCCGATGCTAGAGATAAATTTGGGATTGACTCCACTTTCAACGATTTATCATTTTTGCAATTATTAAAATACAGTGCCGACGATGCTAGTTGCTTAAATCTAAACCGTATAATTCGACCTAGCATATTGGGAGTTAATACGCAAACTTTGGATAAAAGAAACGCTTTTAATATTGCAAACACTATTACCTATGAAAAAGATTGGGAAATACTAAATAAA
>CAYXQZ010000364.1:0-2634 GCA_964466415.1 uncultured Paludibacter sp.
AGCGAATCCTGCGTAAGTCCGCTACTAAAGTCGTGTGGAGTTAGTCGAGGTGTTCCATCGGCTTTACGGGCACGGGTCATAAGCATATTTAGGTGTTTTGTAGCATTTACCTGATCGTTCAGCTCATTTTCGGCTTCGGCCTGCATCAACAACACATCGGCATAACGAAGATAAACAAAGTTGGCACCATGTTGAGCCGAGGCGGTAGCATTATAATCTTGATATTTAGCCAAATAAGGCCAGCGTTGTGTTAAATCGGGAGCAGGACGCGGACTGTAAGGATAGGTGTAAAGCGTATCGCCAATTTGCTCGACACCTTTTTTGAACGAACGCACAATTCCTTTCGAGCCACCCAAAAAGGCCACATCCATACGATAATCCGCTTGTTTGGCTGTCGTATCGTAATGAGCTTTGTAGAATTTATTGAAAATGGTTTGCGTCATGCGAAACTCACCCCAACCGGCATCGTTATAAGTATAACCACCACCACGACCAGTTGTGCCTGCAATGCTCGTATAAACACCATTGGCGTCTTTTGTCATCTTTGGTGATGGAGTTGGTAAAAGTTGCATAGGTATCATGCCCGAATAGCGCGTTGAATTCTGAAACTGAATTTCGAAAAGCGATTCTACCGAGTTTTCGTAGCCATTAGGAGCAACCGTTCCATCCAACGAAAAATGCATTGCGAATTGTTTTAAATAATCATCCACCAAACGATGCACACCCAAGTCGGTTACTTTTTGGCAATTTTCCTTTGCTAATCTATAATACTCATCTTCATTTACAAAGTCGAAATTGCCACCTCTGTTTCCACTGTGTTTTTTCATCGAAGCAGCAGTTAGATAAACTTTGGCTAATAACCCATAAGCCGAACCTTTGGTAGCGCGTCCTTTGAGAGTTTGTGTAACAGGCAATAATGTAGTAGCCAATGTCAAGTCGTCGATAATCTGTTTATAAATAACACTTTCGGGTTGGCGTAAGCCCGGGTCTCCATATTCGGGTACCGACTTTAATCGTAATGGTACTGCACCCCACATACGCACCAACGTAAAGTAATGCATGGAACGTAGAAAAAGAGCTTCGCCGTGCACAGAATTACGTACATCTACATTAATATTCATGGGCGGTACATTTTCAATCACATTGTTCGACAGGCGGATAGCATAATAAATAGCATCCCACATATCGGTAGTGGCAGCATTGGTACTGGTATTTGTTTTTTTCAGAATGGTACCCAAATCGGCCAATGGTCGTGGACTTGTAACGGCACCACTAGCCGACTCCAATACACGCCAATAATAATCGCCGAACGAATTGTAGCCATAAAATTGAGCATATACAGCTGTAATTGAAGACAATGCATCGGCTTCGGTGCGGTAAAACTGGTCAGGCGTTTTGTTATACGATTTCACTTCAATAAGCGACTCGCACGAACTAATGGCAATTACTGCGAAAAAAAGTACTATAAACTTTATTGATTTCATGATTCATTTAAATTTTAAAAGTTAACATTAAAGCCAAAAATTACAGAACGTGAAGCTGGATACGAGTTATTGTCCATGCCTATTTTCATTCCATTTCCAGCAAAACTATCTACTTCGGGGTCGAAACCACTGTACTTGGTAAATGTCATCAAGTTGTTTCCTGTAACAAAAACTTTTAAGTCTTTTACAAAAAAATTCTTAGCAAAATTAGTCGTATAACTCAATGTAATGTTGGATAAACGCACAAAACTAGCATCTTCGATAAGCCTATCAGTTACGTAATTCGAAATTGTTCCGGAGCTTATTCGCGGATAATAATTGCTTGTGCCTTCGCCACGCCATGCCTTGTAATAGGCTTCTTTACGTACATTGTAAATAGAACCATTCAGTAAATTTTCGGTATTGAGGTTGGCATTTAAAATATCTTTGCCTTGCACACCATTTACGCCAATCGTTAATCCAAAATTTTTGTAGGTCATATTTGAACCAAATCCCCATGTAAAATCAGGGTTTGGATTTCCAATAACAGCATAATCGTCGGTCGATATTTTACCATCCTTCGCATTGTTTACATAAATTATGTCGCCGGGAGCAGGAGCTGTATTGAAATACCATTTTGAACCTGCCATGCCATTATCTACCATGTATGTATCTATTTCGGCTTGACTTTGATACACGCCAGCAGTTTGAAGTCCCCAGAAAAGTCCAGCGGGACGACCTTCGATAAAGATATTTCCTGGATTTTTAAGCACAAGACTTGAGGTATTTATTTCGTCGCCCAGATAGGACACCAAACCCGTTAACGCATTCGGCTCTAAACCTAATTTCATGATTTTGTTGCGGTACAAGGATATATTTCCGTCCACCGACCATTTAAAAGCTTTTTTATCGAAAATTACAAAATTTGCCGAAAGGTCAATTCCCTTATTTTCCAACGTGCCAAAATTCACATACGGATTTGCTCCACCGGAAAAACCTAACGAAGGTGTCATCGGCCTTTTAATAATCATATCTGTATTTTGCTTAGTGTATACATCTACGTTCAAACTCAATCGTTCGTTGAATAATCCCAAGTCGATACCAGCATTATATTGGTTGGAAGTTTCCCAGATTAGATCTAAGTTACCCAAGGTTTGTTGACGTCCCGACG
>CAYXQZ010000365.1:0-2615 GCA_964466415.1 uncultured Paludibacter sp.
AAATGAACGAAGATAACGAAGCCAAAATTTCATTTATAAATAAGCTTTGTAAAAATACCCTTATGGAACATTTGGGTATGCAATTTACGGAGCTAACTGCCGGAAGAGTTGTGGCCACAATGCCTGTTGATAAACGCACTGTACAGCCTTTAGGCCGATTGCATGGTGGTGCTACTATGGCACTTGCCGAATCAATTGGCAGTATTGGTTCTTCATTTTTAGTCGATACCGAAAAGTTTCATGTATTGGGTGTTGAAATTAGCGGTAGCCATATTGGCACTACAACCGAAAACGAAGTAATTGCCATTGGTACAATTATTCATCAAGGAAAATCATCGCATGTTTGGGAAATAAAAGTTCAGGACAAACATCAAAAACTGATATCGATTTGTAGGCTCTCATGCCGCATTATTCCAATAAAAAAATAATGGATAGTCAAGATAATTTTTTCCACTCGTTAGCAGCCATGCATTATGTGTGTCAGCATCAACATATTCCGTTTGTGTCGTATCGTTTGCCTTTACACGCAGCCATTACCACACTTGTGCAATATCAATCGGTACCTGCAACAATTAAAAAACCCGAAGAACTGAATAAAGCCGATGGTTTTGTGTTTTCGCCTTTCACGGAGGATAACGAACAGAAAACCATATTATTAAAACCAGATTTAACGTTCAAGGACAACAATATTTCAACGGAATTTATCTCAGAATTAAGCACTTGCAATTTATTTATTGATAATACTGTTTTTAAAAACGAACTAATTTCAACTTCAAAAAATGATTTTGAAAATTGCGTACAACATGCTGTTGATGCTATAAAGAAAGGTGAATTCCGTAAAGTTGTAGTTTCGAAAATACAAAACATCGAATTACCTGTCAATTTTTCAGCGCCTCATTTATTTCAGAAACTTTGCGCCACTTACCCGCATGCTTTTGTTTATTTTTTGCAAATCCCAGGAGCTGGATGCTGGATGGGGGCAACTCCCGAACCATTACTAACCACCGATGGTGATCAAATGCAAACAGTATCGCTAGCAGGTACACAACAAGCCTCAAATATAGCCATCGACGAATATAGCTGGACCGACAAAGAGATTGAGGAACAAGAAATTGTAACCAATTTTGTAGAACAAGTATTGCAAGAATCAGGCATTCAGAATTATACAAAATCAAAAACGGTAAACTACAAAGCGGCCAACTTAATACATTTAAAATCAAGCTTTACTTTTGAGTATAGTACAACCAAAAATCAACTCTCAAAACTCATTCAAGCCCTCCACCCTACCCCTTCGGTTGGCGGCTTACCTCGAACCGAAGCTATACAATTTATTAACACCAACGAAAAACACAACAGAGCCTACTACACAGGCTTTTTGGGAAGCATATCAGCCAGCGAAGGAGTCAATTTATTTGTAAATTTACGCTGTATGCAACTATCAAACACCAATTTAACACTTTACAGCGGCGCCGGAATTACCGCATCGTCCGTTCCCGAAAAAGAATGGGACGAAACTGAAAA
This sequence comes from uncultured Paludibacter sp., assembly GCA_964466415.1. Lineage (GTDB taxonomy): Bacteria > Bacteroidota > Bacteroidia > Bacteroidales > Paludibacteraceae > Paludibacter. The sequence continues at coordinate 1,522 of CAYXQZ010000365.1, forward strand.
CAAGCTAATGACATTAAAACAAGTGCTGTTTTCTTCGTAAATCTAGCTTAATTTTTGTAACTTTGGCGCTTCAAAAAAAAAGAGATAAAAAAAATCAAATTTCAATATCAGAATATGAGTCAATCGAAAAAAAACATTGCCATTGTTGCCGGCGGCGATTCGTCGGAAGTAGTAGTTTCGCTTAAAAGTGCTGCTGGTCTATATTCGTTTATGGACAAAGATCGTTATAATCTATTTATAATAACCATAGTAGGTAGTGTTTGGCAAGTAGAATATTCCGATACCGAAAAGATTGTAATTAACAAAAACGATTTCAGTTTTGTACGCGAAGGCATTAAAACAAAATTCGACTTTGCCTATATCACCATACATGGCACTCCTGGCGAAAACGGAATTTTACAAGGATATTTCGAATTAATTGGCTTACCATATTCATGCTGTGGCGTGTTGGCTGCTGCCATTACTTTTAACAAATTTACTTGCAATCAATACCTGAAAGGCTTTGGAGTTAAAGTTTCCGAATCGTTGGTGCTTCGCAAAGGTCAAACTGTAACAAACGAAGATGTAGCTTCGAAAATTGGCTTTCCTTGTTTTATCAAACCCAATGTTGGCGGAAGCAGTTTTGGAGTAACCAAAGTAAAATCGATAGACCAAGTTCAACCTGCCATTGCGCATGCTTTTGCCGAAGGCGACGAAGTGATGATTGAAGCATTTTTGGCTGGCACCGAAATTACCTGTGGTATTTACAAAACAAAAACAAAATCGCAGGTTTTGCCTGTAACCGAAGTGGTTAGCGAAAATGAATTTTTCGATTACGATGCCAAATACAAAGGCCAAGTGCAGGAAATTACGCCCGCTCGCATTAGTCCCGAACTTACCAACCGTGTACAGCAACTCACTTCGGCCATTTACGACATACTCAACTGTAAAGGCATTGTTCGCATCGATTATATTATTTCGGAAGGCGATGTTATTAATTTATTGGAAGTAAATACTACACCTGGTATGACTGCAACCAGTTTTATACCTCAGCAAGTTGCTGCAGCTGGCTTGGACATTAAAGATGTAATGACTGATATAATTGAGAATGAAAT
>CAYXQZ010000366.1:0-2598 GCA_964466415.1 uncultured Paludibacter sp.
CGGCTAACCCTGGCGACGATGCAAAACTACATAGTGGTGCAGGGCGATTTACAGTAGTGCAAATGGATACAATGACCTGGCAGGAATTAGGTTTTTCTACTGGCGTAGTAAAGCTTTCGGATTTGTTACAAGGATCTTTTCCAAACTTTTACGATGCAGGAATTTCGCTCGATTTCATTATTGATAGAATGCTAATTGGCGGATGGCCTACTTTATTGAATGAAAATACAAAAAATGCCCTCAAAATGAATAGTAGTTATGTGGATTTACTTTGTGAAGTAGATATGAGCAGGGCTACCGGAATAAAACGCGACCCTTTAAAAGTGCGTAGTCTGATACGCTCTATTGCCAGAAATACGGCTACATTGGTAGATAATAAAACCTTAGAGCAAGATGTAAAAACACTGGATAAAAATGAATTGTCGAGAAATACACTATCGGAGTATCTTGATGCTTTGTCGCGCTTAATGATATTGTACGAACAACCTGCATTCAATCCACATATTCGCTCATCGGCATCGTTACGAAAATCACCCAAAAGGCATTTGTGCGATACATCGCTGGCAGTTGCTGCACTGGGTTTGAACAAAGAATCACTATTGAAAGATATGAAATATACCGGATTTTTGTTTGAATCATTGGCAACGCACGAGTTAAATGTGTATGCCAAAGCGAATGATGCTACTGTATATCATTATAACGATTCGAATGGTTTGGAAGTGGATACCATTGTACAGAAACGAAATGGCGATTATGCTGCTTTCGAAATAAAGCTGGGTGTGGGATATATTGACGAAGCTGCCGAAAGTTTAAAAAAATTCGCTAGAAACATTGACTCGACCAAAATGGACTTACCAAAATCATTAAATATAATTACAGGTACCGGAATGAGCCATCGACGCCCCGATGGTATAAATGTAATTTCGTTGGCTTCGTTGGGAAAATAACTGAAATGCTACACGTACCATTATAGGAGTTCATGCAATACATTTACAGTTTTTGAAGAATCCGATTGATTTTCTACGATATCTGAAGGGAGTTGTTTTTCCGGGGAAGGAGTTTATGGTGGAAAAATATATTGAGAGCCAAGAACAAAGAACTAAGAACAAAGACAAAGGACAACAGACGACGGAGGGGGAAGTTAGGAGTTCTGAGTCAGAAGTCAAAGGTCGAAAGACTATTCAAACTTTCAAACCTTCAAACTTTCAAACTTTCAAACTGCGCTTCTGGTGGTTGTGGTATGGGTATAGGTGGTGGGTTGCCCTGCGGGCGGTTATAAAGTTAATAAAGTTTTAAGGTTTGTAAGGTAGTGGTAAGTGGTAAATGATTAATGGTTCGCTACCGTTGCACGGCATGTTCCATCGGCTCCGTCAACTGACGGATTATCATATCACCTCATCTCATCGACATATCATCACATCATCACATCGAGATCTCTTGTTTTTTGAGTAGGAATATATTATCTTTGTAAATTAATTAATATGTATTTATGTCTATAGAAAAAGCTATTTTACCAATAAAAATCAACGAATTAGTATCATTAATATCTACTAAAAAGAAACTTGATTCTGCTGATGCAATGAGCTATCTTTACACATCAAATTTTTATAAAAAATTATTTGATGCTAAAAGTAAATGGTGGTATATGAGTGGGTTAAATTTATACAAGGAATTAGAAAAGGAAAAGCATAAACTTCAACAAACAGATAATCAGTTTAAAAAAGAAAAAATGTTATCTATTTTCTGTGTTGAAAATTATAGAGTATTAAAAAAAATGGAGGCAGTTGAAGTACATGCACTATTTAAAAAACTTGACGTTTATGGTTTCCTTACAACTAACTATGATGTTTTACACTCCCAAGGTGAAGAATACATATTGAATGAAATTAGTGCTTACATTAAAAACCATAATCAATAATGATACTCTATCACGGTTCCACAGTAAAAGTTGAAAATCCACATTTGACAAAATCTCGTTCAAATACGGATTTTGGTAGAGGTTTTTACACCACTACTAGTCAAGAACAAGCTGAGAAATGGGCGAGATTAAAACAACAAAGAGAATCTTCAGTTAAAGCTGTAGTTTCGATTTATGAAATAGACGAAATTTTATTTGACCAGTCTGACATCTACGAAGTATTACAATTTACACAGGCAAATAAAGATTGGTTAGATTTTGTATATGCAAACCGCAAAGGGTTAAAAACTAAATTTTACGATATTGTGTTTGGTCCTGTTGCCAACGATCGGTTATTTGCTACAATATCTTTATATGAAGAGGGTATCTTAACCGCAGATGCCGCTATTGAACAATTGAAGACTTACCTGCTGTTTAATCAAATTTCATTTCATTCACAAAAAGTTATTGACTTATTATTCTATAAGAATTCAATAAAAATATAATTTTTTTCTTACCGAAGACGATAAACAACGGTTTATAAATCATCTCTCAGGCACAGGTAATGCGTTTATCGGGCGTGGTGCTCCCAAAAGTGGAACTGCTACGCATCTTTTACATTTAAAGCAGTTGAAGAATCCGATTTATTTTATGCGGTCCCGTTCAAACGGGATGTCCACCCTGTCTGCCGACAGGCAGGT
>CAYXQZ010000367.1:0-2588 GCA_964466415.1 uncultured Paludibacter sp.
TTTACTTCCACAAAAAAAGCAGCATTACTGCTGCTTTTTTAAAATTCTTCAAAAAGTTTTTATTTTACTTCGGGCGACATAACCACTTGAATTACATTTCCTTGATCAACTAATGCTTTCAATGTTTTTTGTATCAACTCAGGCGATAATGCTTCAACTGAAGCTTTGTAATCTTTGAGTAAATCAATTTTATCTTGATAATACCGATTTACACTTACTTGCCACCAACTATTTGTTTCGGTATCTTCGGTGTACTTTTTAAGCATGTTTTCTTTCACTTTTTGTAGGTCGTCGGCACGTGGTCCGTTTTTAACAATTTCTGCTACTTCGGAGTGAATAATACCCATTAGCTTTTCTTGTTTGGCAGGGTCGGTGTCAAATTGCATCATGAGCGAAGCTTCCGAAATAGGAGTGTTGGATAATCCACCTCTTACGCCTACGCCATAGGAGCCACCTTCTTTTTCGCGAATGCTTTCCAAGTAGCGTGTGCTAAGTATATTGCCAATAGCTGTCATTAACGTACGGTTCTGAACGTTGAATTCCATTTTTCCGCTGTACAATATATAGTTCGATGCTTTGTTAACTTTCATCTGTCGGCTAAAGTTATTCGAAACTTTTCCGAGAGGTTTGCGGATTTTTAAATCGGTGAATTTCTCGCCACCTTTTTTGGATTTTAATCCACCTAAGTAAGTTGTAATTGCTTTTTGAACTTCGGCATTTTCAGGGTCAATATTACCAACCAATATAAATGTAAAGTCGGCAGGAACCGCAAATCGTTCTTTGTAAATAGCCAATGCTTTGTCTTGATCAATTTTATCAATGGCTTCTACATTCATAGTTACTGTACGTGGATTATGATTGCTGAGCATTAACCCAATTGTATCGCCAAATGCTTTGCGTGGGTCGGTTACTGCATTCGATAAACTAGCACGGTACATGTTAAGCATAGCTTTAAATGCGTTATCGTCCTTGCGAGGAGCTGTAAAATACAAATAAACGAGCTGCATCATGGTTTCGAAATCTTTTACGGAAGAGTTTCCGGTAAAGCCTTCTTCGTAAGCACTAATATTTGGATTTACATTGGCAATTTTACCAGTAAGCATTTTGCCCAATTCAATTGAGTTGTATACCCCTAAACCATTATTAGCAACTACGCTCGAAGCCAATGTAGCTGAATACATATCGGCATTGTTTTTTACTTTTGATGTTCCTCCAGCACTAAAAGCCGAAAGCATAATTTCATCTTGTTTGTATTTTGTTGGCTTCAAAATTACTTTTATACCATTGCTCAAAGTCCATTCGGTAGTGCCATAAGCTGCATTTTTAGCCGTTTTTTTAATTTTACCAGCAGCAGGTGCTTTTTCAATCAATGGTTTATTCATGTCTTCTTCGGCTTTGGCTTCCAGTTTTGCACTTTTGGCTTCGGCAATTGCAGCAAATACCTCTTCTTTCGAAGGAACTTTTACGGCAGCTTTATCGGGCGACATAAACGAAACAATCAAATTATCGTCGGTTACATATTGTTTTGCCATTTGGTTTACGGCCACAGCGTTAAGTTTTGGTAAAACCATTTGTAGTGTTTGATATTCCCACTCAATTCCTGGAATAACTTCTGATTCGAGGAAGTGGCGAACATACTCACGAACTAAAGAACCGTTTTTTTGATTTTCTCTATCGTTATAGGCTGTTTCAATACCTTTTAATAAATCAGTTTTTGCTCTTTCTACTTCTGAATTTGTAAAACCAAATCGTTTTACTTTTTCGGCTTCGAGCAACAAAGCTTTAAGTCCTTCCATCTCACGCCCTTCGTTTGGCACAGCTAATAACTGGAAAGCATCTTTCGATTTTACCAAATTACCATAATAAGCATAACCGCCTACAAATGGCGCATTGGCTTGTTGTGTAATCTCCTCGAAACGATTACCCATCATTGTTGAAATGAGCTGATTAATAACTCCAGTTACATAACCATTTATTGAAAGTTTTATGTCGGCAGGCATAATGTCTTGTTTGTATTCCAACTCAATGCGCGTCATGCGTGCTTCAGGGTCTTTTACAAACGAAACTAAAGGTTCTGTATTGTTTTTTATCTCAAATATTGGACGTTCACCAGCATTTGGTTTTGCTTTAATATCGGCAAACATAGTTTTAATTTTAGCTTCCACCTTGTCAACATCAACGTCACCAACAATCAGAATAGCTTGTAAATCGGGGCGATACCATTTTTGATAAAAATCGCGAATGGTTTTGTGCGAAAAGTTATTGATAACAGCTGTATCGCCAATTACATCGCGTTTGGCATATTGCGATTCTGGATACTTTTGTTTGTTCGATTCTTTCCACATACGGCGTTCAGAGCCTGCACCAGTGCGCCATTCTTCGCGAATTACGCCGCGCTCCGCATCAATTTCAGTTCCTTCGAGTGAGATAAAACTTGACCAATCGTGTAACACCAATAAAGCACTGTCAATAATGCTTTCGCGCGTAGTAGGTACATCTGATAGGTTATAAACAGTTTCATCGAGCGAAGTATACGCATTGATATTGGCGCCAAACTTAACTCCTATTGACTCCAAGTAATTAATGAT
>CAYXQZ010000368.1:0-2577 GCA_964466415.1 uncultured Paludibacter sp.
TGGATGCTTTGCGCCAAAGTTCACTGTACAGAGCCGATCAAAATAGCTATATTCTTTACCCAAACAAAACACTTCCTTCGTTTTTGGATAAAAACAATATCTCAGTTCAGGATGTTGAGCGCATAGCTTTATTGCAAAAACTGGTTACAAATGGAAATAAAACCATTATTTCTACTGATAAAAAAGGACAATTCCATTTCAATGCTAATTTCAATAATGTCAGTTTTCTGAACGTAGCTTTGTTGAAGTTAAGGCGCGAAGGCGAACTGGAAGTAACAGATACAGACATACAAGCAATAGAAATGGTTTACGAAAAAATATTCGATCATCAATCGTTTACAGGCCGTTCGGGGACATTTTATAAATACGAAGGACTTGGTTGTATTTACTGGCACATGGTTTCTAAATTATTGCTTGCCATTGGCGAAAATATCAAAAAAGCCGAAAATGAATTGGCAGATGCTGAAATTATCAGTCGTTTAAAGCAACATTATGCTGAAGTAAAAGCGGGAATAGGTGCCCACAAATCGCCCGCCGATTATGGCTCATTCCCCTTTGACCCTTACTCACACACACCCATGATGGCAGGTGTGCAACAACCGGGTATGACAGGGCAAGTGAAAGAAGATATAATCAGTAGGTTTTATGAATTGGGCGTGGAAGTCAAGAATGGTTGTTTGAGCATTAATCAAACCATGTTGAAACCCGATGAGTTTTTACCACCAACCGCCGAAAACGCTTATCCATATATGAGTTTTAGCTATTGTTCAGTTCCATTTATTTATCAGAAGGATGGTAAAGAAGGTATGGAAATATGGTATAGGAATGGTGAAAAAGAGGTTTTACCAACATATAAATTAAGCCCCTTACAAAGCAGTCTGGTTTTTAACCGCGATGCACGAATACAAAAAATTGTGGTCTATCTGAGATAAAATAGATCCATTTAGGTTTTTAAAGTTACGAATTTCACCCCGCAACAAAGCAAGTCAGAACTGCTGAGTTGTGGGGTGTTTTGTTATGCATCCACATTTCCTCCAAATCTGCACCCTATTCGCCTCATATTTTTATATAATCCATATATAATCCATATATAACCCGTATATAACCCATATATAACCCGTAAATTTAAAGTATGGATTATATATGATTTATTTTTGAATTAAATATATTTTATTTATATTTGTATTGGCTTACAACTACGGTAATGCTTCGAACTAATTCAGTTACCATTAACTCATTTGCTATTTTACAATTTACCATATACTATTTAACACTACAGTCTCTTATAACCAATCGACTAATCAACAGATGAACCAATTAACAGATGAACTATTCATCCAATCAACTAATTAACGAATCAACCAAAAAATGGCACGCGTAAAACAACTAGATCAAATCACCGGCAATATCGGTAAACTATCATTTTATACCCGCAAAGGAAGCGACGAGATTTTTGTACGCACCAAAGGTGGCGCAACCAAAGACCAGATTAAACGCCGACCGGAATTTGCCAATGTTCGTAAGAATAACAAAGAATTTGGAGGATGTTCCAAAATGAGTAAAGCCATACGCATGGCTTTCTTCGGACTGCATCATGTGGCCGACTACAACCTGGCTCCGGTTCTCTGCTAGCTTATGAAAAACATACAGGCTGCCGACACCGAAGGTGCACATGGTGAACGGGGCATTTACCTCTCGAAACACAGGCAATATGTAGCGGGATTTAACTTTAACCGCATAAACCGTTTCGAAAGCGTGCTGCGCATACCGCTCGATTGGAAAATTGACCGAGAAAATGCTGCCGCAACCATTAGCATACCCGCTTTTGCCTGTAGCTTGGGTCTAAATATGCCCAACCGATACAGTCTGTTTCGTATCAGTGCCACGCTGGGTGTAGTGACCGACATAAGCATGGACACCCAAAAACACGACTATGAACCTGTACATGACACCATCGGGTTGAGCAGGCAATTCCTCTCGACCGACTGGTTTCCACGAACAGCAACTGTAGCCGCACAGGAACTGATTTTTCAGTTGGACATTAACCACCCTGAAATTACCTTTAACGACAATGACACACTTATCCTATCCGTGGTCATAGAGTTTGGGGAATTGGATGCTTTTGGTAATCCTACGCCGGTGAAAGGTGGTGGTGCAGGGAAGGTGCTGGGAGTAGGGTAGTTTTTATCTGAAAGGATTTTAAAAAATAAGCAATAAACTATAAAAGAACGGTAAGAAAAGAAAAATACTTCATATGTTATTTGTATTTACTTTGTAGGTGATTATTATTTACGATAGTTACTATATTATAAATTCAATGTAATGTTAAATAAATGCCTTTTCTTATTGATAATGTCGAGTTTTGTTTTTTTAAACAAATTAAATGCTCAGCAGTCTATAACTTTATCTTTTAGCTCTGACAAAGCACTTGATAGTGTTCGGATAGACAACTTAAACAATGCCAGTTATAAAGTTTTGAAGGATGCTTTTAGTATTGTATTGCATTTGAATGCGCCAAATTACATTGAAAGTGTTGATTTCTATAATCACTTTTATGTTTACCCAAATCCTTTTTCG
>CAYXQZ010000369.1:0-2560 GCA_964466415.1 uncultured Paludibacter sp.
GCATCATTGGCTTATCTTATGAATCGCTTGAACCGGGCTTGTATATGCACGATTTAGTAGATAAAACCTACCAAATTCCTTATCCTACAGCAGGAACGGATGCACTTATGGGGCGTTTACAATACATTCACGAGAAAGAAAATATTGAGCTAATCATTCCAAATTTCGATGCCGAGCTTTTTAATTTTATAAAATTGCGCGAGGCCCTCAAAAAAATGGGTATTGCTACTTTTTTGCCCGATTTGGAGCAATTTGAGGCTCGTGATAAAATGAAATTATGTGATTTTGGCAAAGAAAATGATTTTTATGTACCGAAGGATAAAATAATTCATGAGTTTCGTGAACTTGCAAAAATTGAAGAAGATTTTGAATACCCAATGGTAATTAAAGGTAAATTTTACGATGCTATTATTGCCAATAGCATGGAACAAGCCGAAAAGGCATTCTACAAAATTTTATCAAAATGGGGTTTGCCAATTATTGTTCAGGAATTTATAAAAGGCACTGAAATTAATATTGCTGCTTTGGGCGATGGCGAAGGAAATGCAATAAGTGTAATACCCATGCGCAAACTCTACATTACTGACAAAGGGAAAGCTTGGGCGGGAATTACCCTCGACGATGAAAGCTTTATTGAATTAGCACGAAAATTTATTAAAGCTACCAAATGGCGTGGTGGTTGCGAGTTGGAAGTAATGCTCAGCAACGATGGAAAACCCTATATTATGGAAGTTAATCCGCGTTTTCCGGCTTGGATATACCTCACGGCAGCAGCAGGACAAAATCAGCCTGCCAGTTTGGTGAAAATGGCATTAGGACAAAAAGTAGAACCATTTACCGATTACGAAGTGGGGAAAATCTTTGTGCGCTATGCTTGGGATTTGATTACAGATATACGAGAATTTCAGAAGATTTCAGGGAATGGGGAATTGTAAAGACTGCCCCAAACCCCTCCCGATATAAGAATCGGGATAAATGGCGGGGCTTTAAGACGCAGATTCTTTAATAAATTTAGTTTAAAAATCAGTACTAATTTCTCTAATTCCCCTTTAGGGGTTAGGGGCAGATATTAAATTTTTATGGAAAAAACAAGATACGAAAGGCCATTCATTATTAAAATGAACGCCGGTTTAATGAATAAATTTGGAACAAAATCCGAAAATGAACCTGTTACACATATCGAAAGTGTGCCAGTAAAGAGTTTGTTGAGTGAATATGGTTCACCGCTATTTGTAATTTCTGAAAAACAAATTCGGCGTAATTACCAAAATGCAACCCGCATTTTTAAAACTCGTTACCCAAAAGTGCAATTTGCATGGTCGTACAAAACCAACTACAACAATGCCGTTTGTCGTATTTTCCATCAGGAAGGTTCGTGGGCCGAAGTTGTATCGGGTTTCGAATACGAAAAAGCACTTGGAAATGGTGTTTCGGGAACAAAAATCATTTTTAACGGACCCGATAAAAGTGATGCAGAATTGATTTTAGCTTCGCAAAATGGCTCATTGATTCACATTGATCATTACGATGAATTGTATTCGTTGATTCGGTTGAGCGAAGAAAATAAGCTAAAACCACGTGTTGCCATTCGTGTTAATATGGATACGGGCATTTACCCCAAATGGGATAGATTTGGTTTTAATTTCGAAAACGGCCAAGCTTGGAATGCAATTACACGCATTATCAATTCCGAAAACTTGGAACTCGTTGGTATTCATTGCCATATAGGTACATTTATGCTTTCGCCCAATGCTTATGCCATTGCTGCTCGTAATTTATGCGAATTGGCCTGGACGGCAAAAGAACGCTTTGGTAAAATGGTGCAGTACATCGATTTAGGCGGTGGATTCCCTTCGACAAATACACTTAAAGGCGCTTATTTGCCAGGAACGGATACTGTTCCGTCAATAGACCAATTTGCCGATGCCATTACCGACGTAATTCTAGGTTATGGATTTAAACAAGATGAATTACCTTTGCTAATTCTCGAAAGCGGACGTGCCCTGATTGACGATGCTGGTTATTTGCTCGGTTCAGTATTGGCTACCAAACGTTTATCGGATGGACGCAGGGCGACAATTATGGATTTTGGATTAAATTCATTATTTACTTCACTTTGGTACGATCATAAAATTAGTCCAGCTCAAAAACTGGGAAACCAAACCGAAGAAATGGTGATGTTTGGGCCGCTGTGTATGAATATTGATGTGATGCGCGAAAGTATTACCATGCCCATGCTTCAAAAAGGCGACCAAGTAGTGGTGCACAAAGTAGGTGCTTATAACATGACGCAATGGATGCAATTTATTACCTATCGACCAGCTATTGTACTGATTGATACCGATAATAATACACACATTATTCGCAAAGGCGAAGATTTGAAATACATGGAGGAATTGGAACAATTACCGGAACATTTGTTATAAGTAGGTGGGTGACCGACCATAAGTCGGTCTCACACGTATCTCATGAGTGTGACCATAAGTCGGTCTCACACGTATCAAAAAGTCGGTCTCACACGTGTTAAGAAAATTTGAAAATTTGAAAATTTGAGAATTGC
>CAYXQZ010000370.1:0-2540 GCA_964466415.1 uncultured Paludibacter sp.
GAAGGATTTAACCGCACACGTTGGTATTACAGTTACGATACTCCGGAGAAATACCAGGAGCATTACAAAGGTTATTATCGGATGATTACTGAAATTGACGATGAAATTCGTGATTTACGTAAACTGCTTGAAGAAAAAGGGCTTGCTGACAATACTGTGATAATCTTTATGGGCGACAACGGCCTGTTTAAAGGTGAGCGGCAAATAGCCGGAAAATGGTTGATGCACGACTTGTCAATTCGTGTGCCCATGATAATTTTTGATCCCCGTCAGGCGAAGCATAGTGATGTGAAAGATATGGTACTTAATATTGATGTACCTAAAACTATACTGTCGTTAGCTGGTGTAAAAGTTCCCGAAATATATCAGGGAGAAAGCTTGATACCCTATACCAAAGGTAGAAAAGCACCGAAAGTGCGTAAATCAATCATGTTTGAGCATTTATGGAACTTTAAACCAATACCTTCGAGCGAAGCCATTCGTACAGAAGAGTGGAAATATATTCGGTATCGCACTATACAAGCACCCGAGGAGTTATATAATTTGAAAAAAGACCCATTAGAGGCAGATAACTTGGCCAACAATCCGAAATACAAAATTATAATTGAAAAACTTCGAAAAGCTTGTACCGCCCAAGCCGAAAAGTACAAAGCGGCTAAACTTTGTTCAGATGAAGTTGACCCAAGTGAAGTGAAGGTGAATTTTTGAGATTTATTACCATATCAAAAACAATAAACCACCACTTTTGCAACAATAATTACTACATATTGATTCTATTAATTTGTTACTTTTGTAAATTATTAATAGTGTCAAATTCAATATGTAGTATGCGAATTAATTTATATCAAATTGTTTCCATTTTTCTTTTGTTGTTTGCTTTAGGAACTAATGCCAAATCAGAAATAACAACTTCAAAAACTCAAATTATTTCGGGTATTTCCCATCCCCGCATCCTACTCCTAAAAGGTGAGGAAAAATCTATACAAAAGGCAATTGCATTAAATCCTACGTTGGCAAAAATGCATCAGGCAATTGTTAGTGCATCCGACGATGTGCTTGATAAACCTGTGTTGGAGCGTAAACTCGAAGGTGTTCGGTTGCTCGATGTAAGTCGTGAGGCATTGCGTCGGATTTTTTATTTATCATACACTTACCGCATTTCAGGCGACAAGAAATATGCTCAACGTGCTGAAAAAGAATTGCTTGCTGTTTCAGCTTTTAGCGATTGGCAACCGCCTCATTTTCTAGGTGTTGCCGAAATGGCTATGGGCGTATCTATTGGGTATGATTGGTTGTACGATTATTTATCGCCTGAATCAAGAACCATCATCGAAAACGCCTTGTTGACCAAAGCAATAGAGCCATCATTAGACCCTAAGTATGCCGACCGATTCAACAATCCAACAAATTGGAGTCAGGTTTGTAATGCAGGAATGGTGTATGCAGCTATGGCAATGGCTGATAAACAGTCAGATGTAGCCGAAAAAATACTGAAACGTTCCATTCAAATGATAGCTGTTCCGATGAAAAGTTACGACCCCGATGGCGCTTTTGCCGAAGGCTATATGTATTGGCAATACGGTACTGTTTTTAATATTTTTATGCTCGATGCTTTGCAAAAATGTGGTATCAACGATTTGAAAATGAATGATTTCAAAGGTTTTTACAAAACACCCTATTACCTGCAACACATGGTGGGTACTTCGGGGCAAAGTTTCAATTATATGGATTGCATCCCCAATTCTATTTTGAACGCTTCGCAGTTTTGGTTTGCCTCGCAACTCAACGACCCGTCCTTACTTTGGGTGGAAAAAAGCTATCTCGAAAAAGATAATTTTGTTATGCTCACTGATGGTAACGGACTTCCTTTAACTCCCGAAATGAAGAAAGAAAATAAGTATTCGCAATTTACCATAGACCGAACGCTTCCGGCACTTATGATTTGGGGTAAAAACATTGATTTATCCAAAGTTACTGCTCCAATGACAACTTGTTTTGCCGGAAAGGGTGAAACGCCTGTGAGTTTGATGCGTACTTCGTGGACTGATAAAAATGCCATTTATCTTGGATTTAAAACTGGTTCGGCAGGTTCAAACCACGGACACATGGATGTGGGCTCGTTTGTAATAGATGCTGTAGGTGAACGATGGGCTTCGGATTTTGGTATGCAAAATTACAATTCGCTGGAATCGAAGGGCATTAATCTTTGGAATTTGTCGCAGGAATCAACCCGTTGGAATGTGTTCAGATACAACAATTTAGCACACAACACATTAGCGGTTAATGGCAAATTTCAAAACGTAAAAGGAAAAGCAGGAATTGAACAAAGTGGGTTTGAATCGAATTTTAAATTTGCCGTTTCCGATTTATCAAAAGTCTACGATAATCAGTTGAAAAGTGTAAAGCGAGGTGTTGCAATTGTAAACGAGCAATTTGTTGTTATACAGGACGAAATAGCAACCTTGGACAAAACCGACACCATTCGCTGGACTACTTTGACGGAAGCTCATGTTAAAATTGCCGGCAAAAACACTGTTGAA
>CAYXQZ010000371.1:0-2531 GCA_964466415.1 uncultured Paludibacter sp.
TACGCCAACTACCGTTACAGGTTATAATGCTGCACTTGCTGCTTCAAAATGGACTTTAGATGCTGGCTCGTATCTTATTGGCAAAGGTGCAGTTACTACTAATAAATACGACAAAGCAGGCGTAGCATTTGCAACGATTCCTGCAGTAGGTGCTTACGAATATGTTTACAATCCGGGAACAGGATTTAGTAAAACTTCTGATTTTAAATTTATTACGGTTGTGAGCAATGGTTTGATATGCAATGAAAATGGCTCACTTCAAATTGTAACTTTCGGCGGACAAACAATTTACACAAAACAAGTACAAGCGGGCAATCGTATTTCGTTGGCTTCGGGCGCATTTATTATTCGCATGATTTCCGATAAAGGAACGAGTGTTCAAAAAGTAATTCTTTAATATCCTATTGGTATAAATTTTTGGTTGTTAGGTTAATCGATTGATAGTTGGTTGTTTACATTGCGTAACACCAACTATCTTTTTTTTATCCTATCTAACAAATTGTACTACCAATAAAAACAAAAATACACCCATACTTTACACTTCCAGCATCTATTTTTGCCACTCTTATAATCCAATTAGAATATAAACTTTTAATCATTTTATATCATGAAAAAATTTCTTACTTTAATTTTAATGCTGCTATCGGTTGCGATAGGGGTAAATGCAAAAACAGTTTTTGTAGCCGCTTCTGGTAATAATACGTCAGGGAATTCTTGGACAAATGCATTAACCAGTATCCCAAACTCTGGTAGTTCAGCTATTGCTGCAGGTGATTCGGTTTTTGTTAAAACAACAGGTGTTACACCTTTTAGTTTTTCTCAGTCAACAGCAAATAGTTCAGCTTTTGCCACTAAGGCAGATGTAAATTACTTGGGTGGATTTGACGGCTCTGAAACCTATTCATCAGAACGTGCTAAGTCTGATTTGGATAACAATGGCATTGTTGAACCTTGGGAGTTTACAAATGCTACTACACTAAGCTTCAATTCTACAAATAATGCGTATGGATTGTATATTAACTCGAATACTGCAAAAAGGATTTTCGATGGTTTTACTATTACCGGAACTTTAAATGTAGGTCAATTATCTGCTTCAACAGGAGGCAATAATATGATTAAAATTAATAATTTCACCAGCTTTCAGAATAATATATTAAGTGGTTGTACTTTAAGTGCCGCACCAAACACTGCAACATCTAATATGGGTTATACAAAAGGAGCATTGTTATTTATGGGTCAACCAACCACTACTACAGGAGGGTCAAATACTGTCGACAATTGTTTAATTGAAAATAATACTTCTTCAATAACTCCCACAAGTTCACAAACTGTAGATGTTCAACAATCCCCGTTTGTGCATATTGACGCTTCAAATACAACAGGTAGAAATGTTTTGTCAAATTGTATTTTTAGGAAAAATCAGATTACACTTGATTTTACAAGCTTTGGCATGACTACACCAACATACAATAATCCAAGAGGAATGTTAATATCAATGGGGTCAGGCTCTACTTATAATAACTGTATAAAAAACCTTGTAGTGCACAATAATTCAGTTACTTTTACTCCAAAAGGTGGTAGTGGTACAACAAACTTAGGCAATGGAGGTCTTATATTTACTTATAATTCTGCTACTACAAACATGGATTCTATTTTGAATTGCACGGTTGTGAATAACGCTATGATGCGCATTGGATTTGGAATAAGAGGAGGTTTCTCAAGTACAACGCAGCCATATCATGTCATAGCTAATAATGTGCTTTTAGATAATAAAAATGACAATGGGACAGGGACAGTTTCTGTGCAGAATCTAATAATAAATCAAACTCCTGCTGGTTCTGCAGGAACTATAACTGTAGCAAATAATATTGCAAATGGGGGTACTGTAACTACTGCAACATCAACCAATGTTTATGGAAATCTCAATGATCTTTCTTCAACGAATATAAATGCTAAAGGATCATATTTTTCAGCTCCAACTTTAATAAATGGTTACAGCACCGATGCTTCAGTTGCAACTTCCCGCTGGACAATCGGTTCTTCATCTTATTTAAAAGCAAAAGGTTATAGTTTAGCATATAAAACCGACAAAGCTGGTTTTGCATTTGTAACAACACCTTCTGTCGGTGCTTATGAGCAATACACACCTTCTATTTCAGGAGCAACTACAACTACAGCATTTACGTCTACTTACGGTACAGCTTCATCATCTCAATCCTTCGCAGTTTCAGGAACAAAACTATATGGAAATCTGGCAGCTACTGCTCCCATAGGTTACGAAGTATCAACAAATGGAAGTAGTTACGGAGCAACTGCAACAATATCAAGGGGAACAGGGAATCCATCTGGAACAATATATATGCGATTAAAGTCGACCAATAATGCGGGTAATTATAATGCAGTTAACACGGTACTTTCTACAACTGACGGAACGTCGGTTAATATTGCTACTCCTGGTTCAGGCAATACTGTTAGCCCCAAAGCTTTAACAATTGGTACTGCTTCCATCGCATCCAAAGTGTATGATGGAA
>CAYXQZ010000372.1:0-1187 GCA_964466415.1 uncultured Paludibacter sp.
TTAATCGAAGAAATTGAACTAGGTTCGAAAAACTCTCAAATTAAGCTTAATATTTTAAAGTACCATATTAATAATGGCGATATTACTTTATCCGAACTTGGTAAAGAAATGGATTTAAGTGTGCCAACCATAACCAAACTTGTAAGCGAACTAATTGAAGAAGGTTATGTAATAGATTTTGGCAAAGTGGAAACGGCTGGCGGTCGTCGCCCCAATATTTATGGATTAAACCCGGACTCAGGTTGCTTCTTAGGTGTTGACATTAAACGATTTAGAGTGAATTTAGCTTTAATTAATTTTAAAGGTGAATTGATTGACACGCAACTTAGTGTTCCATTTAATTACGAAAACACAGCTGAAAGCTTCGATAGTTTGTGTAAAATCATAAACGACTATGTATCGAAACTATCAATCCCTAAATCGAAAATTTTAAGCGCTGGCATTAATATCTCGGGACGAATAAATACACAAACTGGCCACAGCTACAGCATGTATTATTTTAACGAGCAACCACTTACCGAAATATTTCACGAAAGACTTGGCATACATTCAACAATCGACAACGATTCACGCGCCATGGCTTATGGCGAATACATGAACGGTTTGGTTGGCGACGAAAAAAATGTTCTTTTTGTAAATTGCAGCTGGGGTTTAGGTCTGGGAATTATTACTAACGGACAATTATATTACGGTAAATCGGGTTTTTCGGGCGAATTTGGACATTTAAGCGTATTCGATAATGATGTAATTTGTCATTGCGGTAAAAAAGGCTGTCTCGAAACACAAGCTTCAGGTTCATACATTCACCGCCGCTTTTTGGAAAAAATGGCCGAAGGTTATACTTCTATTTTAGATAAAAAGAAGAAAAAAGGTGATTCGATAACACAAGAAGATATTTTGGATGCCGCCATGCAAGAAGACATGTTGGCTATTGAACTCATTGAAGAAGTGGGCAATACACTCGGAAAACAAATTGCTGGACTAATTAATCTTTTCAATCCCGAATTGGTAATTATTGGAGGCGTGGTGGCTCTTACAGGCGATTATTTATTGCTTCCAATCAGAAGTACAATAAAAAAATACTCACTCAACCTTGTAAGCAAAGATACAGGAATAAAATTGAGCAAACTGGGCGACAAAGCAGGCGTTATTGGTGCTTGCTTACTTGCACGCAGCAAAATGCTGGG
>CAYXQZ010000372.1:1287-2491 GCA_964466415.1 uncultured Paludibacter sp.
AAAACATGAACAAAAAATCACACCCTCTCACTTGGATTCCCACAGTTTATTTTGCAATGGGACTACCCTTTATAGCATTAGCACAAACGTCATCTCTAATGTTTAAAAATTTAGGGATTTCGGATACTAAAATTACTTTTTGGACATCAATCCTTACTATTCCATATATATTTAAGCCATTATGGAGTCCAATCCTAGAGATGTTTAAAACAAAAAAATATTTTGTTATTGCTACTCAACTGCTTACAGGCATTTTATTTTCATTGGTGGCCTTCTCGTTACATTTACCCGATTTTTTCTCATACTCCATTGCATTTATGGCCATTATTGGCTTTAGTGGAGCTACACACGACATTGCCACGGTTGGTGTTTACCTCAATGAACTTTCACCAAAAGATCAAGCAAAATACGTTGGTTGGCAAGGTGCTTTCTATAATATCGCAAAATTAGTTTCTGCAGGAGCTTTAGTATATGTAGCTGGAGAATTAGAAAAATCTTATGGTGTTGAAACTGCTTGGACAATTGTGATGCTCATATATGCTTCTATAATGGTATTCATGTCATTTTATCACCTGAAAATGTTGCCTAATGGCTCAGCAAGCAGCAATGTAAAATCTTTAAAAGAAGGTTTTAGAACATTTATTGATGTGGCTGAAACATTTTTCATGAAAAAGGGAATAGTATTAAGTTTATTATTTGTAGTGTTTTATCGTTTTGCCGAAGGATTTGCTATAAAAGTAGCACCATTATTTTTAAAAACTGAAATAGCAAATGGAGGTTTAGGTTTATCTACTTCTGAAATAGGAATGATTTATGGCATATTCGGTTCAGCAGCATTTGTACTTGGCTCCATTTTGGCGGGTTATTATACATCTAAACAAGGTTTAAAAAATACCATACTTATATTGTGTGCAGCATTCAATATCCCGTTTGTAATGTATTTTCTATTATCGCATTATCAACCTACAAACATTTACATTATTGCAGGAGCAATTTCATTCGAATATTTGGGTTATGGATTTGGCTTTGTGGGGCTTATACTTTATATCATGCAACAAATTGCACCCGGAAAATACAAAACTGCACATTATGCCTTTGCTGATGGCATTATGGCACTTGGATTTTTTATACCGTCAGCTATAAGCGGCTATTTCAGCGATTTGCTCGGCTATAAACTATTTTTCGTATTTGTACTAGTAGCAAC
>CAYXQZ010000373.1:0-2468 GCA_964466415.1 uncultured Paludibacter sp.
ATGTATCTTTTATCGCGTGTTATCAAATCGATGGGCGTAAAAATGGTATTATCGGGCGAAGGAGCTGACGAAATTTTTGGTGGTTATCTTTATTTCCACAAAGCACCAAATGCTGAAGAATTTCACAAAGAAACTGTGCGTAAACTGAGCAAATTGCACATGTACGACTGCCTACGAGCCAATAAATCATTAGCATCATGGGGAGTTGAAGGTCGTGTACCATTCCTCGACAAAGAATTTATGGATGTAGCCATGCGTTTAAATCCAAAAGACAAAATGTGTGGAAACGGCATTATGGAGAAAACCATTTTACGTAAAGCGTTTGAAAATTTACTACCAGCAAGTGTAGCATGGCGTCAGAAAGAACAGTTTTCGGATGGCGTAGGCTATAGCTGGATTGACACATTGCGTGAAATGACAACTTCGCAAGTGAGCGACCAGCAAATGGCTCATGTAAATGAGCGTTTCCCTGTAAATCCTCCAATGAATAAAGAAGAGTATTTCTATCGTAGCATATTCGAGAAACATTTTCCATCAAATCAAGCGGCACGTTGTGTACCTTCAGTGCCTTCGGTAGCTTGTAGTACTCCAATTGCGTTGGAATGGGATGAGGCATTTAAAAACATGAATGATCCTTCAGGACGTTCAGTAAAAAGTGTACACGAGGACGGGTATAAATAATTAGGTTTTAAACCAAGAGCGAACATCGCGGTCGAAACCTGCACCTTGCATATAATTATAAGTAGCTATACGTAAGGCATTTCCATAAAACTCAAGATCAATTTCATTCGAAGTACTAAAAGGCACTTCGTTGTTTGCAAAAGCATTCAATTGGTCTTGAGTTTTTTTTGCGCCTACACTTTCGGGGTATTGTCCCGAAGGACTATGAATAGTCATAGCATAACGATGCCAAAAAGCAGAATGTAAATAATTATCAGCAAAAAGACTGCGCACCACTTCGAGCGACTCAATGGTTTCACGAGCAGTTTGAGTTGGAAAACCGTACATTAAATAGGCATGTGTCATTATGCCTACTTCCGATAAGTTTTTCATTGTTTCGCGTGCAATTTCAATCGTAATTCCTTTATTTATTAGCTCTAAAACACGTGGTGATGCCACTTCGAGGCCACCCGAAACAGCAATACAACCTGATTTAGCTAATAAATAACACAATTCAGGTGTAAATGATTTTTCGAATCGGATATTGGTCCAATAACTAACTATAAGGCCACGACGCAAAATTTCTTCAGCAAGCTTACGCAATGTAACAGGAGGTGCAGCTTCGTCGGTAAAATGGAAACCAGAAATTCCAGTTTGAAGCATTATTGCTTCCATCCTATCCACCAACAATTCCACAGGAGCTTTTTCGAAGCGTTTAATATAATCAAGAGTACCATCGCAAAAAGCACATTTTGCCCAGTAGCAACCGTGTGCTAGAGTCATTTTATTCCAACGACCATTGCTCCATAAAGCATGCATCGGATTTGTTAACTCAATGATATTGATATAATTATTCGTCAATAAGCCATCGTAATTGCTTGTTCCAATTTCAGAAAATTTTACATTCTCAACTTTATCGAAATTAATTCGCTCAATTTGATTATTATCATTTAATTGTAAAGTGCGAATTAATTCACCACCAGTGAGCAAACGTAACAATGGTAATTCACCATCGTCAAAAGTCAGAAAATCAACATATTGAAATATACCAATATCACTCATTTGTCGGAGTTCGGTATTTACATATCCACCGCCCATTACAATTTTAATAGCAGGATAATTTACTTTCAACCATTGAGCACAACGTAGAGCACTGTACAAATTGCCTGGAAATGGAACTGTAAACCCTACAAAATCGGGTTGTAAATCAATCACTTTTTTCGAAAACAGATTGATTAATATTTTATCAATAAAAGTAAGTGGTTTTTGCAACTCCTGATGCAATGGCTCAAAATCGGGCAAATGCAAACAAAGCGATTCAGCGTAACGTATAAGCTCAAAGTGTGGATCAATGTATTTCTGTATCAACTCGCAAATATCTTTTAAAAACAAGCTACAAAGATGCGTAGCGCGGTCGTGATTTCCAATAGCACCAAATGCCCATTCCAAATCATCCACTTCGGGCAATCGCTTACTTGCAGGCCAATACTCTCGGTCGCTAAAACGTAAAGCCAAAGTTTGATCACGACCACTCAAAAATTGCATAACAGGTTCAATATTCCGAATATAAAAATCTGATTGTGAGCATATTATCTTATGTTGTTTTGTAAGCTTTTTATCTAAAAGCAATTCAAAAATTTCGGAAATAACTTTTTTAGTGAACAAAACCTCAATCAATTCAATACTTAAATCGGCTTGCCAAGCTTGTATACCACGCGAACGCAAAAAACCCGTAAGCTGCATTGTAGCAGGATATGGGGTATTTAGCTGAGTTAACGGTGGAGTTACAAGTAAAATTGACATAGAAT
>CAYXQZ010000374.1:0-2462 GCA_964466415.1 uncultured Paludibacter sp.
CCAATTTTATCCGTTAAGTCGAAAGTGAGTTCTTCCCATTGATTAATTTTGGTGTTGGCTACAATTTTCTCAAAAGTGGTTCCACCATTTTCTAATTTCAGCATGTAATTACTGATAAATGGTTTGTAAACCTGAATTTTCACTACACAATTATCGGGTGTAAATGTGATACTTCCAATATTATCCGAATAAGCACCTGCCCACGATTGTGCTCCCACACCTATTTTGTATTTGGCACAACTAGCCGAAGTGTTGATACCCGAAGCAGAAGGATTTGCCACAACAGCATATAAATCAGCGCCATTGGCACCATTACCAAACGATTGCCATGTCCAGTTATGACCAACGGTTTCGAAATTGATAGTGGCTAATTTGAATGCTTCGCCTGTTGTAGCCGAAATTAGAATTGGATTGTTAGCAGCCAAATTTCCATTGCCATCTTTAGCTATTATGGAAAAATTATAAAGTGTAGCCGAGTTTAAACCAGTGATAACATGCGATTTCAGAACACCCGAAGTGCCTTTGACTTGAACTGACGAAGTGCCATACATAATTTGATAATAAACCGAGCCTGAATTGTCGGCTCCATTGAGTAAAAGCTCAACAGAGTTAGGTGTTACAGCACCTTTGGTAGCCGTAAACGAAGTAGGATTTTCGGTATCGACAATAGTAGATGGGCCATAAAACTCTTCGCCAGCAACTCCTTTTTGATAAATACGTACATAATCGATATACATTTTTACAGGCGTTCCATCAACAGGTAAAGCAGTAATTTTGGCAATATTGGAATTGCCTGTAATACCTGTAAAATTGCCACCAACAGCCAAATTAAATAAAAAGCTAAAAGGTTTGTGGAAATAATAACTTACCTGACCAGCAACCCGCTGACCATCAATTTTCATTTCGTAATAAGGTGCATTGTTGGGATATTTGTCCAAATCGAGATACATTTTTATAGCCGTCTCGTCCCAAATCAATGTAAAAAGATGGAAATCGTCCTGAATACTATTCGCAGCCGTATTGTCTTTGGCATAATAAGTCCAGTTTTCGCCCCAATGGCAAGCGCCGTTAAAGTATTTATCTTGTGTTCCGCGCGAAATGCCATTGACGTTTCCCATTTCAAGAATGTCAATTTCGCCGCATCGTGGCCAACCAACTTTCGAAAAGTCTTCGCCCATCATCCAGAAAGCAGGCCACAGGCCATTAGCAGTGGTGGGAAGTTTAATGCGCGCTTCCATTTTACCATATTTGGCCGATACATTTCCGCGTGTTACCAAGCGTCCCGATGTAACTAATTTACCTCCAAAACTTTCGCGTTTTGCACTAATTACCAAGCAATTTACACCACTCGGATGTTGTTCGATGCTAATGTTTTCGCGACGGTAATATTGCATTTCATTGTTTCCACCACCATCGCCATTCACCTCGGCAGTCCAATGTTTAGTTTCGTTCAACACAGGGTTGTCGAAATTATCTTCCCACATCAATTTGTAATCCTGCGAAAAAGCAATTGCAGCTAACGAGAGTGTAATAAATAGCAATAAAATTTTATTCATAATAAAATTTAGAAATTGGGAATTTTTTATTTAGAAAGCATATCAATTTAGTTGATACACGCGTACGTAATCGATATACATCTTAGCATCGCCGTTGTTAAGTGCAGTAATTTCTTTAATATCGTAATTTTCGGAAAAAGTACCACCTACTGCTAAATTGAAAATAATGTAGAATGGTTTGCGAAAATAACGCGAAGTTTCATTTTCGAGGCCTGAGCCTGTAATTGGAATTTCGTAATAAGGTTTTGCATTTGGATATTTATCCAAATCGAGAAACATGGTAATTGAATCGGGAGTCCAAAAAAGTGTATAAGTATGAAAATCGTTTTGTAAGCTATAATTATTTGTAGTATGAATGGCTTTATTTGGATAACTGCCACCATTCCAGCCTTCGCCCCAATGGCAAGCACCATTAAAATAGTATTCCTGTACTCCTTTGTCAATTCCATTCTTGTGTCCGATTTCCATTATGTCTATTTCGCCACATTTAGGCCAACCAACTTCGTTTTTATCGGCACCCAGCATCCAGAAAGCAGGCCACAAGCCGTTGGCAGTTTTAGGTAGTTTTATGCGTGCTTCAATTTTTCCAAACTTGAAGCTCTGTTTGTTTTGTGTATTTATTCTTCCCGAAGTAGCGGGTCTGTTTTTGAAGTTCTGTATTTTTGCAGTAAGAACTAAACAGCTCTCACGAGTTTGAGGAACCTTTTCGATGCGAATATTTTGCTTGCGATAGTATTGTAATTCGCGATTTCCACCACCATTACTATCTACCTCAATTGTCCAGTTTTTTTTATTGATGGAGGATTTATTAAAATTATCTTCCCACACAAGTTTATAGTTTTGCGACGAGGCAAAAGCACTAATAATAAGAAAGAATGTGAGTATAATTTTATTGAACATGATTTC
>CAYXQZ010000375.1:0-2462 GCA_964466415.1 uncultured Paludibacter sp.
AGGATACAACAAATATTATGCGTGGGGTATCATTATCAGAAATTTGGTTGATAAAAAAATAAATAAAAATATACGATTTTAATGAGAGAAACAATTAATTATACCATTGGTGTTGATTACGGAACTGATTCAGTACGAGCTTTATTAGTAAATTGTAACACCGGAAAAGAAGAAGCAAGTGCCGTTTTTGAATATCCACGTTGGAAGAAAGGCATGTATTGCGATGCACAAAAAAATCAATTCCGTCAACATCCACTTGACTATATAGAAGGATTGGAATTCACTGTATGTGAAGTTTTGAGAAAATTTCCGGAGGCAGTAGCTTATGTTAAAGCAATATCAATTGATACAACCGGCTCAACCCCGGTTGCCGTTAACGAACTTGGAGTGCCATTATCGTTAACCTCGGAATTTGCTGAAAATCCTAACGCTATGTTTATTTTATGGAAAGATCATTCTGCTATAGCAGAAGCCGATGAAATAAATCAAATTTGTCGCACTTGGGATGGAGTTGATTATACAAAATATTCGGGAGGCATTTATTCTTCTGAATGGTTTTGGGCAAAGATATTAAGAACTATTCGTGTTGACCAATTAGTTGAAAAATCATCCTATTCCTGGGTTGAACATTGCGATTGGTTGCCAGCTTTACTTGTTGGGAATACAAATCCTAATACACTGAAAAGAAGTCGTTGTGCGGCTGGACACAAGGCATTGTGGCATGCAGAATGGGGTGGATTCCCATCATCAGATTTTTTTTCAAAATTAGACACTCGACTTGTTGATGTTAAAAATAGGCTTCCAGAAGAAACCTATACTTCCAACGAAGCTGTTGGATATTTAAGCAATGAATGGGCTAAAAAATTAGGGTTGAGTCAATCAGTTAAAATTGGAGTTGGTGCTTTCGATGCTCACATAGGTGCTGTAGGTGGAGAAATTAAACCGTATTATTTGAGTAAAGTTATTGGAACTTCTACATGCGATATGTTGGTAGTACCCGCCGCAGAATGTAAAAATACCCTCGTAAGAGGTATTTGCGGACAGGTGGATGGTTCAATTATTCCAAATTTTGAAGGCATGGAAGCTGGACAATCGGCTTTTGGTGATATTTATGCTTGGTTTAAGAAATTATTAATGTGGCCAATTGAAAATATCCTTATTTCTGAAGAGATAATAGATGCCGACATGCGAGAAAAAATAATTACTGCTTATTCTTCCAAAATCATAACACGCCTCACTGAAGAAGCACAAAAAGTTCCTGTAGACGAAAGTGGAATTATTGCTCTTGATTGGATGAATGGTCGGCGTACGCCCGATGCTGATCAAACATTGAAAGGTGCAATCATGGGTTTGAGTTTAGGTTCGGATGCGCCTCGTATTTTTAAAGCATTGGTTGAAGCAACAGCCTTTGGCTCGAAAGCTATTATCGACCGGTTCTTGAGTGAAGGTGTTCGCGTTGATGGAGTAATAGCTTTGGGCGGTGTAGCTAAAAAATCGCCATTTATTATGCAGATTTTGGCAGATGTATTGAATATTCCGATTGAAGTAGTAGCTTCGGAGCAGACTTGTGCCTTGGGTGCGGCTATGTATGCAGCCGTTGTGGCTGGTATTTATCCATCCATTACGGAAGCACAATCTACTATGGGACAAGGCATTGAAAAAACTTACCATCCAAATTCTGAAAATACAGAAAAATATAAGGACTTGTTTGTACAATATCAGAAGTTTGGAAAATTAATTGAAAGAAAATAGCAATAAATGACACAAAACGATTTTTATAAAAATCTTACTGAAAAAGTAATTCAACTATCTAAAGAAGTAGCATCCTATATTTCACATGAGAGTTTAAACTTCACATTGGATAAATTAGTAACTAAAAACAGAAATGATTTTGTGTCCTATGTCGACAAACAAGCTGAAAAGCTTCTAGTGAAAAGTCTTTCGGATATTTTACCCAATTCTGGATTTATTACTGAAGAGGGCACTGGTGAGGAAAATGGTGAAGATTATTGCTGGATAATTGACCCATTGGACGGTACTTCGAACTTTATACATAATTCCACCCCTTATGCTATTAGCGTTGCACTAACTTATAAAGGAGAAACAGTGATTGGAGTCATTCACGAGGTAACGCGAAACGAAACTTTTTATGCCTGGAAAGGTAGTAAATCTTATTTAAATGGAGAAGAAATTCAGGTATCCAAAGTCAAAAATGTGAAAGATGCCTTAATCTCGACCGGGCGACCACATAATTATATGGAGCATTCTAAAAAAATGTTGCTTTCGTTTGAGTATTTTTTACTGAATACGCACGGTGTCCGACAGAGTGGATCTGCTGCCACTGATTTGGCTTATGTGGCATGTGGTAGATATGATGGAAGGTATGAGTTTGGTCTTAAACCCTGGGATGTTGCAGCGGGTATTCTTATAATTCAGCAAGCCGGAGGCATGGTTTCTGATTT
>CAYXQZ010000376.1:0-2461 GCA_964466415.1 uncultured Paludibacter sp.
CACTCTATCCGACGCTAATTTCCCTGTCAAAATGGATATAGGCAACCCTGCCGGACTGTATGTCCATTGTCCAGCTTGATATATGT
Source organism: uncultured Paludibacter sp. (assembly GCA_964466415.1). Classification (GTDB taxonomy): domain Bacteria; phylum Bacteroidota; class Bacteroidia; order Bacteroidales; family Paludibacteraceae; genus Paludibacter. The sequence goes on from CAYXQZ010000376.1 coordinate 87, forward strand.
TTGGTAAAGGAGTTAGTACCGATTTTGCAATACCCAGCATGCTGCTCACTGCGGGCATTATTGGATTGTTAAAAGCCCAACCTGTAATACCACCTTGTGTATTTCCTGTAAGTTTTTCAATAGTCACAGGCGATGAAGAGAAACATCCAAACACCTTACTTTTTATTCCAGGAAACAAAGTTTCGTTCATAATATCAATGGTTATTTGCTCCAAAAATTCTTTTATTTCGGCGCTCCAACCATGGTCTTCAATTTTTTTAGCCAGTGTATAATCATACAACAAACTTACAACTACTCCCGCTTTTCCTGCCGGAGCCAAATAGGCATCGCGTAGTGCAGGAATTGCAATTTCGAAAGTGTTCATTCGGAAATAAGCTTCTAAGTATTTTTTTACTTTTTCCTTTAGTTCACTATTTTGATTATCAATTACTTTTGTGTTTAAAAATTCATTTAATTCGACCTTCGAAACCATTCCTAATCCGCGTTTATCGGGCGTATAAAAAAAATGTCCGGTGCAAATTTTATCAAAATACTCCCTGCCTTCGTTCACCGATAAGTAAACGGTATAAACCGAATCACCACCTTTTAAGTCTTTAAGTTGAGTGCGTTTTTCAATTATTTTACTTACTAATTTTTGGTTATTAAGTTTTTCGATAGGTATATTATTATACAAATGTTTTAAATCGCCAGCCCAAATAAGATTCGAATAATATGATTTATTTCCCTCATTATCAATAATATATTTTTCTTCAGGTTGAACACTTTCAATGGTGGTATTGGTTTTAATTATTCCGCCATTAGCAAGAATATATTGTTCCAATTTTTCGATTAAACTTGCCGTGCCACCTTTCGGATAATGATAATCGAGGTATAAACTAAAATAACTCAATGCAAATGATGTAGGAGTAGCTTGGAAAAAATGTTGCGCAATGATATCAATAAGCGATTGATTTTTAGTAAATCGTTTAAGGTATTCTTCTACTGGTTCGTCGAGTTTTTTTAATTTTCCGATGGTAAATATAAATTTAAACATCCACGGAAAAATGACTTTAATAAAATAATCACGATCTTTTTTTGGATCTAAAAAAGCTGGATTATCGATACCATAAAGTATATCCATATAACCCATTATTTTTTTTATTTCAATGATAATAGCTTTAATATCAATAGCATTATCAGGATATTGTTCTATTAAAAATTGCTCATAATCGTCAACACTTTTTTTGCCATTAACCCTCATTATCGAGTTTTCTATACCTATTGAAGTAGTACTTTTTGTAAATTCCAGCTCAATCCCTAACTGTTTAAGCATGGGAAAAACGATGCCCGAATTTTCGATAGAGCGAAGTCCGCCATCGAAATAAATACCATCGCGCTGAAATGTTTGTACTAACCCACCAACTTTGTATTGACGCTCAAAAAGCACCACCGATTGCCCTGCACGGGCAATGTATGCAGCCGCCGTTAAACCCGCTATGCCACCACCTACTACTATTGCATCGTATTTATTTTCTATCATCTTAATTTTAGTATTCAATTCTCGTAACTCATAACTACATATTTATCTTTTAAAGTCCTGTTATTTCCATCGTTTTTTGCCAAAGTTCAAGCGCAACATCTTTGTCTAAAGCAGGTGGGGCAGGTTCTTCTAAGGTTGTAAGGTTGTAGAAATTTCCACTTTCCCCTTCTATTTCGGGTGATACTCCCAAATAATACAAAGCTTCGGCTGAGCAATCGGCTGTTTTCAACGTTCTGTCAATTACATTCTTTTTATACCATTTATAAAGCCAGCCATTCGTTTTTCCGCTTTCGGATTTCACAGCTCCGGGATGCATTGTATTTATGGTAACCCCCGAATTTTTAAAATAATCAACAAAAACCAACATGGATAATAATTGTGCTAATTTTGCTGAACCATAACTTCCAAGACCTGAATAGCGGTGATTTTCCCAATTCAAATCGTTGATATTCAATCCCCATGCTGCAAAGCGATGACCTTCAGAACCAACCATGATGATTCGTGCTTTTTGCTGCGACTTTAGTTTTTCCATCAGTGTAAAATTTATCACAAACGACGACAAATAATGAATGGCCAGTACTTTTTCGAAACCTTCGGGCGTGAGTTCGCGCTTGGTTAAAAATACGCCAGCATTATGAATCAGTACATCAATTGGTTTAGTCAGTGCGTTCAGTTCGTTAGCAACTTTAAAACTTTCTTTCAGGCTACTCAAATCCGCAATTATAAAATTGCAAACTACACCGTAAGTAGTTTCTAAATCCAGTTTTAGTTTTTCAGATTTCTCTACACTTCGGTTTATGCACAATAAATCAGCTCCCATCGAAGCATATTTATGCGCTGTAACCAATCCTATTCC
>CAYXQZ010000377.1:0-2454 GCA_964466415.1 uncultured Paludibacter sp.
TTTATAGAATGGGGCATAACATATAAATATACCCATTACTACTAAGCATATTTTTCATTATATTTATTGATTAATTAATAACCAAACTTGAAGTATTAGCAGCTATATGTTGTTGCATTTTAAACAGTACCGCAAATATAAACTTTTTTAATGAATTATTGACATTTGATATTTTATAATTAATACTCTTTCTTCCCCGCTATCACCCCTCTCACCCCACCTCTTGGATTTTCAACATCACCTTTGTAGCGTGGTATCAAATGAATATGTACATGAAAAATACTTTGTCCGGCTGCTTCGCCTACGTTTATGCCTACATTAAAACCATCGGGATTAAAACGTTTTTGAATTAGTGTTTTACATCGGTTAACTAACAGCCACAATGCACGTTGTTCGTGGATTGAAAGCTCGAAGTAATCAGCCACATGTCGCTTAGGGACAATTAATGTGTGTCCCGGATTTACCGGAAAACTATCTAAAAATGCTACTGCTGTCGCTGTTTCTGAAATTAGTTCTTTTTCTCTATCCAAATTACAAAAAACGCAATCTGATGGCGCTTTTATAGTTTGATTATAATGTTTGTATTCGTAGATTTCGCAGTTTTCGTTCGAGAAGACACTTTTATAAGGTAGAATTACATTACTTTGATAGGTAGGGAGTTTATGAACATAATGTGTACGGAAACCTTCACTTTTCAAATCTCGCCTTACGGCGAAATAGGCTTTGCCTGTTGGTTTTAGCAATTCCGAAATCGACATTAAAACCTCTGCTTGTTCGTTGGGTTCTAACACATTCAGCACATAATTACAGATAATAGTGTCAAAGCGTTTTATGGGATAATTAGGTCTGAAATGATTGTCGTAGCCAACAACGTTAAATCCTTGTTCTTTAAGCTGGTCGGTGTCAATTCCATATCCACAGCCAAAATCCAGAATTTCACCATTCAATAAGTTGTTTTGTTTTAGCCAACGTGTTGGGAACGACATAGCTGTTCGTTCAATGGCTGTTAGGTGTGGGTTGTTGATTATCTTCTTCATACCTGAAATGGTTTATTCCAATATCTAAAACCCATATTTTCAGCAATTTGAACCATTGGTGAAAATGTTTTTTGAAATACATTCAAAAAATCATTTTCCGAAAGTCTTGTCAATTCCGAAATAGAATCGTGTAAGTTGAGATAATCCTCAAGTAACTTATTGTTTGGATTTTTTGGATATATAACTTGAATCGCTTTTTGATGCATTTGAGCATAAGGATGAAGATATTCATCCAACGAAGGCAGATTATTACTTTTAGATGAATTAATGCTCGAATCAGCTGGTAGTAAATTCCACAGCAAATTGTGTGAAACAAAACTCCAGGGAATAAAATGGTCTAAATCATAATTCTTTTTATACAATTCTTTTCCAGTATAAATGCATTTAATCGACTGATTTATATCAATGTATGCATCCCAAAAATGACGTTGATTTAAGAGTGAATCTCGTAAAATTGGTTTAACTAATTTGGATGGCACATCGGGTACATTCGGATTCCGTTTTTGAAGAAAAACAGTCAAATTCCAAAAAGTATAATCACGCAAAACCAAGTAGTTCTCAGTAAGATATTGCTCCCAGTTCGGGTTGATTTCTATTGTTTCACCTTTGATTGCATAAATACAATTGTTAGTAAATGATTGAGATAGGCTAATAACTTCAGAGTCGGAAGTGTATTTTATCCAAGGAGACAAAAAGCGATAGGGTACATTTAAAGCAAAAACACGTAAAAGACTTTTAATTTTTGGTGAGTCTATATTTTTGTTCAGTTGACTTTTGATATGGCTCTTTTTCGCATCAATAGGTATATTGAGCTCTTTTTGTATTTCAATGATTTGCATGTAAAGTGAATCGGACTTTCCAAAAGACAAACGGAAATAATGGATAGGATACCAAGCCTCAACAACCATTCCAACGATAATCTCCCAAAAAGATAGTTGTCGGCGCTGTTCCTTCACAACAATGTCAAGTATTGAAACAAACCAATAATACTTGTATGTAGCCACCGTATTATTGAAAATTTGAGCAATTTCTTTGGTTTCAGTAGTTGGATTTTTCTCAAACAACATAAAGTATTCGTAATAGGTTTTTTTAAAGAATTTGTGTTTCTTTTTTCAACCCCACAAAACTACAAAAAAGAATTCACATTTTCGCTTATTTGTTAATAATAAAATGGAATTAATTAACCCCCAGCTTTTATATTCAGGTGTCCCCGATGCTCGGGATGTACCATCCGCACCTGTTATTCAGCCCAAACGCCCTCCGCAACCGTCGCAAAACCCACCCACGCATAAACCCAACCAGTCGGCGACGGCATTAGTATAAACGATGCATTCTTGTCATTCTGAGCGCAGCGAAGAATATAAAGGCGACCTTGTCATCCTGAGCGCAGCGAAGGATATAATGCATTCTTGTCATT
>CAYXQZ010000378.1:0-2437 GCA_964466415.1 uncultured Paludibacter sp.
GAAATAATTGATGTAGCCAAAGAATCGCAGGTTTCAGCCATTATTGCTGCCGATGTTTCGGCGTTGATGTATGCCAACCAAGTAGGAGTGGAGGTGCATCTTTCCACGCAACTGAATATATCAAACGTAGAAGCGCTCAAGTTTTATGCACAATTTGCCGATGTGGTAGTGTTGGCGCGTGAGTTAAACATGGAGCAAGTTTCGGAAATTTACCAAGCCATTGAAAATGAACAAATAAAGGGTAGGAGTGGAGCGCTAATTCGTATCGAAATGTTTTGCCATGGAGCTTTGTGTATGGCGGTTTCGGGAAAATGCTACCTGAGTTTACACGAAAAAAATGTATCGGCTAATCGTGGAGCATGTAACCAAATTTGTCGTCGGGGATATACCGTGAAAGACAAAGATTCGGAAATTGAATTAGAAATTGATAACGAATACATTATGTCGCCCAAAGACCTGAAAACAATTGGTTTTATGGATGAAATGATGCGCGCAGGAGTGAGGGTTTTCAAAATTGAAGGACGCGCCCGTGGAGCCGAATACGTGAAAACCGTAGTAGGTTGTTACTCCGAAGCTATCGATTCGGTGCTAAACGAGACGTTTACAGACGAGAAAAAGGCTGAATGGGACATTCGCCTTAGCAAAGTCTTTAATCGTGGATTTTGGAATGGCTATTACCTCGGACAGCGATTAGGCGAATGGAGTGGAAATTATGGCTCAGCCGCTACGCACAAAAAAATATATGTAGGCAAATGTACTAACTTTTTCCAAAAATTGGGAGTTGCTGAATTTTTATTGGAAGCACAAAACCTGGAAGTGGGCGACGAAATTCTGATTACTGGCGAAACCACAGGCGCTTACGAAGACCATGTAAAGGAGATTCGCGTACAACTCAAACCAGTTGATAAAGTAGAAAAAGGAACGTATTTTTCTATGAAAACCAATGAGTTAATACGGAGAAACGACAAACTTTTTAAAATCGTAGCAGAAACAAAACACTAAATTCGTATTTACAGATACGTATTTTACAAATAAAAACTATGAAATCATAAAATCCAAAGCGATTTTAATAGCTTGTTTTGCCTCTGGTATTGGAAACAACACCCAATCGTGTTGCATCTTGTCGAATTCTCGAAATTGAAAATTGCCAAGGTTCGCAGTAATCGTTTTTAGCTTCAAAACATCGGGATACAAAATTTCGTGAGTTCCGTAAAAGACTAAAACTTCGCCTAAACCGTCGAAATTTCCATGGATAGGCGAAAGCAAATAGTTCGACAAATCATCGCCTCCTGAATATAGTGAAGCAGCTTTTCGAAGCGCAACGACTGAAAGTATTTTATCGAATTTTTCTATTGTCTTAATTTCCTGATTCTCCATACTCATATCCAACCAGGGCGAAAACAACACAAGCTTAATTGGTTGAATTGCAGCCTTTTCATTCAGTAACTTTTGTGCAAAAGCCAATGCCAATCCACCACCAGCCGAATCGCCCATAAAAATAAATTCACTATCAGGAAAATCAGAAATAAGTTTATTGTAAGCTTGCTGAACCATATCAAAAGTATCGATGTAAGTACTTTCGGGAGCCAAGGGGTAATCAATATAACTCACTGTACAATTGGCCTTGGTAGCAATATTTTGAATAATATTCCAATGCACCACACTACCTTCTAACAAATAAGCACCTCCATGAAAATATAAAACATGCTTCGTGTTTGACTTTGATTTGGGTTGCAATGTTACTACCGATTTTCCCAACACCTGAAACTCCGAAACAAAAAAAGATTTATGGTACGATGATAAGTCAAATGGTTTATTGCGTCGACTAGGTTTTTGAAGTGACTTTTCAACCATGTTCTTGAAATTAAATATCTCAAGAAAATTTGATGTTATTATTGCTGAAATACGTGACATTAATATTTTGTGTAAGTGATTATTTATGAACTTTATGTAATAAGGTATTGTTATTTTATTTTATCTTTGTGCTATATAGTAAAAACAGTAATAATCAATTAAATAAGTTATAACAAGTGGACGAAAAAGAAGTTTTACAAAAGCCTTTAAATATTGAAACTGTGAAGGAATTGTGGTCGAAAACCTACAATACGGAAGGAAAACCAGACTGGTCGCATATTTTCCCATATTATCACAAAGATATAATTTTTCAGGATACCATACAACGAATAGAAGGTATTGAGGATTTTAAAGACATGTGCAATCGTTTAACTGAACGTAGCCACCAATTGAATATGGAAATTGTGTCTATTGTCCAAAACGAAAATATCATTTTTTTAGAATGGATAATGACCATGATGTTCAAAAAATATCCAAGTACACCCTTGTATGGTTCAACCAAACTGACGCTTAGCGAAGACGGAAAAATACTACAACAGCGTGATTATTATGACCTTTGGGGCGATATTTTCAATAACATACC
>CAYXQZ010000379.1:0-2425 GCA_964466415.1 uncultured Paludibacter sp.
TTGGCAATTTCCAACGTTTCAAATCATCAAGGCGCATACCTTCAAACATTAACTCTCTGGTTCTTTCGTTTTGGATTTCAGTCATAAGTGCTGAGCCGGTTAAACCCGACAAGCTAGTTAAACCACGTTTAGTTCTTAAAGCGTTTAATTTTGCCAATGCTGCAGTCTCATTACCAGATATGTTTGCATTTGCCTCAGCGCTAATCAAATACATTTCAGCCAAGCGAAATACTTTTGGTGCATGCGCATAGTTTGTAGTTGCGGCAGTAAACAAAGTTGGATTACCTGGATATTTATTCACACACATAAAACCTGCATAATTTGCTCCCTGTACCAATACAGCTTTTGCATCAAAATAGACAGCTTTACGAATATCGGCAGTTTCAAACATATCTAATGCCGCTTTTGTAGGTACAAAATCTGGAGTGTATTTTAAGCTTGTAGCATTAAACCCGAGATAAATACTATTTGTATTCGGCAGCTCAGATGGTTTGGCTGTAAATAACTGAAATATAGTTTCGGTGCCAGCATCGTCAACCCATACTTTTTTAAGATCAGTTACATTTGCAGCTAACGAATACACTGTATTTGCAATTACAGCATCAGCAGCCGTTACAGCTTTAGCATAATCATGCATATTCAAATACACCCTTGCCTCTAATGCTGTAATTACATCTTTATTAATCCTTTTCGAATTTGATGCACCTGCTACGGCGGTCAATCCAACTTTAGAATTGGCAATATCACTAAGAATTTGCTCATACACTTGTTTAACTGTTGAACGAGGCAATTGCAATGTAATATCATAAGTCAACACTAAAGGTATGGCTAAATCAGATGCAGCTGTTGAAGGCTCATAATCCTTAGCCCAACGATTAGTAAGTTGTAAATATGTATAAGCACGAACAAAATAAGCCTCACTTTTAATTTTAGCTAGCGTAGCTTGTTCAGTAGCAACAGTTGTGACTATATTGTCAATATTATCTAACAATACATTTGCTTTGGTTATAGTATTGTAATAACCAGCCCAAACATCTCTGATGGTATAATCATCACTAAGAAATGTAGTCCAGCGATGTGGATTTCCATTTCTGTTACCATAATCAAGAGTTGCATTTAACTGATCTGCCTGAACATCGGCAGAAAACATATAAATACCATACTGATTAGCTCTTAAGCTAGTGTACAAGCCATTACTATATGCTTCAGCATCTTTAATAGTTTGAAAAGACTGGGATAACTCAACTGAGCTATATGGCAACCTTTCAATGTCGCAAGATGAAACAAGAAAGGCAGTTGCTATAGTTAATAATATTATTTTTTTCATTTCTTTCTTTTATTAATAATTAGAATGAGATTTCACAACCAGCAGATAGCTGTTTCGTATTTGGATTAACACCCAATGTTAGATTCGAATCTACTTCAGGATCGAGACCAGAATATTTAGTCCATGTCAACATATTACGTGCACTTACAAAGAACCTTGCAGAAGTGAAGAATTTTGTTGCTTTCAGTAAATTGCTTGGCAATGAATAACCTAATGAAATATTTTTCAATCTCATAAACGATGCATCTTCAATTAACCTTGAATCAAACTGAGTAAACTGCTGACCATATTTTGGAAATTTAGTAACATCGCCAGCTGCTTTCCAATAATCTAAAATTGTAGTTTGTTGGTTAAATCCTCCGAACTGAGATGGATTTTCGAAGAAGTATCTGTCGTTGTTAATTAAATATTTTCCTTGAGAGAAAGCAAAATCAACTTGAAGAGAAACACCTTTCCAGCCTGCATTTAATCCAAAACCACCATTAAATGGCGCATATCGATTTATGCCTGTGTTCTGTTGAAGATTTGCTGAATTGAAAGCAGCTTTTGAAGTAGTTTCTTTACTGGTTACAGTATTATCTGCCCCTGGCAAATACCATGTAGGCATACCATCAGTAGGATCAACACCAGCAAATATTGGATAAAAATACTGTACTGGTTGCCCTACTACATAACTTACACCTGTGTTAGGAATAATCCAATAGTTTCTACCTTGGAATAGTTCAGTAACTTTTTCTTTATTATAGTTTACGTTGATATAAGGAGTAACAAAATAATCTTTACCTTTCAATACGTCAAACTCTAAACTAAAATCAATACCTTTATTGTTAAGTGTTCCAACATTAGAGTTAATCATTCCGTATCCAGAAGTATATGGATAAGGAACATCCATTAACATATTGCTTGTGTTTCTATCGTAAACTTCAATATTTGTTCTGATTTTCTCATCAAACAGCCCAAATTTCAAACCAATTGTTGTTTTAAACTGTTTTTCCCATTGCAAATCTTTATTACCAGGCCAATTAATTCCCCAACCAGTTCCACCATCATAAGTTGAAGTTCCAACTTGTGCAAGATGTAAATAATTTCCAATATCTG
>CAYXQZ010000380.1:0-2387 GCA_964466415.1 uncultured Paludibacter sp.
AAACACAACTTACTTTATCACTGTCATTTTTGAGTTCAATAGATTATTACCGCATTGAATTTGGTAAATATATACCCCATTTTTAAGCTTAGAAGCATTGTAACGGTACTTGAAAGTACCTGAGAAATGATAACCCATATCAATTAATTCGACAATACTACCTTGCATGGAAAGGACTCGTAAATGTATATTTCCACTTTCGGGCAAATTACATTCAATGGTTGTGAAGCCGCTAACTGGATTTGGATAATTTGACAAATGAACTGTACTTTGGTAATTTTCATCGAGCGATTGAGCAACATCAGTATTGAAAGTAGCTTCAGATAAAGCCGACCAATTATTTCCAACTTTAGTACGTGCTTTCACCGTTACTAATTTATCGGAAATGGAAATTGGAGATTTATAGTCGTAAGTATCTGCAGACAAGTTGCCTCCTAACTGTCGCGGATCACCTTTTAAACTATAATAAATTGTTCCTTCGGTGGCAGCCATCTCCAGTTTGAAACCAGAACTGACATTCCCTCCGTACGAATTAAAACGTGGCGGTTCAATAGTCGGATACATATTTGCAGCCTTAAACTGATTCACAAGAATGTCGGAACGAAATGGAAAATACTCCTCAATTAACCTTTTTTTCTCGGCTTGCCAAATCTCTTCGGTGTAAAGTAAGGAGGAGCTGGTTTGTCTTACATCTCTGCGATAATCGCCCCAGCGAGCCGATTCAGCAAAAACAGCAGGTTGTACTTCGCGTGCAAATTTCTCCCAGTCAGCTATAACGGAATCGGGCGTTAAGCAACCATTATTGTGAAGATGTTTATGAAGTCGGTCGGCAAAAAGCATTTTGAATTCCGTATTTTTCATCAACTTCTGAAAAAATTCAGTTACATAACTGATACTATTTTTTTTCACAATGTTCGTGTTTACATTTTCCAAAATACGTTCCGTATCCCACGCAAAGAAGTTGAATCCTTTCCGTCCACTTACTCTATCTCTGCCAGCTGCCCAGTTGTGCTGGTCCCAATCCTGATTGGCACCGTAAAAATTCAAAATAATATAATCAATAAGATTTACAGGTTCAATTAAGACCGGATATGCAGCATTATCGGTACCATCCGGATTTTTACCGAGTAACTTAAAATAGTTTGTATTGGTTTCCACTCCGGCCTGAACTGCAATCTTCATTTCGTGCCATGCAATTGAATCACCATCCACTATTTCGGTATAATCCTTCATAACATCATAATTCAACTCGTCACCTCCAAAATAGGTCTCCATAAAATCATTGTCGATGCGCTCCGAGAAATTAAATAAACCCCAGTACAGGCCATTGATAAATAAATGTCCATATCGGGTGTGCACACTTACTTGGCCCATTTTGCGAAAAGTGCTTTTTGCCCAAACATCACGAATATACTGAGCACTAGCACGTTGAGCCGAAGTTGAATGAATCCATGTATTGTTATAGCCCGCTTTAATATGAATGGTATTAAACTTATTGGCAGCACTGGCATTCCCCGGAAATAATGGATATTCCATTTTTGTAAGTCCATACTCCGGTTTAAAAACAAACCTAAACGAGTGTTTGGGTGAATTTCCTGGTCCACGACTGTTTCCTCCTTGCAATTGTACACCACAATTAATTTGCAGATTATCAGCATAATTACTACCAAAAACCTCTAATGAAGCGGCTCGTTCCCATTCTTTTGAAGTAAAAACATAAATGCCCCCAGTAGTATCATTTTCTTCTTCCGAAAAGAAATTGGAAGGCTTAGAAACCATCGAAATAATTGGAAGTTGACTGAATGAACTCAAAATAGCATTTTTACTTTTCGTGTCATTGCAAATCTCAGGATCCATTCCGTAGTCGGCAACAACACCTGAGCCCCAAGTGGTTGGATACAATGGTTTTGTATCTGGCTGTTGCAAAACTTGTTCAGGAAAAATGTAAGTGCTTGTAGTAGAAGCACTCAAATTATTGTTGAAAATGCTTGCAGCTCTAACTACTACAGTTGAATTAATTGTTAAGGGTGTTTTATAATCAGTTCCATTTTGCAAACTTGGATCGCTTCCATCGGTGGTGTATTTTATTGTTGCACCAATTATTGGACTGCTTAAAGTCAACTGAAATGGAGCAGAAAAAAGACCGTGCTTAATGGAAAAAGTGGGTGGAAGAATATATAAATTTGTACTGTTTATGGCCAATGGAGTTGGCAAATTGATATAGTTATAGTTCCCATTTACCAAACCGTATGACACATCCTCGTATTGTGGTGGAAACGCTGGAATAATACCCGAAACAAGTACTCCATTGTTATTATAAAGTGCCAAAAACTCACCTGTAGCCGATAGTTTGAAGTTAGTATGAAGATATGGAGCCGCAGTTTTTA
>CAYXQZ010000381.1:0-2381 GCA_964466415.1 uncultured Paludibacter sp.
TTTATAACATTTGTTTTTAATCAACAATAAACTATCTTTGCAATTGCGTCATCAATCTAATAAATTGATATTTTTAATATCTTAGTTAATCATTGACTCATACTTTTGGGTTTATCAAATGTCTTATATATAGAGAGAGCAATTATATAAGATGCAATAAGCTCAATAAATTCATTAAAACCATTCATCTGATGTAATGAATTTACAATCAAAGACTTAATGCAATCCAACAATAAAATAAAGTCAGACGAAATATTATTACTTGAACTTCAGCTAGGAAGCGAAGAAGCGTTTATTTCTATATACGATCGTTATCACAGAATGATGTATGGAATGGCGTATCGCTATCTTAAAATTGACTATTTGGCTGAAGATGCCGTTCAGGACGTAATGATGCGGATTTGGGAAAAACGCATGACGCTTGAAATTGAAACAAGTTTTAAAAGTTATATTTTTACATCGCTTCGGAACAACATATTAAATCAGATAAGAAGTAAATCGTTTCAGTTAGAGAAAATATATGAGGTTTCGCAATATGAACATGTTTTTGAGGATGATTTATTGGAACAAATTGAGAATGAAGATTTTTTAGTCCAGTTTAATAATGCTATTGAATCATTACCCGAACAAAAAAAACGTATTTGCAAATTAAAACTTACTGAAAAGTATTCGAATCAGGAGATTGCTGAAATGATGAATATTTCTATCCCCACTGTAAAAACTCATTATACGCAAGCTATTAAGATGCTACGAGCCGTATTGGTTAAATTGAAATATGTGATTGCGTTACTAGTTTTAAATCAATAAATTAAACCGGACAAATAATGAAAAGGCCCGAGAATAAAATAATAGACAAAGTAATTGAAAATACAGCCACACCTACTGAGGCGCGTGAAGTGTTCCGTTGGTTTGCAACATCAGATGGTAATGAATATCTGTCTGAACGGATTTTAAATGAATCGGCGAATGTTTCGGACAAACAAGCCGCTGATTGGATAGATCATGTGCTGCCAACTGAACGAATGCGCGAAGAATTAAGGCGAAAAGTAAGAAAATACCGACAATTACGCCGTTATATGAGGGTAGCAGCCATTGCCATTCCTTTTATTTTTATCATTAGCCTCATACCGTTTGTTGGTTATCAAAATGGTTTATTGGCAGATACAAATATGGAAGAAATTTACGTACCTAAAGGCGAAAGGCTACAGGTAATTCTGCAAGATGGCACCAAGGTTTTTCTTAATTCCGACTCGAGATTAAGATATCCTAAAGTTTTTCAGCTCTTTAAAAGAAATGTTGAACTAACCGGTGAAGCTTATTTTGAGGTAAATAAAGAATCGTTACGCCCTTTTACCGTACAACTCGAAAAAATTGATGTCAAAGTTCTGGGAACAAAGTTCGATATACGTTCTTATACGAACGAACAAAAAATAACTGTTGCTCTTGATGAGGGAAAAGTTGCCATGAAAGATTTGGTGGGTAAAGAATTGACGTTGAAGCCAGGAAATGTGGTGGTTTATGATAAAAAGTTAGCAACATTCAGCAGAACGTCAACTGAAATTGGCACCATAACTTCGTGGAAAGAAAATTACCTGCAGTTCGAAAATGCGAGCTTATCAGAATTATTATTTACACTTGAGCGACAGTATAATGTCAAATTTAGTATGTCGGATTCAATTGCATTTGGAGTTCTTTTTAATTTTTCGAGTAAAAAAGTAAATCTCCGCGATGTTTTGTGGGATTTGGAAAAAATATCGAAAGTAAAATTCCATGAAACGAAAAATGGAAATTACGAGGTAATTACAAAAAACTAATCAATAAAATATTTTCAACAAAGCCGTAATGTCAATTGTTTGATAATTACGGCTTTGTCTTTTTCTCATTTATTATTTTCATTCAAATGTCATTTTTTTTATCCTGTATCTCATACTTTATCGAAACTTGGGTGTCATATTATTAGCGAATATAATCCAGAATTATTAATATCAGAAAAAATCAATGAAAAAATCTATTCGGCGTTTAGTATTGGTAAAACTACTAGTAGTGTTTACTCTTTCTTTGTCAGCACAGAGCGTTACTTTAAACTACGAAAATGTTAGTTTAAAAGTTGTGCTTGCATCAATCAAGAAACAAACCGGCTTAAATTTTTCGTACAGCACGCAGCAAGTAAACCCTGAAAGAACTATAAGTATTATTATTTCGGGCGAACCAGTTGAGAATGCACTTAAAAAACTATTGGCTGGTACTAATCTAACTTTTGAGAAAAAAGATAAGAACATTCTTATTTACGAAAAGCCAAACGCAGAAAAGAACGTCTCTGTAAAATCAAAAAAAATTACCGGCTTGGTAACCGATGAAAAAGGCGACCCGATTATTGGAGC
>CAYXQZ010000382.1:0-2381 GCA_964466415.1 uncultured Paludibacter sp.
GTTACAAAACAAAATTAGCAGCTATGGTTCAGAATTTCAGAACAGATTTAAATGAACCTGATATGTTCTTTGTTCTTGGCGAGTTGTCCGAACGCCCCGAATTTGACCAATTTTCAGCTACTGTGGTTCAGCCGGTTGCAACTTACATTACAAAATCCGATTATATTGTTACCGACGGAACTTCATTGCTGCCTGATGGCATCCATTTCGACGAGCCAAGCGCTAAACTACTGGGCGAACGCTATGCCGATAAACTGATTCAACATATTTATGGTAATTCGACATCAACAAAAGAAATAAAAAAAAACGATTTGCCGTTGGTCAAAAATCAACGTGGAGGAGTAGCCATCGAAACAGGAAATTTGAAGAGCGATTATAGGATTTCGGACATTTCGGGACGAACAGTGTCGGTAGGTAAATTGCAGCCCAATCAAACGACCAGGATTTCGTTAAAACAAGGAATTTATACTATTTCATTTTTGCAAAATAATAATAATCAAACAATTAAACTAATAATAAATTAACTTTTAAAATAATAATATTATGAAAACAAATTTCACGATTCAACGCAGTTGGTCAAAACTGACACAACTGGTTTTTGGAATTTTTCTTTTCTGTTTTTTGTTTCCAGAAGTGAATTTGCAGGCACAGACAACTCCAAGTCCACAAGCGCTGCCTTACTCTCAGGACTTTTCAAGTTTTGACGGAACTACAACAGCTTTTCCAGCAGGTTGGCAAGCCGGTCAGGTTTCAACATCTGCTCCAAGTTCTGCAGGCAGAACCGCAATTCCCACTGTAGATAAATCAATTGTAGGTGGTACAGCAGCAAGTAATAGTTCAGGTGCTTATGACTTCAATGGAAAAATTGGTTTTTTGAGTACAGCTGGTTCAGATGTTGTTTTATGTTTGGCACTAAATACCACAGGAAAAAGTAATATTAAAATTGCTTTTGATGCTATGACAATACGTAACTTATGGGATGGTGTACTTGCAAGTTCTGGCTATCAAAATGGTTTGGTTCTACAATACAGAGTAGGAACAGGAGCAACACTTTTTACTAGCCTCCCATACGCTTCTGCTGAGTATCTTTCAGGAAGTACTGTTCAAACAACAGCTGTAACAACTGGTGTTAATCCAATTACTGGATTGAATGCATTTTTGCCAGCTGCTTGCGAAAATCAGTCGGTTGTACAAGTCAGATGGATTTATAGAAATGCACCAGGAGGAACTGGTGGAAGCAGACCAAGTATGGCTCTTGATAATATTTCTGTTCAGCAAATACCAGTTACATTTACATCGGGTTGGCCTAAGGCTGAGAATGCAACTGCAAGTGGGTTTACAGCAAAATCGAATATTAATACTCCCGGCACAAGTTATTTTGTTGTATTACCTAGTGGGGCAAATATGCCAACAGCAGCACAAATTAAAGCAGGGCAAGATGCTAATTCTACCGCTGTGGCTGCAAATGAAAAAGGCACAATAACAAATATCAATGGAGCAACAGAGTATTTGGCTGCAGTTACCGGATTATCGGCAAATACTACCTATGATGTGTATTTTGTTGCCGAAGGAAATTCCGGTTTTAGTTTGCAGGCAGCTTCTCAAAAAATTACCATTACAACATCAAACAGTTCGGTTGCTCCAACCATTGTGAACCCAACAGTATCTTCCATATTAAACACAACGGGAGTAAATACTGCAACTTTAGGTGGAAATATTACTTCAGATGGTGGCTCGGCTATTACAGAAAAAGGTACAGTGTGGAAAATTGCAAGTGGCGTAACTATTGATGATAATAAGTTAGCTGAAGGAACCACTTCAACTGGAGTATTTTCAAGTAGCCGCACTGGTTTTCCATCAAAAACAAAGATTTATTACAAAGCTTATGCATCCAATGCAATTAATACCTCATTTACAGACGAAAGCACATTTTATACAATAGCTGATGAACCAACTGCGGCAGTAGGATCATTTACTGCAGTGCCAACTGAAAGCAGTTCTACCTCGCTGGATTTAAGCTGGACAACAGCAACTGGTGCTGATGGTTATATTATAATAATTCGATCAGGAGCAACTGGGCCGGGAACTGTTCCGTCTGACTTAACTTTGTATTCGGTAGGTGCGGGAATTGGTACTGGAACGGTTGCAGCAATTGTAAATTCAGGTACAGCCACATCGCAAACAATTACAGGTCTAGTTTCTAATCAACTTTACACAATCAGAATATATCCGTTTGGCTTTGATGGAACGAATGCCGAAACAATCAATTATGCAGGGGCTTTGTATCAAAGTACAACAGGTACAACTTCTATTGGAACAGCTTTAAATTCATTAAATTCAAGTGTAAAACTTTTTGTATCTAATAATGTTGTTTTAATTTA
>CAYXQZ010000383.1:0-2363 GCA_964466415.1 uncultured Paludibacter sp.
GCCCGGATGGTGGAATGGTAGACACGAAGGACTTAAAATCCTTTGGCTTCACGGCTGTGCGGGTTCAAGTCCCGCTTCGGGTACCACGGAATTGTGTAATGTTATATTGCCGTAATTGATTAATTTCAATTGCGGTTTTTTTTTAATTATTACTATGTATACAGTTTACGCCATTAGAAGTTTGACAAGAAACTACATCTATGTAGGTATGACCTCAAATATAGAAGAAAGACTACATAGACATAATTGCGGCTACGAACGAACAACCAAACCATACTGCCCATTTGAATTGATATACTCAGAATTGGTTGTAAGTAGGGCAGAGGCTCGTGAACGTGAAAAATACTTCAAAAGTGGAATAGGTAAAGATTTTCTACGTGGCTTATTGACTTAAAATCCTTTGGCTTCACGGCTGTGCGGGCCTGCCTGCCGCAGGCAAGTTCAAGTCCCGCTTCGGGCCTGCCTGCGGCAGGCAGATACAATTACTTAAATCAAAAAACCCTCATAATCAAACGATTGTGAGGGTTTTTGATTATGCTGTCACTTCGTGGCGTGAGTCGTCCTCTTTTTGGCTGAAGGTCATATCTACCATAACCCAACCGCATCGCTCATTGTCTCTTTTGCCCTTGCGCAGGACGCAACACCCAGCCCAATGCGAGATTTTACACTACGACGAGCGAAGTATAAAATAAAGCTGCCTTAAAAAGACAGCTTTATTATGATTTTAAATTTTTTGTATTTAAAATGCCACTAACCGGAAAGGATTAGTAATAGTTTCAGTACCAAACAACTTCAATAAACCTACTGAGTCATTTCTGCTGACATTTGCCTTTTCAATTTTATTTATTTGGTAAGGTTGATTTAATGACGGAATACGAGTAGCAAAGAAAGGCCATAATTGCTCATTTGTATATTTCTTTTCTTTGTCAGGAAAATCCATAATTGGTTGAGCAAATGCATTTCTTTTGAAATCGGAAGAATACTCAAAATCCCATACGCCATTTGAATATGTAAGCTCTCCTATTAACTGCTTACCATAAACCAAATGGAAAATACCTTGTGAATCAGCAGGATTATCTTTAAAATCCATGCCCTCCACTTTCCATATTTTCTTTAAAAGTCCAATCATGGTGCAAAAGTAAGTATTTTTTGAATAATATCAAACCTATATTGTAGGGTTATTTTAATTAGCTCTCGTCTTTTAGGACTAATTAATGAATAAAACTCTTTATCTATCATTTTAAACACTCTATCGAGCAATATGTTCGAGCAAAGACTCTTAATAGTTTCGCAATTTCTTGTAATATCTAACGTACATAAATGTTCAACCAATTGAAAATGATTTATTTTTTTTACACCTTCCCAACCAGTTTTAGGAGTACTTAATTTGCAATATCTATTTAATGTGCTGGCTAAGCGAATTTTATCATTTAAAATTGCATTGATTTTATCTTCATGTTCGTTCCAATATAATCCTCTTGCTGTATCATAGATTGGTGAAAATGCTGGAGGCACATTTGAATTAATATTACGAATGATACCCCAGTTGTAAAAATGTCGATCATTGTTTCCAATTAATGCATCGAGCACCAAAAGCTTGATAAAATCATTCATCAACCTTTCATGGTCATTAGGAAAAAAATGTTCAAATGTTATCTGTGTGAATTGCACAGTAAAAAACTCGGTTGACTTATGGCTTTTCTCAACATCCTCTACAAAATCTTCATCTTCCAAATAGCCAGCATACAATTCAGCACCATGTATTAGTTCCTGCTCATTGGGTTTATCAAGAAAATATTTTGAAAGAAAGCGAATTTGACCGCCAAGATATGCCAACTCTGAATGTGCTATATTGAAACCAAAAACCGTACCTATCCTGTTGAGCAAATGCTCTGTAATAACTTCGATAGGGTAATGTTTATGACCATGCTTTGCAATATATCGAGGCCATGATTTGGGGTTACATTTACGCCCCATGCCATAATGATAGTAACCTATAAAATCTTTAGGTGCATCACCTGTAATGGTAACACCTGTAACTATATAATATTGGTGTTTTTTTATATGAGGAATACTACCCTGTTTTGGATAATAACCACTGTAATCAATTATTGGTAATGGTTTTATGTGTTTACGATTCATGATTTTAATATATTTTTACTCCATATTTACAGCTTCATACTTCTCCTCGCTCAGCCAAAAATCATGTCATATCTACCATAACCCAACCGCATAGCTCATTGTCTATTTTGCCCTAGCAATGCATGCAACGCCCAGCCTAATGCGAGATTTTACTCTAAGTCGAGCGAAGTATTTTATTCTTCCTCTTTTGATTTTACCCATTCGTTATATTTCTCTTCAAA
>CAYXQZ010000384.1:0-2343 GCA_964466415.1 uncultured Paludibacter sp.
ATTGCTCGGCAGTAGTTTGAATATTGTCCGTTTCTTTGTTGAGATTTTCCAATTCTTTTTCCGATTGTTTGAGCTGCATTTTCAGGCGGAAAATATCGTCGTCGGCACGTTTTACGTACAGCGTTTGTACTTCGGTAACTATGTCGTGGCGAAGCTTTTCGTCTTCTTCGCGTAGTTTTTTCTTTTGTTGGGCATTGGTTACTAAAAACTGGCGGTGGCGCACTTGCTTGAGTTTATCTATCAATTTTTGAATTTTGTCCTGCTTGAATAGCGTCCTATCTTCCTCGCTTCTTTCAATGCCTATCAGCGTATTGGCAGCTACAAACTTAGTTTCGAGGTTGGGCAATGGGCGAATACCAAAATTATCGGATGCGTCATTGCTGTGGTTTTGCTCACAAACAAGTGATATAAAAAAGCGCAATTTGCTGATTTGTACCGCAATGCTCTGAATATCGACACCATAAATGCAGTTCTCAATCAGGTACAGTTTGCGGGCATAATCGGGGTAGTTTACCGAATCGTCGAAACTATGTTCAATTTCGGCAAGCAGGTTTTCTTTTTCCTCAGCGCTTAATTCTTCAGCTGCTTGTAAGTCGCTCATGGCTTGTGCCATTACCACATTGTTCCAGTGTGTATTATTTGGGTCGAGCTTGCGTAGTATATGCACCATTTGTTGCAAAAAGCCCATGGGAAATGCACCCGAACCCGTGGCAGGGTCAAGTATTTTGCAGTTGAAAATTGATTTGATAATGAGTTCGGTTTCAGTGGGCGTGAATGGATTTGTATCGGTTTCGTAACCCAAAAGTTCCCGCAATTTTTCTTCACCACAGCGTGGTGCTATATTTATAGAATCATTATTTGTAGTGGTGGTGTTCGACCCCGTCGGGGTCGTATTTTCGCTAATTGTATCTTGGCTACAAATATCTGACCCCGCTGGGGTCGAAGACAAACAAGTTGATAAGTACGCAATTAAACTTTCGTCCACCATGTAGTTTACAATTTCGCGCGGTGTGTAAAACGAGCCTGTTTGTTTGCGAGCAGTTTCTTGCGTTTCGGGGTTGAATGCACCCAGCAGATTTTCGAACACTTTACCCAGTAATTCAGGGTCGAGTGCCACTTCCACCTCTACAGGCGTGTTTTCTTCTACTGTAAAGTTATAACGTTTCAGTATTTCAATAATACCTGTTACGCGTACGGCTTTCATCTTTTTGTCGTTGTACTCTCCACTTAAATCAACCTTGGCTTCGCTGCCGAAAAATAAAATATTGGGGAGTTTGGCCTGCAAATGTGGGTTGCGACTAAATCCATCCCAATCATAAATTTTTCCATCCTTTTGTTTATTGTCCAAACATTCAAAAAGTCCACCATTGAGGAACGGAACCTGATTGAAAAGCTCCATAATCTGCCCTGTATCGTGCTGAAATTCATTTTCGTACCGATAAAGGTTTTTAATATTGTAAGTAGCTTTGTTTTGATTAAAATTTTTATCTTCGGCAAATCCTCGTTTATCTATTTCCTGATTGAGCGTGGCAAAAAACAGATTTTGCAAAATTGCACGGTAGTAATTGTTTTGTGTTTGACTTTGGGGTTCAAAACCGTTGAGAATTTCACTGAGCGCATTAACATCGAATAGTTGCGGT
This sequence comes from uncultured Paludibacter sp., assembly GCA_964466415.1. GTDB lineage: Bacteria > Bacteroidota > Bacteroidia > Bacteroidales > Paludibacteraceae > Paludibacter. The sequence continues at coordinate 1,641 of CAYXQZ010000384.1, forward strand.
TTCACAAGGTCTTTTTGACGAAGAAACCACACAAAAATCAATCGGGTAATTAGTCGGATAATGTTTTCGTTATTAAATTTTGCATCATCGGTATCGTCGTTTACATCGTTGGGGTACGAAGCCGTTTTGATAGCCCAAAAATACCAATTGGATAGTTCTTTGTAAAAATCTTTGGTGAGCTGCTCCACACTAAACGCCTGCTGTATCGCATCCAACGATTCGAATTTGCAAGCCAACATTCGTTCGCGAAAGGTTCTGTTCTTTTCATTATCAGGTTCTACAAAATAGGTGTAACGTTTCCAGGGGCTGAATTTTTGTTCCTTGTGGCCATAGTTGCGGCGGATAAAGCTAAAGCGGAATGTGCCCCGAGCATCGTAAAATACAAAGATAGCACCATCTTTAAAATCGGCTGTTAGTGCTTTTTTGGCAATCTCGAACTGCATTTTGCGGGCGGAGCGGGCGGATAATTCACCATCGTACAAGCACGAAAAAACCAATAATCGGTCAGTGTCGGGGTATGTTATTTCGCCAAGTTTGGATAATTGGCAAAACGATTTATTGTCCGATAATAAATGCGATAAATCTTCGTGAACAGGCACGAACGAACGGTTTTGTTGACGAATAAAATTGGAAATGGAACTTTCGGAAACAGAGTTGATTAATTCAGTTATCATGGCGTTTAGCTTTGCAGCTTCAGCCATTG
>CAYXQZ010000385.1:0-2328 GCA_964466415.1 uncultured Paludibacter sp.
AAGTTGTTAAATGATGTGGAATATAATTATTTGCTCGATAGACTTGAAATTGCAATTATTCCTCTGGCCAATATTGATGGAAACCAGATACAAGAACGAGTTTCAGCGAATGGACTTGATTTAAACCGCGACCAAACAAAACTAATGGCACCCGAAAGTAATCTTCTTAAAAAAACATTTAGTGATTTTAATGCCGAAGTTGCTATGGATTTTCATGAATATCAGCCATTTCGGAAAGACTATGCACAACTTAGTACGTATGGAATTGCTCCACAATTTGATGTTATGCTAATGTATTCGGGCAATTTGAACGTTCCTCCAAGTTTGAGAGCATATACTAAATCTAAATTTGTTGATAATGCAGCAAAATTACTCGACGAAAATAAATTGACACATCATGATTATTTTACTTCCGATAAAATTTTAGGCGAGATACAACTCAGTCAAGGCTCATTGAGTGCCCGCTCAAGTGCCACATCGTATGCACTGACCAATGCCGTTTCGAGTTTAATAGAAATAAGAGGCGGCGGATTGGGACGCACTTCGCTCAAACGCAGAGTGTATAGCACTTTTTTAGTAGCAAGTTCGTACTTAAAAACTGCCTATGACAATGTTGACGAAGTAAAAGCCGAGATTAAAAAAGCAGTGGACAATCCAAATTCAGAAGTTGTGGTAAAAAGCAAAACACCGGTTTCGAAACAAAAATTGAAAGTAATTGATGTTGAGACAAATAACGAAATAGAAATAGAGCTAAATATTGGAGATGCTTGGCAAACAAAACCAATACTGACTCGCACAAGACCTACAGCTTATATTTTACTGCCAACTCAGGAAGTATTAGTTGACAAATTAAAAATATTAGGGCTGCAAGTAAAGCAATTGGAAAAATCTGTAAATGTAGAAGTTGAAAATTATGTAGTAACTACTTATGAAAAAGAAACTGAAAAGTACGAAGGCGTTTTTCAACAGAAAGTAAGTACAAAAACAACTTCAATAAAGCGAGAATTTCCTTTGGGCAGTTTTATTATCTATATGAACCAGCCGAAGTCAAATTTAGCCATAGAAGTACTTGAGCCAGAAGCTCCAAACAGTTTTGTGTCGTTTTCGGTACTTCAAACAGCGATAAATCAGGAATTGCCTATTTACCGATATTTAGCAAAAACCACTTTATAAATCATATCATCAAAATAATTATTGTATGAAAAAGCTATTGTCGTATTTTTATATATTATGTTTAGTCTACATTTCAATGTCGGACTTAAACGCTCAAAATAAAGCAAGTTTTGAGTTGGGAAGCGGACTTAATTTCAGCATGAATGATGGTGCCTATCAATTCAAAATTGGCGGTATGATACAGCCTTCGGTGAGTTTAGAAAAAATGAATAGTACGAAGCCTGATTACTATTTTAATTCAAAACGCACCTATTTTAATATCTCAGGAGTTGCACTCAAAGAAAAGGTAAGTTTTTTTCTGCAAACCGATTTCAGTCTGGGCACACCATTGCTGGATGCTTGGGTGGCATATAAGCCGACCAGCAATTTGACAATTTCGTTGGGTCAAAAACAATCCATTGCCAATAACCGCGAAATGTTGATTATGGAAGACAAACTCCAGTTTGACGAAAGAAGTTTACTGAGTACCACCTTGAGTGGCAGTGGTCGTGAATTTGGTCTTTACGTTTCTCAAAAAATTGCATTGAAAAGTCTGGGTATTGTTCCTCAATTGGCTATAACAAGCGGTGATGGGCGAAATTCGTTTGGAATTGATTCGCGCGATGTGGATAAAGGTGGTTTAAAATACAGCGGTAGAATTGATGTATATCCGCTTGGCTTTTTTGTTGCTGGAAATGATGATTTCATTGCTGACTTGGCTCACGAAAAATCTTTGAAAATGGTTGTTGGTGCAGCTGCAAGTTACAATACTGGTGCAAGTAATGCGGTAGGCGAAGGACATGGTGATTTTCAGTTCTACGATGTAAATGCTGCACCCAAATTGCCCGATTACCGCAAGTTTTATGGCGATATACTCATAAAATATCAAGGTTTTTCGCTTTTAGGTGAGTTGTCTTTGGCTTCGGCAACCTCATTGGAAGGCAGTTATACCGTTGCAAGCACAACAAGTCCATTAATTCCAACGCAAATAAGTGAGTATTTGGCACTCGGAACGGCTTACAATGCACAATTTGGATATGTTACAAAAAACGGCTATGCACTTGACCTGCGATATGATGAGTTGATTCCTGAATTTGCTAATAATGCGAATTCAGTACTGAGAAAAACAAATGGAATGACGGTTGGATTTTCAAAATACTTCAAACAGAACAATCT
>CAYXQZ010000386.1:0-2303 GCA_964466415.1 uncultured Paludibacter sp.
GGGGCAAAAAAACACACTACTGCACATAGTGTAAATATGGCGGGTATGGTTAGTAAACACTAAATATAAATAGGAAATATGCTCAGTAGTACTGGGTATATTTATGTGTTAGCAAACATGCAAAAAAAAAGAAAAAAGACGAACAACATGGACACAAGCTAGAAAAACTGAATATTATTTTGCACGTGAAGCACAGTAGCGGACAGAATACGTGAATACAGAAAACGATGAAACGTATTTATCGAAAATGAAAAATTTATTTGAAGTACAATTTAGTTGTATTTGTAGGCTTAAGTTTGTTGTACCCAACAAATAAATACTTTAGGTTCGTGTAAACCGCTTATTACACCTGACCAACAAAATGAAAAGTCTGAAAAAACAATATTAATCCGAATGCTTCGAGATTCATAAAAAACAATCCGAAAACATTCATAAAACACAAATCCTAAGTGAAAAAATAATTTATATCTTTGCTATTATAGCATTTACGCTAACTTCATGTGAGAAAAATGAAGTAGAGAAATCAGTAAATTCCGATGAAATGAAATTTGCTGGACTTAAAGTAAATTTACCTGTCAATTACAATGAAAGTGTATTAACATTAAGTCTGTCTGATTTACAAAATCAATTCTACACCAATAATACGGGTGGTATAATGAAAGCTAAATCTTCTGAATCTGCTGGAATTACTTTGGAAGAAATGAATCAAATTATTGATGGTATTTTAATAAAATACCCAAAACTTGACAGTCTGACTACAGATGAGATTGAAAAGATAAATGTCAATTTTCCTGATTTAAGTTCAGATGAAATAGTTGAGAATATCAATGTTATTGATAGTTTTTATACTTCTTTAGTTAGATATGATTTAGTACAATCATTAACGAAAGCTGAATCCAAATCAAACACCAAAGCATTTAAAGTTTCCTCAAGTTCAAATGAATATTTTGGATATGATTTAAATTCCTCAGAGTTCTGGTATTTTGTTTGGCATCCAGCATTGGCTTCGCCAATTAAGAAAGCTACAGAAAAAGCTAAATCACTAACAGATTCTAATTATCCCAATATTAGTGCATATCAAAATAAAGCTGATGGTTTTCGTCATGCAATTTGGAATGTATTAATTTGTAAGTATATTGGTGAAGACAAAAATGCAATCTCTGATTGTACCGAAAGAGCTGAAGATTTCACAACAAAACATGAAACTGGTGCAGACAAACCAATTACTATGACTGATGCAGCATGGGCTCTCGATCAACAGATGGATTTACATAACAACGCTCAAGGTAGAAAATATTTCGAAAGTGTAGCTTCGATTATTAAAGTAGGTTGGTTTAAGGTAAAACGTGTTATAGCACCTTCCGAAGATGAATTAGTTACAGGCATAAAGAATAAGTTGAATTCTGCACAAAAGATCAGCACTGCTACTGATACAAGTAAATATCCAAATAATTTAGTATACATTATTGACTAATTATGAAACATTTAATTATTATTATTTTTCTATCTATCTTCATTGTTAGTTGTGAAGATTATGATATTGCGACTGTAGTTATCGAAAATAATTCCAGTTATGAATTATCTAATTGTAAAGTGTATGCTTATTTTGGCGATACAATCCTACAAGATTCAATAAATTTCGGTAGTGTTTTAAAAAACGAAAAGTTGACTAAAACTTGGAAAACAAAACTACCAAGTTCGGATGGTGCATTTTATTTTAAATGCGGTCAAAACAATAATGTTCTTGATAAAACATATGGCTATTTCTCAAATGGTGGTTTTGTTGAAAAGCAATTTACAATATCAATAACAGACGATAAAGTAACAATCAGTTCTAAATAAAAACTAAATAAATTCACGTTTGGAAGCAATATCTAAGTAGAATTGCAACCGAACGTGTTTTTTAATTTCGTATTTGAACTTACAACAAAACATACACAATCAATGCACGATTTGCTAATACATAGGAGTACGTGTGGTCTGAGGCACGAAGACCCAACATGTACTCCCTGTTGCACTACAACCCCGTGAGCCGGTGTGGTACAAATCTCGAAAAAAACCCTCGCTCCAAGTAGTGTAAAATCGCTCATTGGGCTGGGCGAATCCTTCACTTCGTTTCCGTTTGTAACGGAACAAACTCTGCGAAAAACAAGGGTTAACCGAGCGGAGGCTAGAGCAATACGGCAATCGTCCAGCGCTAGATTTTAGTTACGATGAGCGGGTATTTGCGTCGTAGCCCTGATAAGAGAATCTCCTACACATCGGAGCTAGTTGGGGTAAACGCCAAAGCATCGGTTGAATTT
>CAYXQZ010000387.1:0-2300 GCA_964466415.1 uncultured Paludibacter sp.
AATTGGTATACTTTTGAATTGAAATACTGGTACACTTTTCAATTAATATAAACATCCAGCGGAAAGCCAGCCTCACCGCATAGCGGCATGTAAACACTGGCAGGCATATTAAAGAAAATCTCGGTGCTCCACACCTGTGTGTGGTATGATGTTGTTTCAAATCTACATAGCATACGCTTCGCTGAAGCTTTTAACAGCATCTTAAACTCATGCTCATGACTTTCGGAAATCGTGAGCATGATTTACCAAAGTCGTGCTTATGAGTTGTTCAAGTCGTGAGCACGATTATCTTGCCATCCCTGCTAACGTTAGTGTGTCTCCCTTGTTAGGTAATACAATGCTTCCTTGTTAGGTAATACAAGACATCATTGTTAGTAGCGCTACTAATGGTGTCTTAGTAGCATTACTAAGGGTTCGTTAGTAGTACTACTAAGTTAGACCATAAAAATCTATTGTTGGTGTTATCTCGCTGTCCGTTGTTTCTTTAACTACGGACTGTGGAAAGTAATGCTCTGCCTTATATATTAAAAAATCACAGCTGAATTTCTAATAATTGAAATTCAGCCGTGATTTACATTTAAAGGTCATCATTGGTATTTAGTATAAAATCTAAAATCCACCTACAACGTCAGTTCCCGGATTAAAAAACATGATGTTATATATGGGCATATAAACGATTCCACTCTTTTGTATTATTTTTTGCTCATTCGACAATACAAATGCACGATTAATATTGTAATCTCTATTCTCCAAGAACTTGTTTAGTGCACTATGGATATAATAGTCTTTGCCTGATTTAATTTCTAATGGCATTACTGATAGATGATTAGCATCGTCAATAAGATAATCTACCTCTCCATTTTTCTTATTATCATAGTAATATAAATTAAAACCGTGAGCTTTAAGTTCTTGTGCTACAACAGTTTCATAAACTGATCCAAGATTAACACTTTTAACATCCTGCATTATGGCAGTAATATTGTTTTTGAAATATAAGCTGGTTAATAATCCAACATCGTTTAGGTAAAGTTTAAGTAGATTTTTGCCACTATTTTCAATAAGAGGATATGATGGTGTGCTAATTGCTTTTACATCCAAAGCTACACCGGCCGAAATCAGATAGTCGAATTCATTTTCATAATCAGCCATTCTTTTACCAATCTTTCCTTCAATATCAGTGGCAACCATCCTCTTTTTTTTGTTCTCCAAATTAGAAGGAATCATTTTGTATATCCGTTGAATTCTTAGTTTGGAATGCGTTATTTCATATTTGGCAACATCTACACCATATAAAGTATAAATATCATTTTGTATTTCACGAATTAACATAACATTCTGCTTTTCAACAAACATTTTTACAGCATCGGGTAAACCTCCAACAATCAAATACTTTTTGAATAAATCGAGTATTCTGCTGTGCAATGTATCAGGCAACGATTTTAATTCGTCAAAACAATTTCGCATAGTTTCCAAAACAAGTTTGCCTATACCATTTGCAATGAGGAATTCTTCAAAATCAATTGGATACATGTGTTTTATCTGAATGCTTCCCAACGGAATGGAGGAAGTAGTTGTTAATGTTACTCCCAACAATGAACCACTTGCAATAAAAGTGAATTTATCATCTTCATTTAAAAATTTCAATAAGGTAAGTAAATGATCATAAGCCTGAATTTCATCAATAAAAACCAAGGTGTCCGATTTTGCTTTCATGCGGTCTCCCGCCATGACGCTTAAAGCCAAATAAAAATCATTTACCGTTTTAGCTTCAGCAAATATTTTATTACCCAGTTTATCTTCTTCCATATTTATTTCAATATAATTTTTATATAGCTTTTGCCCTACATGTCGGATGATAAAAGATTTTCCAATCTGACGAGCGCCATCTACTATTAAAATTTTGTTAGAGTTGGACTGAAGATGATTTTCGATGTAATTCTCAATTTTACGAAATAACATAGCAGTTTTTTTTAATGATTCAGGGGACAAATATACACTTTTCTGATAAATAATCACAGCATTTACTACACTTTTCCTATATAATTTACAAAAAAAAATATATACTTTTCCGAAAATGACCCTCGCTGAGAGTAGCGTGTAATCTCGTACTGGCAGCTGTCCGTACCTTCTATAGGAAATTACTTAACAAACAACTCTTTTATTTCCGTATTTTGAGTCAATTGTTTATTTATCAAGTCAGTATCCGTCCACAAAATCCAACGGCAATTGTTATAGTCAATATTTCTATTATTCAGTTCCAAAAGAGGATAAACAGTACAAGCTAATATAAAATCGATTGA
>CAYXQZ010000388.1:0-2297 GCA_964466415.1 uncultured Paludibacter sp.
GATGCTTATATTGCAAAATATGATGCAAACGGAAATTTTCAATGGGTAGTAACTTGCGGTGCTGATAGTTTGGATGATGCTTTTAATTTAGATGTAGATATAAATGGAAATGTATATTGGACTGGAGTGATTGAAGGAACAGTCATTGTAGGTACTACGACATTTACAACACAAGTGGAAGATGTAGTCTTTGGAAAAATTAGTTCAACAGGTGAAATACTTTGGGTAAAACAAGTAGGCGGTTCTGGAATTGACGAAGGGTCATGTATAATCATTGATAATAATGGCGACTTAATTCTTACAGGATATTTCCAAACAACTGTTGATTTTGACCCTAATTCAGGAATTAGCAATCTCACAAGTTCGGGTAGCTTTGATACCTTTTTTGGTAAATATGATACTGATGGAAATTTAATTTGGATAAAGAAAATTGGCGGACCTGCTGCTGACATTGGTGCACCTGGAGGTATCACAATTGATAATTTAAATAATATTTATATCGCTGGTAATGCGGGTGTTAATTGCGATTACGATCCAAATGCTGGTGTTATTACTCATACAATGAATGGAGCAAACGACTGGTTTGTGGCAAAATATGACAATAACGGTAATCATTTACTTTCTTTCACAGTTGGTGGAACAGGACAAGACCAAGCTCACCGTTTAACAACCGACAATCAACAAAACATTTACGTTACGGGTTGGTTTAGAACGTCTGCAAATTTCAATCCCAACGGAACAACAATGACACTAACGGGAAATTGCACAGGTGGTGGACACGATGGTTATATTGCCAAATACAATTCAAACGGAATTTGTCAGTGGGCAAAGCAATTTGGTGGAGTTGTAGATGGAAATAACCAACTTACATTAGGAACAAGCGTAAAACTTTTAAACGAACAACAAGTTGTTTTTTCAGGTCGATTTCACGGAAACAATGCTTTTGCTTCCATTCCATTATCTCCAACAACGAATAGCAATGGTGCAAGTGATTTGTTTATTTGCTTGTTAGATAGTGCAGGTAATTATCAAAATCCATTAGCATCTATAGAAGTAAATGAACAAATGACTGCTTATAAAATCTATCCAAATCCAACTTCAGGTAAGTTGTTCTTTGATAGTAATTTAAATCTTCTTGATAAAAGACTTTTTACTTCCGAAGGAGAATTATTGCTCACAACACAAGAAAATACTCTTGATTTATCTTTATATTCTAGTGGAATATATATTATAAAGGTTCAAGATAAAAACAACCGAATTACAAACTTTAAAATCATAAAACAATGAAAAATATAATATTCACAATTTCATTAATTATTGGGTCAATCTACTCTAATGCTCAAATTATTTATGAAGATAATTTTGATGACAATTCCTACGCAGGATTAAACTACACTTCTGGGCCAAATGATAACCCAGCACAAGCCAACCCAGCTTATACTGTAACTGTAACTGGAGGCGAATTACATTATATTATTCCTGCTACAGCACCAACAGGACCACAAATGAGTGGATTTTTGGATTTACCAGCACCCTATACGCCTATTATCGGTTCATTCAACCACACATTTTCATTTCCGTATGTTTCTGATTTAATGGCTTTGGGTTCAACAACACAATTGGCAATTGCAGGTTGCTATGTACGAGGGAATTTAAACAACTGGGTTGGTGGCACTTTTGGCGATTATTGGTTTGGGTTTGTATATGTTGGTGGCAATCGGCTTTCTGCAATAAGACAAGGTTCGACTCAGTTAGTTTCTGAACCTTTTACTGCTACCAATAGTGTATCGTATGAAGTTCGCAAAATAGGGAATGCAACATTACAACTTTGGGCAAAATACGACAGTGGAACTTGGCATCAAGTAGGAACAGATGTTTCCATAACTTTAAATTCAGCCACAACAGGTGCCAATTTTAATACTTATATCACTCATGTCCGTGTTTTAGACATATCGGGTGGCGCGGCTGATGTTAGAGCCGATAATTATGTTTGGTATGTTCCTAGTTCATTATCAAGCAATAATGAAGTTTTCTCAAATAAGTCCATTTCAATTTATCCAAATCCAACAACCAATTTTATTACCTTCGAAACTCAGTTTGCAATAATTTCTACTTCGATTTTAAATCACTTAGGACAAAATTTTAATTGTAAAATTGATGGTGATAAAATTGATGTTTCAAATTTAGCAACTGGCATATACTTTATAATATTTACTGACCAATTAGGTAAATCTTTCACTACGAAATTTATAAAAAACTAATTTGATTGAAAGAAAATAAAAAGAACGAACGCACAA
>CAYXQZ010000389.1:0-2288 GCA_964466415.1 uncultured Paludibacter sp.
CAGCTTCTGTAAAAGGAACTGGCGATGTAAGTGCAGCTGGTTGAGTAGATGAAATAACTGATGTTGCAAAAACTGAATTCGAGAATACAAAAGTCTGCGAATACTCTGTCCATGTAGTAGGTATTGAACTTCTATAGATACACCATCCCCATATTTCATTTACATCGTATTTAAAATCAGCTCTTACTGCAAATTTCGTAGCTGCTCTATTTCTAATATAGAAGAAACAACTTTGATTCGAATTAATTGACTTGGCTTTGAACAATAGTTTATATGTCTTAGTTGTACTTAGTTGAGCTGATGCAGATAATCGTTGATAAAGATAAGTAGCAGGTGAAATAGGACCTGGCTTTGTAGTTCCTCTTGTAAAGCTAACACATTTGTTAACGGTTCCTTCATCGGAGACAACTCCAATTTTAGCTGGTGTAGCATCATCGTCTTGTGTTGTACACTGTCCACCCCAACTATTCCGGGAACTAGAAATGTTAACATAACTTGTAGAGCCAAGTTTAAAGTTTCCTATTGACGTTGACGAAAAATCACCATCCTTCAGGAGGTTTTGTGAATTTGCCACTAGGGCAAAGGTTGCGATGCTTAGCACCAATAATGCATACTTTTTCATAAATTTAATTTTATATATTGTTAATACTATTTTTTTGTTGGATTTATAACTCCCTGTACTTATTTGACAGGGAGTTATAAGTTTACTCAACTTTTTATAAATAAAAAAAATCAATTTTAAAAACCAAACAGAAAATTATTTTACACTGATTTTTTGAATCTGATTTTGTCCGTTTTTCGATATTGCTTTCACAAAATAAATTCCTTTATTTTTCAATGCAATATTGGATGTATTGTTATTAGCACTCACTACAACACGTCCCATTGAATCGTAAACAGCTAAATCCTGCGGATTTAAAACTTTTAAATTACGTCCTTCAACCATAACAAATTTAGCATCGTCAGCAATAACTTTTTCAACAGCAGTTGTTGTATCTTCCTCGAATACAACATCATCGATATACACCGTACCCCCACTTACTGAGTTTGAATAAAAGCAAATAACAAGATCATTTAAGTCTGCAGTAGTAAATGGAGCTTCAGAACCAAGTGCTGGTGGTTGTATTGATGAAATAACTGAAGATGCACAGAATGAATTTGAGAACACAAATGTCTGTGAATACTCTGTCCATGTTTGAGGAATTGAACTTTTGTATATACACCACCCGTAAGTATCACTTGCACCATAGTTCCAATCTGCTCTCAATGCAAATCTTGGATAAGTAGGTGAATTACCTCTGGTTCTTATGTAGAAAAAACCACTTCTGTTGGCTGTAATTGATTTTGCTTTAAAAGTTAGTTTATAGGTTTTCGAAGTGCTTATACCAGCTGTAGCTGATAAGCGTTGATATAGATATGCTGCCGGTGCGATCGGGCCAGGAGTAGTAGCACCTCTTGTATAACTGGCACATTTATTACCGGCATCGTTTATCACACCTATAACAGGTAGTGGATTGTCGGATGTTTGGGTGTTTTGCCCACCCCAAACATTACGTGCAGTTGTAGCGTTAACATAACTTGTAGTACCCAGGGTAAAATTCCCAGCTACTGTCGTTGCAAAATCTCCATCTGTGAGAAAATTTTGAGCATTTACCACTGTGGCAAAAGCCATGATGCTTAGCACCATTAAAGTAATTTTTTTCATTTTTTTTGTTTTTAAATGTTAGTAGAAAAATTGTTTTGTTTTTAAATTGTTTGAATTTATATTTTTGAAATTATTAGTATTCCCCATGGTGACAATTGTGGAACATTGACTGTAACTGTTTGATTTGATTCACTGCCAATAACTGTACTCGTGTTTACCAAAGCTTGATAATAGCTAGATTGTTTAGCCGAAAATAATTCGTTGGCAGGCCGCGCAGCAGCTGCATTTGTTTCGCAAGCGTTGTGTGTCTCCTCATTGTACGAAACCGGTTGTAAAAACCTAACACTAAATGGATTCCCAGCAAACATATATGTTTTACTCAGGCTTACACTAAAAGATGATTTTGTAGTTCTCCAATCAATAAAATGAATCACCACATCCGAAGTTGTAGATTTAGGGATTACACGCACTACGGCATAAACACTATCCGGTAGCGTACTATTGATTACATTAGGTGCATTCATAACCGTCATGTTTTTCCCAAAAACAGCTGCTTCTACATATCCATCGAGGTAGGTAGCTATCCCCCTCACAAAACCATATAAGTCGGCATAATCTTGCTTTAATCCAAAAAAACGGTCGT
>CAYXQZ010000390.1:0-2283 GCA_964466415.1 uncultured Paludibacter sp.
CATTTGCAAACAAACACATTTTATTGGTGGACGATGTGCTAACTACCGGCTCAACTATAGATGCAGCCATACAAGCACTCAAACAATGTGATGGAATAAAAGTAAGTGTTTTTACGCTGGCAATGGCTTAGAAAAAAACAACAAACGACAATTCAACCCAGTCGGAGTGCGACTATAAGTCGCGCCCCGACTCGCTGTGTGTAGCCTGTGGTTTTAAAATGCAAGTTTGGAAACCTGCTATTACCGCGACGTAGGCAAAGAGCCATACTCCGAACATCTAGTGCAAGATTACACGCTACTTGGAGCTAGGGTGTTTTCAATCAAAGTTTTATTGAAAGCTCTAAATGACCACTAAAGCCAATTTCGATAATTTTTTGAAGTGTTGAAATTCGAGCTTCTTTTAAATTGTTTTCAATTTTCGAAATATACGATTTGGTAGTTCCTACTTTTTGGGCAAGCTCTTCTTGTGTCATGCCTTTTTCGATTCTGGCATCATGAATGAGTGTTCCAATTTTAAAATTTTCGTATCCTGCTTCTAAGTTCTCGCGTTTTACAGTACCACGTAAGCCGTAGTTTTTGTCTTTAAACTGGTCGAGTGTCATTAGATTATTATTTGTTGTTTTCATATTCCTGTTTTATATTAAGTGCTTTTTCAATTTCTTGTTTGGGCGTTTTTTGTGTTTTCTTCTGAAATCCGTTTGCTAAAATTACTAATTTACCTTGGTCGAAAAAACAGAAGATACGAAAAATATCACTTCCTAGTTGAATTCTGATTTCATAAAGTCCATCTGCATTTTCAATGTGCTTCAGATATGTTTCTGGCACTCTTACGAGCTCTTCTATCAACTCTAAAGTCCATATAATTTTATCCTTTACTTTCTCGCGCTGCTTGTCGAAGAATTCTTGAAAGTAATTCTTGTAAAAAATAATTGTTCTTTGTTTTTTCATATTCACGCTGCAAAGGTACACAAAGTAGCCCGAAAGTGAAACATGAAAACAAATTATTTTGAATATTATAGTATATAAAAACACGGTCGAACTTCAATTGTTGAAATTCAGCCGTGTTTTTTAAATGTGCAAGTTTGGAAACCTGCTATTACCGCGACGTAGGCAAAGAGCCATACGCCGAGCATCTAGTGCAAGATTACAGGCTACTTGGAGCGGAGTGCGACTCTAAGTTGCGCCCCGAAAAAATAAATAAAAAAAATAAAAAAATAAAAAAACGGACTAACCCTGTTTTGAGGTGAGTCCGTTTTTTAATTTACAAATCAGGAGATTTGCTTTCCGCCGGACGTAGGCAGAGACAACGCCCAGGCTGATGTAAACTCTTTTCCTGTAGTTATCGGAATGCTTTTACAGCGATAATCAATAGCATAAGCAGAACCAAATTGCCTACGTTTAGCGAAGGTAGTTAAAGAAACTACGGACAGCTCGGGATTAAGCAACTGTTAAAAATAACACTATTCAGAGAATAGCTGCAATTTTTCGCACATTTGCAAGTCGCTGTGCAAATGTTTGATCTTGGCGTGCCATTTGCATATTGTAGCGTACTTGCATACGAACAAGGGTATCAGCATCCAAACCCAATGCGGCTTCCACAAGCATTGCCAGTTCAGCGTTTAACTGTCGCTTACCATTTAACACCTCGTTGAGCAATGTGTACGAAACGCCCATTTGTGAAGCAAGCAGGCGTTGAGATATGCCGCGATATTCGATTTCGTCTTTTAGAATTTCGCCAGGATGAATTGGGAAATAAGGCGTGTATTTATTAACTGATGTACCCATGATGTTTTTATTTATAATGGTTTGATAATTCGATGATATTGCAAATTGTAATTTTCGTTTCAACCGTTTCTTGATTTATCTCAATTTGCGAAATACTAAATTCAACCCTGTATTGATTATTTACTCTAACAGAGTATAAACCCTTTTTGTCGCCAACCAATGCTTCAAAATGCAATGATTGATATTTGTATAGGTCTTCCGGGGCAATGGCTTCTTCTAATCGATACAAGCATTTTGCATACGCACGGATAATTTCGGGTTGAAAGCGATGTTTTTTATCGGAACTTTTTCCGTTTTCGTACATTTCGCGCAAGTAATCTTTTTCAAAGTTTAAAACCATATCGTTTTATTTGTCGCAAAGATAATGCTTATTTTTTGGATTCACAAATTTGTGAACTTATATTATTTCTCGTCTCATACTGCCTTACTTTTCACAGTCCGTAGTTAAAGAAACTACGGACAGCTCGGGCGAAGTTTCCCTTTTCGTTTCGCGATAAG
>CAYXQZ010000391.1:0-2275 GCA_964466415.1 uncultured Paludibacter sp.
GTACGGGTGGCGATGGAAAAAATACGTTTAATATTTCCACTTGTAGCTGTTTTGCTGTGGCAGGTGCTGGTTATAAAGTAGCCAAGCACGGTAATTATGGCGCCACTTCGGTAAGTGGGTCGTCGAACGTGCTGGAGTATTTCGGAGCAAAATTCACTACTGATATCGATGTGATTAAACGCTCACTGGAAGATGCGGGCTTTGCATATTTGCATGCGCCATTGTTTAATCCGGCAATGAAAAATGTGGCACCAGTACGTAAAGGGTTGGGAGTTCGTACTTTTTTTAATATACTCGGACCACTTATTAGCCCTGCAAAGCCGCAATATCAATGCTTAGGTGTTTATAACCTGAAAATGATGCGCCTTTACAATTATATTTATCAGAATTTGGGAGTGCAATACAGCATTGTTCATTCGTTGGATGGATATGATGAGGTTTCGCTGACAGACACATGCAAAGTTTCGAATAACAGTGGAGAGTTTGTATATACACCTGAGCAATTGGGTTTCAAAAAGATTCAACAGGAAGAACTTTGGGGTGGAAATACGGTAGACGAAGCTGCTCAGATATTTATGAATGTGCTCGACAATAAAGCCACCGAAGCGCAACGTAATGCGGTGATTATTAATACTGCATTTGCCATACAAACACGAAGCGGATACAAGCCCTTAGAACAATGCAAAGCCGAAGCTGCCGAATCGCTAGAAAGTGGTAGTGCGAAACGGGCGTTTGAGAATTTTTTGGAGATATATAAATAGTTATTAGGCTACGCCGTTATTAATGGTTATTTGCCCTGCGGGCGTTATTAATAGCATCGAACCTGCCTGCCGCAGGCTGGGATAAATAACGTGCGAAGCACTAATAACACGTAGTAAATAACGGCAGAGCCAAATAATACGAAGTTAATGACAATTTTAGATAAAATAATTGCAAGTAAAAAAGTAGAAGTTGCATCGCGAAAGCTTTCAACACCCGTTTCGGCTCTTGAAAAAGCTCCGGCTTTTGCGCGTAAATGCATGTCGATGAAGCAAAGTTTGCTGAACTCCGAATCGGGAATCATTTCGGAATTTAAGCGAAAATCACCATCGTTGGGTTGGATTCATGAAGATGCTGATGTGGTAGATGTGACCTCGGGTTATAGTGCTGCAGGTGCATCGGGGATTTCTATTCTAACAGATTTGGAGTACTTTGGTGGAACGACCATGGATTTGATGGCTGCGCGCCCGTTTGTTTCTTGTCCTGTACTGCGTAAAGATTTTGTGATTGACGAATATCAGCTTTACGAAGCAAAGGCTATGGGTGCCGATGTTATTTTGTTGATTGCGGCGGCATTGACCGTTGAAGAAACATTAAAATTGGCTGAAAATGCCCATAAACTTGGCTTGGAAGTATTGCTCGAAGTCCATAATGCCGAAGAACTCGGTCATGCTAACGACTATGTGAATATGCTGGGTGTAAACAACCGCAATTTGAAGACTTTCGAGCAAAGCATACAAACTTCGTTCGATTTGGCAGCACTGATTCCCGATAAGTATGTGAAAGTAAGTGAAAGCGGCATTTCGAAAACTGAAACGGTAAAAGAACTTCGCAACGTGGGTTATAAAGGCTTCCTTATGGGTGAAAACTTTATGAAAGAAGAAAATCCGGCGGAGGCGTTGCAAAAATTTATTGAAAAACTTGCCCCTAACCCCTAAAGGGGAACAAGAAATATTAGTATTGATTATTTTCAATAAGATTTATATGATTATAAAACATAATTTACCAAACGATACTAACTTCAACTCCCCCTTTAGGGGGTTGGGGGGCCGGTTAGGAATTAAGGTTTGCGGGATGAAATTCCCCGAAAATATACGCAGTATTGCAGATTTACAGCCTGATTTTATGGGTTTTATTTTTTATCCAAAATCGCCACGTTATGCTGAACCGTTGGATATTGAAACACTGAATTCCATACCAAAGTCAATAAAAAAAATTGGTGTATTTGTAAACGAAAGTTTGGATAACATACTTACAGTTGTTTACAAATACAATTTGGATGGAGTACAACTTCATGGCAGCGAAAATGTTGAGATTTGTCGAAAATTAAAAGATACAGGCTTATTGGTTTTAAAAGCATTTCCGATAGCTGATGCTTATAATTTCAAGGTTACAAAAGCCTATGAGGGTTCGTGTGACTTTTTCCTTTTCGACACTAAGACGGAAGCGTATGGAGGTTCAGGAGTGAAATTCGATTGGAGCATGCTAGCCGAATACACTGGTGAAACACCATTTC
>CAYXQZ010000392.1:0-2272 GCA_964466415.1 uncultured Paludibacter sp.
GAGTGACTTCATAACAACCAATATCAACTGTTGTGTTTTGAATACGATTATTACCGGCCAAATCTGAAGTAGCAGTAGCGTAAGTGTTATTGCCAGCATTGATACACGAAGAACCTGTTGCTAATTTAAAATTGGCACTCTCGATAGCTGAAGCTAATTTATCAACTCCATTAGCAGCCCCAACATAACTGGTGGCAGAAACAAACGGAGAAGAAGATATACTGATATTGTTGTTAGTTGATAGACCAACACCATCAGTAGGTGCAGAGTCCCAGGCATTATTAAATAAAACTTTTGAAGTGTTATTACCAATAGCTTTTGCTATTGAACTTCCATTTAGGTTATTGTAAAAAATATTGTTATAAAAATTGTGAACAGCTCCTGCAGTTGCCGTAATAACTGCATTGCTAGCTGTACCTACACCCGCATAATTATTTGCAAATGTGCAGTTAATTATATCTGCTGGAACAGCAAAGGCTGATAATGCAGCAGTATTTCCTCCTGCCTGATTGTTTATTATCAAACAATTGTCTAATGATATTTTCTTTGTTGAACCTGTTACTGCTATAAAACCTAATGCACCTACATTTGTAGTTGCCTTATTATTTCTGAGAATACAATTTCGAAGAGTTGTTCCTTGAGCAATTGACCCACAGCCATTTGCACCAGCCATGTTACCTCCCTGAAGAATAAATCCATCCAATAACACATTGTAATCTGTGAATACACCAGGAGAAACTAACCCATTTCCAAATATCACCATAACTGTACCAGTCTGATTAATAATTGTTTGATTAGTTACCCAGTTACGTTGACTGAAATCGGTTTCACTTCCAATAAATCCGCCATAAAAGGACATATTTGCATTTAAATTAAAAGCAGCAGTCAGATTGTATGTACCTGCTTTTACCCAAACCTGATTGTCGACGGGAGTAGATTGTGAAAAATAAAAATTGGAAAGATTTCTTCCTCTGTCAAGTGAAACGGCATTTGCCCAAGATAATCCATTAACCGATTCAGATGATGAACCTGTAGGTGACACGTGAATAATAACTGGAACCGCAAAAGTTGTAATGGCAGACAATGCTACCGCAAGGAGTAAAATAATTTTTTTCATACATATAAAATTTAATTAATTCGTTACAAAAATATATCAGAATAAAATTCTAAAGGTATGCTGTGATATCTAAAAAGTATGGTATTTAATAAAAGTGTTCAACGCCTATTTAATCTACTTCAACAATCAAGAATTATTGGATTACGATAATTTTACTTATAACTGTACTATTTGTAGAAAATCTACTATAAACAGAGTAAATACCCGGAGTCAATATCGAAATATTTAATTGATTATTCACAGGGATTATATTTTTCAATACTCTTCTACCTGTTAAATCGTAAATATCAACACTTTGAATTTGATTTTCGGAAACGATTTTTATCTCGTTTTTAGCCGGATTTGGCAAAATACTTAAAGTTTTAGGTTTAATATCTACATCCGAAATTGTTGTAAAACTTGAATACAGCAATTTAACCGCCAAATAATTTTGCAGTGTAGGGACTGTAATTGTTGCCCATCCATTTGAAACAGAGAAGTTCAATGTCGAATTCCCTTCGGGAGCTATACCAAGAACTGAGCTAACTGTTTTTCCTGCTACAAGTTTAATTTTCAAAGTCAGGTTTTGAGCATTTTCAGTTTGGTCAGTAGTTTCGTTGTAATTATAATTTACCAGATCCACAAATACCGAATTTCCATCTGCTCCATTCCACACATAACTTCCAACAGTAACCGGCAACGCTGAACCATCAAACAAACCGGATGTTCCCATCATGGTTTTAAGATTTGAAAGCAATGCAGTGCGTCTTGGAACAGCATCGGCTGAATATTTTGCATTGAAATAGTTCATTCCCACAGGTTCGGCAGTCCACACAACGGTACCATTTCCTACAGTGCGTGTGTACACCGTTTTGTCGTAAACCAATGCATCGTTTTTCACTATTTCGGGAGCATTGCTTATGTTACGTCCCACTAAATTTTGCAGGAGAGGTTGCGTACGGCGTTGAAAAAGCCCATCCGTATCGAAAAACTTACCAGGCGAACCTGTAAGTACTAATCTGCCGCCCATTTCGACCCAGTTTGTTAGTATACTCAACGTACTATCATTCAAATAATCGGCACAGGGCATAATAAACGTTTTGTATTGTGCTAGGTTTGCTGCTGTAAGTTTCCAATCGGTTACTACCCTGAAAGGCAAATGTGCATCGATAAGTG
>CAYXQZ010000393.1:0-2269 GCA_964466415.1 uncultured Paludibacter sp.
ACTAATCAGTCAAATTGACCTGATGGCAACCCTTGCCTCAGCCACCGACATAATTCTTCCTGCTGGTGCAGCGGGCGATAGTTATAATCAGAAAAATGTTTTAAAAGGGATGTCTGGTAGCACCAGGCCAAGCATGGTTTATAATACATTTGATAACTATGCCATTCAGAAAGAGAATTGGGTGCTTATTGATGCCAAAAATGGTCAACATTCAAGAATGCCTGAATGGTTCAGCAATCAATATGAAAATGATACTTCTTCAGCAGTTCTATACAATTTAAGCAATGATATTTCGCAACGTATTAATTTAATTTCTGTATATCCTGAAAAGGCAGACGAACTTCGACGGGAATTGAAGAAAATAATTGAAAATAATTAAGTTAAGATAGAGATAAAAAATTGTTCGTTAAATTGTAAAAAATACTGACGAAATCAAAGAAATCATTAGTGCTTCCAAAATAAAAAAATATAGCTCTCGATAACGAAATCTCGCACACATCACAATAACGCCTTCGGCCGGACCAAGTGAAACATTAAAACATTCAAAAATCGTTGATTGAAAATGAAGGTATAGTTTAACTTAAGGTTAGTATTTACACCCCGCAAGAACAGCAAGGGTGAAATTACTGTTTTGCAGGGTGTTTATGTTATTATCCGGGTAACTTTATTCTTTTTTGACATTTATATTTTGTTTTATTTATTACATTGAACCCCGTTTATATTGTTGTCTTCAACAATTCTTTTTGCTCAGAGTCACATTATCTACAGCCAAGATTTTGAATCTGCTGTAGTAGGAACAGATCTGCTTGGAAATGTGCAGGTTAAAAACTTTAACGCTGGTGGAGGTGCAGCCAGGACTTACGATTTAGCCACAGGAGCGCAAGCGCTATCAGGTAGTAAGTCCGCCTATTTGAATATTCAGAACCCCGGTAACCAATGGTGGGGATTGCAATTTAAAGTTGAAGATGATGCATTAACAACAGTTGGCAAAGGAATGAGCTATAATATTACTTTTAAGATTAAATCATCTACAAGCAATAATAAGTTTCAATTTTATGTTCAAGGTCAAAGTTCATTTGTACAGGATATAACAATACCTACTGCAAATGTAACTCAAGTCATCTCAATTGATACAACCCCTATGGAAAATAGTGGAACTGCCAATTTCTTGTGGGCATTTGGTTATAATCCTAATTGGTGATATTTGGATAGATGATATTGTAATAACCGAGAAATACACACCAATTAATTTCTCTGAAAACTTTAATACAGTTGTTCCGGGAGTTTCAAATATTGGTGACTTTGATTTAGGAAATTTTGGAAACGGAGCGTGGACATTCGGGGTGGAACAAGTTGATGCAGATCCAGCCAATAAATGTGCACGATTGAATATAACTCAAAACAGCGATGATTGGTGGACATTACAATTCAAAAATTCAAAGCTGACCGGTGTAAAAGGGAAGCAATATGTAATTAATTTTAAAGCAAAATCAAATATTTCAAACAGCTTACTTTTTAGAATGGAAGGTGTTGTTGCATTTGAACAACGTGTCAATCTTACTAATGCATTTCAAAACTTCTCAATTGAGTCTACAGCAATGGATAATACTGGTCCAGTCGGTTTTATGTGAGCTATGGGTCGTCCCACTTTATTAGGTACGATTTGGATTGATGATATTACAATTCAACAGAAAAGATTAATAACAGGAGGTGCTACAGCTAATTCATTTACTATTACCTATGGTACTGTATCAGCAGCACAAACATTTCCTATTTCTGCAACTGGTTTAATTGCTGATATTACTGCCACAGCTCCAACTGGTTTTGAAGTATCAAGCAATGGTTCAACGTATGGTGCTACAGCTACATTTACCCATACTTCGGGTAACGTAAGTGGTACATTAAGTGTTCGGTTGGCTGCCAATGCAGCTGTTTCAGGTTCTTATAATTCACAAAACATAGTTTTATCAAGTACAGAGACTAACTCAGTAAATATCGTTACTGCTGCCAGCGGAAATGCTGTTTCGGCTGCCACTGCAAGTAATTCTGGGGGAAATCTAAGTACTTCAGGTCTGACCGATTTACAGTTATCCAACACAAATCTAACAGTAAGTACAGGTGAATTTGTTATCGATGCTACCAAAACAGTTAGGTCACTTACAGTGGCTCCGGGTGCTAAACTTACATTAAGTTCAGGAACATTAACCGCTACCAATGGTATTACATTACAAAGCGATGCCACTGGCACAGCCACATTTGTTGATAATAC
>CAYXQZ010000394.1:0-2263 GCA_964466415.1 uncultured Paludibacter sp.
AAAAAAGAAGCTAATTATTAAACTTCAAACCCACGAAAAACGTTCGTGGTAAGCTTGGACCATAAATATAACCTGCATCGCGCAAAGCACCTTTGTCCAAATCTTTTTGGTATGCATTAAACGCATTTTTCACCCCGCCACTGAGTTGCAGGGTAATGCCACTAAGCTTTATGTCGTACGAAGCTTTGAGGTTTAAATCGAAAAACTCGGGAGTTTGTTCCATTCGGTCGGCTGCTATATAACCAGCAAAGTGTGGTGCAAGCATGGAGCCTGTATAGGTGCCTGTTGCCGAGAGTGCCCATTTTTTTGTTGGGCTGGCGGTAAGGGTAAAAAAGCCATAATTATTAGGTGTACGGAGTTTGGTGCGTGTAGCAATGACATTTACATCGTTGCTCCATGCTTCTGCTTGGTCGTATAAACTTTTTTGGATAGTATAACCAAATTGCAACTGATAATTGGGGTTTGGAGCAATTTTACCTTCTAAATTAATTCCCGTAACGTGTGCGCCTGAACCATTGCGTCGTTTCACCAAAATATTATCTGCTGCATCTTTGCCCACTTCGGTAAGGATAAATACATTGTTAATACGTGTATTGAAAACCTCGGCAAGTACATTGAATTCGGTTTTGCCTATACCGAAACTATAATCGAGCGAAGTGCTCAGACTGTGGGAATATTCGGGCAGAAGATTTTCGGCTAGCGAAATAATTTTCATTACGCCACCTACTGCATCGAGGTGCAAATCTTCGTCGAAAGCTTGCGGTGCTCTAAAGCCAGCCGAGTATGAACCACGCCAGTTGAGGTTGGACGTAAAATTGTATTTCGTGGTAATGCGCGGACTCAGCACAGCTTTGTTGAGCAAGTTGTGCTTGTCGAGCCTTGCGCCAAGTAAAATGCTTCCTTTGCTGTTTTTCCACTCGTTTTGCGCAAATATGCCCATGACATGAGTTTTTTGTGCAAAGTCGCGGTTATAGCCCGTAATTATATCGTGCATATCGTCGTAGCTATATTCAACTCCAGCAGTTAGTTCAGCA
Source organism: uncultured Paludibacter sp. (assembly GCA_964466415.1). Lineage (GTDB taxonomy): Bacteria > Bacteroidota > Bacteroidia > Bacteroidales > Paludibacteraceae > Paludibacter. The sequence continues at coordinate 1,035 of CAYXQZ010000394.1, forward strand.
GGCATAAAAAACAATCTATCGAAATTATTCGTAAACTGTCCGCCTGTTACCCACGTAAGGTTTTTTGTATTTCCATAAGCATCAAGATTAAAATTGGTGCCATAATAGCTATCGCGCTCCACATTTTGTAGCGAAGTGTATGCATTTACTTTTGTTTTTCCGTTTGCACTAAACCAATTGTAAGCCATGCTTCCACCATTAATGTCGTGTCTCAATTGCTCAGTTATTTCGGTTTCGTGGGGTTGTAATTCAAATTTATTCCCACCACGGCGCAATTCGCTCATATTGTGATATTCAAGTGTGATTTTACTTTGCGTACTCAAGCGATAATACGATCGCAAACCAAGAGCTTGATTTTTCAACAAAGGTATGTTCGAGTAACCATCGCCATTGTAGTCGAATGGGTCACGATTGCGATAAGTTCCATAGAGGTACATGCCCGATTTACTATCGTCGCTTACCATCGAAGTGTTCACGTTTACGGCTCTGTCGTGTGCTTTTCCACCAATATATTCGTGGTTGTATCCTGCATTAAATTGATTGGAAAGAGCTTCTTTTGTTATAATATTAATTGTTCCCGCAATGGCATTGGAACCATAAAGAGCCGAACCACCTCCACGCACCACTTCTACGCGCTCAATCATATTTACTGGAATTTGTTCCAAACCATACACACCCGAAAGGGCGCTAAACACTGGGCGACTGTCAATCAGAATTTGCGAATACGGACCGTCGAGCCCGTTGATGCGCACTTGCGTAAAACCACAATTTCCACAATTGGTTTCTACACGTACACCTGGCTGAAAATTAAGGCCTTGTGCCATACATACAGCATTCGTAGCTAAAAATATTTTGGGACTCAAAATTCCAACAACCACCGAAGCATCTTTCCGATTTGTTTCGTTTCGGTTAGCACTCACCACTACTTCGTTGAGCGACAAGGAACTTTCGGTAACCAAAAAGTTAAGTTCGATGGTTTTATTTGCTTCAACTTTTACGGTTTTTTCAACTGTATTATAACCAAGTCCACTTACTTTTATTGTTTGAGTACCAATGGGTAGATTTTTCAAATAGAAGTGACCTGTGCGGTCGGTAGTAGTGCCAATTACGGTATTTGCAACTGTAACATTTATAAATGGAATGTGTTCACCTGTTTTGGCATCTTTTACATCACCCACAATATTGGCATCGGTGGTTTTTTGAGCAAAAAGGTTGATACTGCTTAGCAA
>CAYXQZ010000395.1:0-2246 GCA_964466415.1 uncultured Paludibacter sp.
GCTATACATTAGCAAGTTATGTAGATTTGCTAAAAACAGCCAGCATTCGCGAAGTGCAAGTTACGCTCGATGGAACGCAGGAAGTGCACGATGGTCGCCGTTACTTGAAAGGAAAACAACCAACTTTTGACCGCATTGTAGAAGGAATTGATGCTTGCCTTGCTGCGGAAATCAATATCAACTTGCGCATGGTAATCGACAAAGAAAATATAGACAACTTAGCCGGACTATCGCGCTTTGCTATCGACCGTGGCTGGACTGTTTCGCCTTATTTCAAAACGCAAATTGGACGTAACTACGAATTACATTTTTGCAACTCTACACCCGAGAAATTATTCGACCGAGCTACTTTGTACCAGCATTTATACGAATTGCTTAAAGTACATCCATACATTGCCGAATTTTATAAACCAGCATTTTCTATTGCTAAATACATTGCTGAGCATGAAGAACTTCCAACACCATTGTTCGATTCGTGCCCAGCTTGCAAAACCGAATGGGCGTTCGATTTTACGGGTACAATTTACTCGTGTACCGCAACCGTAGGCAACAAAGGTGACGAATTAGGAACTTTTTACCCTACAATTACAAAAAACGAAACAGCCATCGAAAGCTGGCAAAACCGCGATATTACAACTATTGCCGAATGTAAAACCTGCGATGTAGCGTTGGCTTGTGGCGGTGGTTGCGCATCGGTAGCAAAAAACAAAAACGGACATCCAAATTCACCCGATTGCCGACCAGTAAAGGAATTGTTGAGTTTGGGAGCGGGGTATTACCTCTCCCCTGCCCTCTCCAGAGGAGAGGGAGACAGCATTTGAATAGATTTTACTTAACTTAGAAGATTCAATTATCAGAAATATGAATAAATGAACATGTTTAGGCATCATATAAATTATCATAAATTTAAAATTACCCGTTTCTCCCTCTCCTCTGGAGAGGGTCGGGGAGAGGTCTTATGAAAGAAATAAACGCAGCTGATTTTCAGCAAGAAGTATTGAATGGTGGAAAAGTAGTGGTTGATTTTTATTCAACCGAATGTCCACCTTGTGAAGCGTTAGCACCAAAATTTGATGCTATGGCCGAATTGTATGGCGAAAAAATCAAATTCGTGAAAATTTTCCGTCAGGGAAATCGTGAGTTAGCCACCGAATTGGGTGTAAGCTCCTCTCCTACGCTGTTGTTCTTCGAAAATGGAAAGCAAATTCTCGACACCATTAGTGGCGGTATTAAAAAGTCGGAAATTGTAGAACGTTTGAATAAAATGCTTACTTTCGATGAAGTAACTGCTATTAAAGCGAATCAGAAAAAAACCGTTTCGGAATACGATGTGGCAATTTTGGGTGGTGGTCCTGCGGGTTTAACAGCCGGAATTTACCTTGGTCAGGCAAAAATCAAAACGGTATTAATCGACCCAGCCTTGCCGGGTGGTTATATGGGAATTACGCATCAGGTCTCGAATTATCCGGGTTTTGAAAAGCCACAACCAGGTTTTATGTTGGCACATTTCATGAGCGAACAGGCAAAGCATACGGGCATCGATTTTAAAGTAGCGGTGGATATTACTTCGGTGGATTTATTGAAAAAGGAAATTGTAATTGATGAATTGGAAACCATCAAAGCAAAGAAAATCATTATAGCCACCGGAACTACACCCAACACGATGAATGCGCCGGGCGAAAGCGATTTTAAAGGTAAAGGCATTTCGTATTGCGCCACTTGTGATGCTAAATACTTTGTTGATAAAGAAGTAACAGTAATTGGAGGCGGAAATTCAGCGGTAGAAGAGGCACAGTTTATCACCAAATTTGCTGCTAAAGTTACCATGATTCACCAGTTCGACAAGCTTACTGCCAACCAAACGGCTATTGACGAATTGCAGAAAAACGAGAAAATTTCGGTAATGTACGAACACGAACCTCGTAAGTTCGAAAAACGTGGCGACAAAATGATTACATTCGTCGAAGACCTGAAAACCAAAGAGTTAAAAGAGCTTGAGTCGGATGGTGTGTTTGTATTTATCGGTTTCAAATCCAATGTGGCTGTATTGGGTAAAAATCTTCCTGAGATGAATAATTGGGGATATATTTTGACTGATGAAGATATGAAAACCAGCATCCCTGATGTGTTTGCTATTGGTGATATTATTAGCAAAAAATACCGTCAGATAACTACTGCTGTGGCTGATGGAACAATTGCGGCAATAACGATTTCGAAAGAAATTTAAAAAACTGCCCCTAACCCCT
>CAYXQZ010000396.1:0-2246 GCA_964466415.1 uncultured Paludibacter sp.
AACCTGTATAATTGTATTACCTATTCCAATAAGAGCAAAGGCTATGAGCATAGTCTCGAATTGCTGACTAACAAAAGATACACCCAAGCCAATTATTGAAATCAATATACTCATTAAAACAGTATTTTTTCGTCCCAGTTTAGTCGTAAGCATACCTACAGGTACCGAAAGCACACCAAACCACAAAAACAACGAAAAAGGCAGCAAGTTTGCTAAGGTATCGCTCAACCCAAAATCCTGTTTTACATAATTGGTAGCAATACCCACCAAGTCGGCCAGTCCCATTACAAAAAATGCAAACAGTACGGGAAGTAGTTTTGAAATTGAGTTTTTATTTTCCATAGTGTTATTTTCTTTCATCCTGACGAATAGCAAATACAGCATCTACCATAGCCTGAAAACCATCGAGCGACATATAATCCGGAATAGAATTCCCTGAACCTGCTCCATAACCTTGCGTCATGGAACGGAACTGTGTTGCTTCACGTTTTACCTTTTCAAATACATAATCGTAGTTGTTTAGAATAAGCTCATTCATATCGAAACCACCAAACAAGCCAATTTTATCACCATACAAATTAATCCAATCCTGGTAAGGTGCAATCTGGTCTTCGTTGCTGTGTTTAGCGTCGATACCCAATGCAATAATATCGGGCATTAATTCGAAAATTTTCCCACAACTATGAAGCAGAAATTTTTTGTTCCCTGCATGTACTATATCAATAATTCGCTTATAATTGGGTAAAATAAATTGGCGAATTGTATCTGGTTCAAGCATGGTTGAAGTTTTATGTCCTAAATCATCACCCATACGGAAAAATACAAAAATATCGCTGTATTCCTTTACCATTTTAGTCCATAAAGTAGCATATAAATCACCTATCTTATTAAACAAATCTGTATATAAATCAGGGTCGAGATACTGCATTAGACAGAGACTCTCGTATCCTACAAGGTCTTGTGATGATTCAAAAACGCCATATCCGCAACCTCCAAAAGCTTTCATTCCTACTGGCATTACTTTGCGTATGGCTTCCAAATGAGGCGTATATTTTTTCCAGAATATAGCTGGCAATTCATCGAAAGGATATTTCTCAAAATCCTCCCGTGTTTGTATCGGTCCTAACATTCCACCCAAAATAGCACCGTGTCCCGGGAAAATTTCGCAGATTGCAGCTTCGTAATCAAAAGCATCGTATCCATTCTTTGCCCAAAAGGAAGTTACTTTTCGGTAATAGTCTTCCAAATCGGCGGGGTTGTCCGATACTATTTCCAACTTCTCACCTATTGCCTTCGAAATAAAAGGCACATCGATATGGTGTTCATACAAAGGCAAATAATCAGGACGTTGGTTGTGTAAAACCTTTAGAATATTGGTGTAATCGGGTTGAAATGAATGTTTCATGAGTTTTTAAATTAATTATTTAACTGTCCGTATTTTTTACACAATTCAATAAATTTCAATACTCTTTCTGGCGAAACATCGTTTTGTAAAATGTGAGCAGGAGCTATCATATAACCACCATTTTTGCCTAAAATACTGATTTTTTCTATGATATCATTTTCTAATGCTTCGTCGCTTCCGTTCGGCAACAAATCTTGCTGGTCGATAGCGCCCCAGAAGGCGAATTTCTCACCAAAACGATCTTTCATATCCTGTGGTAAATGTCCGGGTACTCCAGGCTGTACAGGATTGAAAACCTCAAATCCAATTTCCTTAATATCGTCGAGCAATTCGGCTACTGCACCATCACAATGAAGAATTGGGATAATGTTGGGGTTAGCTTGTTTAAAAGTATCTACCATTTTTTTGTAAATTGGTTTCAGTTGTGTGCGGAAAGTTTCGGGCGGAATAATCAAACTGAGCTGGGTGCCAAAATCGTCACCAAACCAAATTGCATCTACCCCTCTTTTAATAAGTTCAAGACCAATTTTTGTCTGATACTCACCACATGCTTCGAACAATGGTATCACATACTCCGTTTCGAGCATCATATCTATCAATAGTTTTTCCATTCCTGCCAATTGATGACCAAGCGAGAAGACTGTAACTTCGATATCACCGATAATAAAATAATCGTTTTTGTACTTGGTTATCAATGCTTCAGCATCCCGGAAACGACCTGGGGCATAAGGATCGGGAAACTGGAAATTATCAATATCGGCCTTGGTGTCTGCATTAGCCAGAGGATATTCCAGCACTTCGACATAAATATCACCCATTCGCATCCGCATTTGATACTCGT
>CAYXQZ010000397.1:0-2243 GCA_964466415.1 uncultured Paludibacter sp.
TTTTGCAGTCCGAATTTGAATCCGATAGAAATCAACAAAATAATATTATAAGCAATGAAAAGGACATTCCAACCTTCACAAAGAAAAAGAAGAAACAAACATGGTTTCCGCGAAAGAATGGCAACTGCCAATGGACGTCGCGTATTAGCATCACGTCGTGCTAAAGGTAGAGCAAAACTTACAGTAGCAGATGAAGGACGCCACAAAGCGTAACATTTAAGCTCAAACGAATATAAAGAAAGTAAAGACCTCAACTGAAGTTTTTACTTTTTTTATTTCAATACATTACAATTTCCAATAATTTAATTACTTTTGAAGCTAGTTTCGACTTCGATTGAGCGTTTCTAAATTATTAATTTCTAATTATTAATTCACAAGCATGGATTTTAAGAAATTTTGGTCCGAATCATTAGGTGGTTTTATTTTAAAGCGGTTATTACTAGCAACACTAATCTTAGTGGCTTTGTCGTGGATAACACTCTATCTGGTTGATATTTACACACAACATGGACAGACAGAAAAAGTGCCCGATTTACGTGGCATGTATATGGAAGAAGCGGAAGTTATGTTGAAAAACCACAGCCTTTATCCACAAATAATCGACTCGGTATATGTTAGGAATAAAAAATTGGGAACTATAATAGATCAAATTCCCGCAGCTAATTCAAATGTAAAAACCAACCGACCTGTTTATTTAATTATCAATTCAAAACAAGTACATCATACGCCACTACCCGAGGTGAATGACATTTCGTACCGACAAGCCGATGCCATGCTACGTGCTGTGGGTATAAATGTGAGCAATGTTGAGTATTCGCCTTCGGAATACAAGGATTTGGTAATTGATGTAAAATATGGCGGCCGAAGCATTTCATCAGGATTTAGAATTCCGGAAGGCGCTTACGTAACTTTGGTTGTTGGCAGTGGACTTGGTGGCGAAGATATTTTAATTCCATCGCTAAAAGGTTTGTCTTTGGAAGATGCACGTCAACAAGCTATTACCGCTTCGATTGTAGTTGGTGCAATTGACTACGATGTGGCGCCACGTGGCAACGAAAACGCTTATATTATTTACCGTCAACGTCCTGCAGCAGGAAAATTAGTGCCTGCAGGCACCCGAATTGATGTTTGGCTATCCAAAGACAAAACGATGCTCGATAAGGTTTTTGAAGAAGATGAAGCCGACAAAGAGGGCGAAGAGGAATTCTTTTAATTTCAAAGAAAAAATTACAAAACGTGATTGACGAATATTTGGAAGATATAATTGATGATGATATTGAAAGTGAAATTCCCGATAGGGAAGTTTACGAGCATTACCGTTTTGTAGTTGACAAAGGACAAACTATGGTTCGCATCGACAAGCATTTGGTTAATTGCATGTCGGGCATATCGCGCAATCGGATTCAAGAAGCTGCTGATGCAGGAAATATAAGGGTAAATGATAAAAGTGTTAAGTCCAACTATCGGATAAAACCTTTTGACATTATTACCATCCATTTGGAATACCCACCTACCGAATTTAAAATTTACCCACAAGACATACCAATCGACATAGTTTACGAAGACGATGATATTATTCTGGTAAACAAACAACCAGGCCTAGTGGTACATCCAGGATTTGGAAATTTCGATGGTACGCTTCTCAATGCCATTGCGTGGCATTTGAAAGACCACCCTGAATACGACATTAATGATTCACGCATAGGGTTGGTTCATCGCATCGACAAAGATACTTCTGGCTTATTACTGATAGCCAAAACGGAACATGCCAAAGCCCATTTAGGCAAGCAATTCTTTCTGAAAACAACTCACCGCAGATACCAAGCACTTGTTTGGGGCAATGTAAAACAGGACGAAGGGACAATTATTGGAGCATTAGCTCGTAATCCGCAGGACCGCATGCAATTTATGGTTTTTCCCGAAGGCGAAAATCCGATTGCAAAACACGCCGTAACGCATTATAAAGTATTGGAACGATTTGGGTATACCAGCCTCGTTGAATGCAGATTAGAAACCGGCCGTACGCATCAAATACGTGTTCACATGAAACACATTGGCCACACGCTATTCAACGATGAACGTTATGGGGGGCATATTATTTTAAAAGGAAACACAACAGCTATGTACAAAGCATTTGTAAAAAACTGCTTTTTCATGTGCCCGCGGCAAGCTTTACATGCCAAAGAACTGGGGTTTGTGCATCCAAGTACTGGCGAATATATGATGTTTAACTCCGATTTACC
>CAYXQZ010000398.1:0-2241 GCA_964466415.1 uncultured Paludibacter sp.
TGAATTGTATGAAATATAAATTGTTATTTATAAATTTATTGATATTTACATTTACTTCTTGTGTTGCACAAAAAGTGGATGTGTTAGTTATTGGAGGTGGTGCAAGTGGCACTGCAGCTGGCATTCAATCGGCACGCATGGGAGTCAATACACTTATTGTGGAAGAAACTCCCTGGTTGGGTGGTATGCTTACATCGGCTGGTGTATCTGCAGTGGACGGAAACTACAAACTGCCTTCGGGTATTTTTGGTGAGTTTAGAGATAGTTTAGTGTCGCATTATGGCAGTGCCAATGCGCTTAAAACAGGCTGGGTAAGTAGCGTACTTTTTGAACCGAAAATTGGTAATGCCATACTTCAGAAAATGACTAAAAAAGAAGCAAAACTTACCGTTTGGCAAAATTCAAATTTCATTTCCTCCCAAAAAACAAATGCTGGTTGGTTGGTTACTATTAATAAAAATGGTGTTAATCAGCAAGTTGAAGCCAAAGTGATGATTGATGCCACCGAACTGGGCGATGTGGCTAAATATTGTGGCGTGAAATACGATATTGGCATGGAAGCGCGTGCGGTTTGTGGCGAAGATATTGCTCCGGAAGTGGCAAACGATATTATCCAGGATTTGACTTATGTAATGATTCTCAAGGATTATGGTATAAATAAAACCATTACAAAACCACAAGGATACAATGCTTCAATGTTTTATTGCACTGCACAATCGCCAAACTGCACCAATCCTAAGCCAGGACAAACAGTTTGGAGCAAAGATAAATTGATAACTTATGGCAAATTACCTAACGGTAAATACATGATTAACTGGCCGATTGAAGGGAATGATTATTATGTAAACATATTGGAAATGAATGCAGAAGAACGAAAAGTGGCACTCGAAAAAGCCAAACAGTTTTCACGCTGCTACTTGTATTATTTGCAAACTGAGCTTGGATTTTCGACTTACAGTTTCGATGACGACCAGTTTCCAACTGACGATAAGTTCCCATTGATACCATACCACCGCGAAAGTAGACGCATTCAGGGTTTGGTGCGGTTTAATGTGAATCATGTGGCAAAACCTTTCAGTCAGCCCGAAGCGCTTTACCGCACAGGCATAGCTGTGGGCGATTATCCGATTGACCATCATCACAAGCGCTATCCTGAATGGGAAAAATTACCTGATTTGCATTTTTACCCAGTTCCTTCTTACAATGTGCCATTGGGAGCACTTGTGCCGAAAGATGTTGACGGTCTAATAGTTGCGGAAAAATCCATTTCAGTTTCGAATTTATTAAACGGTTCCACTCGTTTACAACCTGTTGTTTTACAAATTGGTCAGGCTGCTGGAGTTTTGGCAGCAATTTCGGTTCAACAACAAAAGCCAATTTCTGAAACATCAATTCGTCTGATTCAAAACACTTTGCTCGAAGCGGGAACGTATTTATTTCCATATTTGGATTTACCAAAAAACGATGTTCATTTCAAAGCATTACAACGAGTTGGAGCAACCGGAATTTTACGCGGTGAAGGTAAAAATGTTGGCTGGAGCAACGAAACCTGGTTTAATATTGACAAATCAGTGTTGGTTGCAGAGTTGAAAACAGGTTTGGCCGATTTCGATTCAACTTTTAAATGGTCGACAACCGAAACCGAGCTTACAATTGCAGGTGCTGCAAAATTGTTAACTTCAATGGCTTCGTTTTATGGAAAAGATTCACTTTCTATCGATAAAATTAGAGTTGATTGGTCGAAACACAATCTATTGAACTTTATTGCTGATCGGAAAATTACTCGAAAGGAATTTGCTGTATTGCTTGATGTTTATATTCAGCCGTTTATGCTAAAACAGGTTGATTATAAAGGTACATTATCTACTTCATTAATCCCTGTTAATGAAAATTCTGAATTATACAAAGTGAAATATTTCGCTGGAAAAATTACAGTTGAAAACAGCGAAGTTACTAAACTTGAACTGTTTAATGAAAAAGGGCAATTGATTCATCGGAATTCGGGTAATACCATTTCGATAAAAAAAACCAATCAGGTAAATATACTCAATATTTATATTGGCAATAAGTTGGTTAAAACAGAAAAAATTATTTTGAATTAAGTAAAAAAAAAGTGAGTTCAAAAATTAAAATATTAATTGGTATTCTGTTGATAACCTGCAATTTGCAGGCTGCTTATATTTCTTGCCCCCCTTTAGGGGTTGGGGGCAGAAGTTCTGACTTTACACGCTTTGTCGACCC
>CAYXQZ010000399.1:0-2234 GCA_964466415.1 uncultured Paludibacter sp.
AATCAGCGGAAAACAAGAGCTTTACGAAGCAATTGTGAATATGTATATTTAAAAACAGTGGCAAGCGGTAAGTGGTAAGTGGCAAGTAATTTTGCTTACTGCTTACTGCTTGCCACTTACTTCTAATAAAAACCCTTTAAATAATAATATATCATGGCATTTATTGATACAGGTGGAAGTAATTCCAATTCATTCCAACAAGGAAGTAAGCTTTATATTTTTCTTTTGACAATTGTAGCAACACTAGGTGGGTTACTATTTGGTTACGATACAGCAGTAGTAAATGGCGCTGAAAAATCGCTTGTAGAGTTTTACATTTACAAAACAGTCGGAAACAACTATGTATTTGATTTAAACACGGTAGTTCAATTATTTACGCAATATCGTTTATTGATGGTAATTGTGCTTTATTTAGTTTTTATTATTTTAAGTGGTCAGTTTATTCGTTTACTTGGCAAAAAAACAGGAGGTATTATAACCGCTGTTTTATTGGGAGGAATGACCATTTGGGCTATTAGTTTTTTATCAAATGCATTACCTGATTTAAATGATATCGAAGCCATGAAAAATATGGCCGATGCGGTAAAAGGATTTGTAATTGCTAGTGCTTTAATTGGTTGTATTATTGGTGGAGCTGCTGCTGGATTTATTTCCAAATCGTTAGGTCGTAAAAATGGATTATTTATTGCGGCCATTGCATTTTTGGTATCGGCTATTGGTGCTTGGAGACCCGAAATGTTTAATATCTTTGGTACACTCGATGTGTATTCGTTTGTAATTTATCGTATTATCGGTGGTGTAGGTGTAGGTTTAGCCTCTATGATATCGCCAATGTATATTGCTGAAATTGCTCCGGCAAATGTGCGTGGAAAATTGGTTTCTTTCAATCAATTTGCAATTATCTTCGGTATGTTGGTTATCTATTTTGTAAACCTTGTAATTGCTCGTCAAGGCGACGAACAATGGTTAATTACCGATGGATGGCGTTTAATGTTCCTTTCGGGAGCAATACCAGCTGCTATATTTGTAGTTTTATTGTTCTTTGTACCCGAAACTCCTCGTTATTTAGCCATGAAAGGTAAAGACGAAAAAGCACTTTCGGTACTTCAAAAAATTGCAGGGAAAAGTAATGCCGATAGTATTTTAAAAGACATTAAAGGTACACTTCACGAACTGAATGCACCTTGGCTGTCGTATGGTGCAGGCGTTATTATAATTGGTGTGTTATTATCTGTTTTTCAACAAGCAGTGGGTATCAATGTAGTACTTTATTATGCCGGAAATATTTTCCGCAATATGGGTGCTTCTACCGATTCATCATTATTACAAACCATAATCGTAGGAGTTGTGAATCTTGCATTTACAGTTGTTGCAATTATGACTGTTGATAAGTTTGGTCGTAAACCACTTATGATAATTGGTTCTATTGGTATGGCAATTAGTATGATTGGTTTAGGATTTACTTTTTATTTCCAAAATGTTGGCATAATGGCACTTGTGTTTATGTTGGTTTATACAGCAGCATTTGCAATGAGTTGGGGTCCTGTTTGCTGGGTGTTGTTGGCCGAGATTTTCCCGAATTCAATTCGTGGAGCTTTGTCAATTGCTGTAGCAGCTCAATGGATTGCTAACTGGATTGTTTCGTTAACTTTCCCAATGCTAAACGATAATGTTTGGTTAACCGAACAATTCAACCATGGTTTTTCTTATTGGATTTACGGTATTATGAGTGTTCTTTCTGCTATTTTTATGTGGAAATTTGTTCCTGAAACTAAAGGTCGTACATTGGAATCAATCGAAGAACTTTGGAAGAAAAAATAGTGGCATTGACTAGTTAGTCATTTACCATTTACTATTTTAAATCCCGAAGCTCATAAACTGAGTTTCGGGATTTTTGTTTGCATCACCCTCGCTGCCAGTAATCTTTATAACGCTTTACTATTGCCAGGCGAACTTATTTGGAACGAAAATCCGAGTCAGATGTTTCAATATAGAAAGCCAAACAACCAAAGCGGAATTTTATTACCAAACCCACTTTCCACTCCATCTGAAGCTACGAAGCTATTCGACACATCTTTGATTTGATTAAATCCCTTGGTTTTGTCCATATTGTTTATATCTTATGGAACAAAGATACAGTACAATAATGTTTTTTATAAACAACAAAATATCTGTAAATTGTTTTTTACAAACAACAAAATATATGTAAATTGTTTTTTACAAACAACATAAAG
>CAYXQZ010000400.1:0-2232 GCA_964466415.1 uncultured Paludibacter sp.
GTCGTGGCGGCGGTGGATTCCCAACAGGTTTGAAATGGGAAATTACCAGCAAATCGCAAGCTGATCAGAAATATGTAGTATGTAACGCTGACGAAGGTGACCCAGGTGCTTTTATGGATCGTTCTATCTTGGAAGGTGATCCTCATTCTGTAATTGAAGCAATGGCAATTTGTGGTTTTTCTATTGGTGCAACTAAAGGTTTGGTTTATATACGTGCCGAGTATCCATTGGCAATCACACGTTTAAAAATTGCAATTAATCAAGCACGTGACTATGGCCTGCTCGGTACTGATATTTTAGGAAGCGGATTTGATTTTGACATTGAATTGCGTTATGGTGCCGGTGCATTTGTATGCGGTGAAGAAACAGCTTTAATTCATTCAATGGAAGGCTTGCGTGGTGAACCTACATTTAAACCACCATTTCCATCTGTATCAGGATATTTGGGAAAACCTACCAATGTTAATAATGTTGAAACCTTTGCAAGTGTTCCTGTTATTATTAATAAAGGTGCTGATTGGTTTTCAAGTATTGGTACTGAAAAATCAAAAGGAACTAAGGTATTTGCATTGGCTGGAAAAATCAATAATGTTGGTTTAATTGAAGTTCCTATGGGTATCACTTTGCGTGAAATTATTTACGAAATTGGTGGTGGTATAAAAGACGGAAAGAAATTTAAAGCAGTTCAAACCGGAGGTCCTTCAGGTGGTTGCTTAACTGTTAATCACTTAGATACACCAATTGATTATGATAATCTGATTGCAGCAGGCTCAATGATGGGTTCTGGTGGTATGATTGTTATGGATGAAGACGATTGTATGGTTTCTGTTGCTAAATTCTATTTGGATTTTACAGTTGAAGAATCATGTGGAAAATGTACTCCTTGCCGCATAGGCAACAAGCGTTTATACGAAATCTTAGAAACCATTACATTAGGTAAAGGTACAATGGAAGATTTGCAGAAATTAAAAAACCTAAGTTATGTCATTAAAGATACTTCTTTATGTGGTTTAGGTCAAACTTCACCAAATCCTGTGCTTTCTACACTTGAAAATTTTTGGGATGAATATGTAGAACATGTTACAACAAAAAAATGTCGTTCAAGTCAATGTAAAGCTCTAATGCAATACATTATTGATGCCGAACAGTGTGTAGGTTGTACAGCATGTGCTCGAAATTGTCCGGTTAATGCAATTACAGGTGAAAGAAAATTAGCTCATTATATTAATCAGGATATTTGCATTAAATGTGGTGCTTGTATGGAAAAATGTAAATTTAACGCAATTAGTATTCAATAAAAAAAATATATTCAAGACATGGAAATGATTAAATTAACAATAGATAATAAAATCGTTGAAGTAGAAAAAGGCACTACAGTTTTGAAAGCAGCAAGAAAAATTGGTATAGATATTCCAACACTTTGTTACTTTGAATTGGGCGACATGAAAATTGAAAACAAACCCGGCGGTTGCCGTGTATGTGTTGTTGAGGTTGAAGGTCGTAAAAACCTGGCTCCTGCCTGTGCTACTGAAGCTTTTGAAGGTATGGTTGTAGATACACATAATATTCGTGTGTTAAATGCAAGACGTACTGTTGTGGAATTAATGCTTTCTGATCATCCGTTCGATTGTTTGATTTGTGCAAAATCAGGCAACTGCGAATTGCAGACTATGGCTCAGAAATTTGGTATTCGCGAAATTCCTTACCAAGGTGAAAAATCAACCTATCGTGTTGATACATCTCCTTCTATTATTCGCGATGTAGATAAATGTATTATGTGCCGTCGTTGCGAAATGATGTGCAATGATGTACAGACTGTTGGTGCATTATCTGCTGTAAATCGTGGATTTACCGCTGTAGTTGCTCCTGCTTTCGAAATGAATCTGGAAAAATCACCTTGTACTTATTGTGGCCAGTGTGTGTCTGTTTGTCCAACAGGTGCTTTAACTGAGGTTGATCATACCCGCAATGTTATAAATGCTTTGGCAGATAAAACCAAAACTGTAATAGTACAAACTGCTCCTGCAGTTCGGGCAGCTTTAGGCGAAGAATTTGGGTTGGAAGCTGGTACTTTGGTTACCGCCAAAATGGCTGCTGCATTGCGTCGTTTAGGATTCAAATATGTATTTGATACTGACTTTGCTGCCGACTTAACCATTATGGAAGAAGGTACCGAGTTATTGGGTCGTTTGGGAAAACACTTAGCTGGTGATAAAGATGTTAAATTACCTA
>CAYXQZ010000401.1:0-2218 GCA_964466415.1 uncultured Paludibacter sp.
ATGGTTAAGAAAAATACGGATAGAAGAATTTGTTTCATTTTAAATATGTGTTTTAAAAAATCATCTAACATTGAGTTTAGTATTTAGCATTACATTCCTTTGATTTTCAGATTACGAAAATGTATAATACTACCATGGTCCTGCAATAAAATATGACCTTTAGCATTCACTCCGAAATTGGGAATATCTTTAAATTTGCTGGCTGCAATTTGGGCTTTAAAATCTTCGCTATTGCGACTGTATTCAAGTATCAACTTGCCGTTTAGCCAATGTTCAATTTTTGAAGCTTTGCAAACAATCATACTCTCGTTCCATAAACCAAGTGGCGAAGGTTGTTTGGTTTCGGCAGCCGGAAAAATTTCGTATAAAGAGCCAAGCGTACGATAATCAAAAGGTTTCATTTTGCCCTGAAGCATCCACGGATGAAAATTATCGTCGAGCAATTGATATTCCAACCCGAAACCATAACCTTTGTTGCTTCCAAGTCCTTCCTGTACGAAATACTTCACGCCACTGTTACCACCCTTGGTTTCCATTCGCCATTGCCATTTCAGTGTAAATTCGCTGTATTGTTTTTTGGTAATAATATCGCCACCATTGCCCGATTCGGCACCACCATACGAAAAAGCAATCAGGTCGCCGTTTTCAATTTTCCATCCTGTTTTTGGGAACTCTGAAGTATTTATTCCACGCCACAAATCTGTACTTTTTCCATCAAACAAAAGTTTCCATCCTTCTTTTTTTTCCGTTTTCGAAAGTACATTGACAGGAGTAGCATATCTTTCTTTGAATGATTTGATGGCTTCCGAAGATTGTTGCAGGAAAACTTCCGGCTTATCCTTTAGACTAAAACATTGAATACCAATTGGGCCATCGTAACCCTTTTCAGCTAAATATTCAACAATACGATAAACATCTAAAGTGCCTTTTCCCAATGGCATAATTAATCGTTTCCATGCTGATTCTTTAAACATTTGCTTTGTATTGCCATCATCAGCCCCCGAAACAGAAACTGCAATTAAATTTGGAAGTACCAAATCTAAAACTTTCGTTAAGTTTGATAATGAATCGGTGCTTAAAAAATGACATACATTAAAGACTGTACCAAAATTGCTTCGATTCACTTTTTTAGCTATACGGTATGAATCTTCCACTTTTTCAACCAGTAGGTTTATATGCGGATAAACTGCCAAACGAACACCATAAGGCTTCGCAAAATCGGCTAATTCCTGTAAAACAGGAACCATTATGCTATCGGCTGCTTCATCGGATGGTTTGTATTTTGTTGAATATACACTAAACTCAATAATAACGTTTTTGCCCTTTAGTTTTGGGATAACCTTTTTCCATTCCTGCGAATAAAAATCTTTCGTATCCAAATCAAATTTTGAGTAATTGGTAATCATTTTTAAGCCATGAGTCTGAAAAGTATCTATGGCTTCCACAAAACCTTTGGGTTCTTTATACTCCATGCCATCAAAACCAAGCTTTTTAATCATTATAGCCTGATCGTTGTACGACAAAACAGGCAAGTGTTTGCCATTCAACGAATTATTAAATAAAACTATAGAGTTTTTCAACGTTCTTTTTGTTTGGCCAAAGCTATTTATGCTAAGAAACACCAAAATAAGTGTGATTAGAATTGTTGTTTTTTTCATTTTCAAGAAAATAAGTTTTAAAACTTAAAGTATTTTTCCCTGATAGGTACGTTCAACAAAGCCGAAGCCGCATTATTGCCTATGATTTCTTCATTTTGATAATCCCAGGTTAATTTCGATTCGGTTTGAATAGCAATTAAGCCTAACTGACACATTGAAATGGTTCTATGAGCAGTCTCCAGCGGTTCGAGTGACTGTTTGCCCGATTTTACAGCTAAACAAAAATCTTCTTTATCAGAAGGTAAATTCTCAATTTTCATTTCACCATCACCAATTTTAGAGTCGAGAATGGCTTGTGAACTAGCCGTAAGTTTGTCGGGGTATTCAATTTCGACCCAGCCATCAGTTCCTTCGAAACGAACATACGGACGTTCAATTGTAAAAAACAAATCAACACCGTTTTCGTATTTGTATTTTATATCGAAGCTATTGAGCGTATTCCACAGGCCTTTATCAAACTTACCTGTACCTTCAATAGTTACCGGTCCCGAATATTCGCTGTTGTTGCCCCACTGTGCTATTCCCATTAGGTGTGCACCCCAGTTCGAAATCATACCATT
>CAYXQZ010000402.1:0-2216 GCA_964466415.1 uncultured Paludibacter sp.
CAAAACGACCCTATTGGTAAAACAATAATCATAAGTGATTCCGAACTTGATTTTATGAAAAAAGTGGGTGTTTATTACGAATCCTTAGCCAAAAATATCGACATGAATAACGATGGAATTCCTGATGTTTTGTCGGATATTAATTTTAATCTTAATACCGAAAATGGTTTTACAGCTGGTAATTATGGAATAAATGGTAGTTCCGAACCAAAAATTTCATCCACAATTGAATACAAAGGTGGAAGAAGTCTCATAATTGAAGGTTTTACCAATTGGTTTTCGAAACGAGACAGAAATATCATGTATGATGCAATACTCTCAGGGCCAGAAGATAACCCTCATAACGATTTAGAAAACTATATGAATAAAGGCGATTTTAATGATAATGAATTGGGTGATAGATTTCAATTAAAATTTAGGCGATTAAAAGATGAACCATTAAACACTGGAAAATATAACTTATTGATGGACAATAAAAAATTTAGTTTTAATTTCAATTTCGATCTAAATATGAAGGATTTTTGGGTATATACTTTACCTACTTTGCATGTAAACTCTAAAGGTGAAATTACCAATGTTTCGTTAAAGTTTCAATTACCTGATGGGCGTGAAGTTGACCCCAAAAAGCTGCTTTCAACAAGTATTGGGGTTCAGTTTAATGTGCTTGTGTTTGACAAAAGCATGGAAAAATATAAGTATCAGCAAGGACAAGGAACTTCAGCATTGGTCGAAGTTGTAAGGCAAGATATAATGACTTCACTTAAAAAAGACTATGATTTTTATAATGTTAAACTATCTGTCCCAATAAAACTATCGAATATCGAAGGCTTGAATACTACTTATTATGATATGTTTGGAAATCGTGCTGGGAACAATTGGTTACCTTAATTGATACTATCAAATTCATTTTTAAAATCTGTTCGTTATTTAGAATGATTATAAATTAAGAGTAATTGCATATATAATTAGGGTTAATACAATAATTAGTTGTAATTTTGGTTTTACATAGATAAAAAGTATTTTAAATTAAAATACTCTAAATTGCTATAATACAATTATTTATAATAATATGTCGAAAACTGCACATCGAATTTTAATTACTTTTTACTTTGCAGTAATCATTTTCAGCATATTTATGCTTATAAATTTTGGTCAAAGCTATTACTCCACTCCTATTTCTGAACGTTTTTTTCATGCACAATATCAACTGCTTGAACCAAGTGGTTTAATTGGTCATGGTTTAGGTGTTTTTGGCACTTTGCTTATTGTTTTTGGCATGCTTATCTATATTGTTCGCAAACGTTGGAAAAAAGTAGCCGAAGTAGGCCGACTGAAATATTGGCTCGATTTTCATATCTTCTTATGCACACTTGGAACAGTGTTTGTGGTTTTTCACACTACATTTAAGTTTGGTGGAATTATTTCAGTGGGCTTTTGGGCATTAGTCATTGTTTGGGTGAGTGGCGTAATTGGTAGGTTTATTTATGTGCAAATACCCCGTACAATCGAAGGACGCGAATTGACATTGTTGGAACTTCAAAATATAAAAAAAACAGCTGATAATGAGCTATTTGATAAATACGATATTGATTTTTCGCAAATAAGTACTGGTCGTATTTCAAGTATTCGATTACGTCATTTATCAAAATTAGTATCTGAAAAAGATATTGCTAAAATAAAAAAACTCATCCGCAAACAAAAAATTCTAAAGAACAGAATTAAACGCTTAGAATTAATGCATAAACTGTTTAATGCTTGGCATATAGCTCATTTACCATTTTCGGTAATAATGATAGTTATAATGGTAATACATGTAGGTGTGGTTTTATTTTTTGGATATAAATGGATATTCTGATGTACGAAGAGTTAATTGAAGAAATAATAACCTATAGCTTGTTCGGCATTATAATTGTCGGATTAATTCTGTATTATATTAGGAAACAGAAACAAAAAACACAGCTAATTACCGAAAAAATTGAGATTGCCAAAAATGATGGAACTTATGAACCAGTTTCACTTTATCCGGTAGTAGATACTAGCCGTTGTATAAACAGTGGTGCTTGTATAAAAGCCTGCCCCGAACATGATATTTTGGGAATACAAAACGGTAAAGCTACCATAATTAATGCCGCTCAATGTATTGGTCATGGTGCATGTTTCAGGGCTTGTCCCGTTGAAGCCATTTCACTCTGGATAGGAACAGAACGTCGTGGTGT
>CAYXQZ010000403.1:0-2210 GCA_964466415.1 uncultured Paludibacter sp.
TGCGACAGTATTTTTATGTAATACACTACATGTAAAAAAAAATATATAGTTTATATTTGCTGCGTAATTATTATTTTTTGAAAACAATAATAAAAGGACTCCTAATATGCTACAAGGCGAAGATATAATTTGTATTGCAAATACAAGTTGGTTTGGGAATTATGCTAAATCCACTGTTCAGATACTTGAACGATTAGCAAAAAACAACAGAGTACTTTTTGTTGAATATCCGTATACAATAAAGGATATTTATGCAACACTTCGCGGCAGACAAAATGCGCCTATAAAACGAATGCTCGGCCTTGATAAGCGTTTGAAACTAATTGACACAAATGTAGGGAGTCAGGTTTATAACCTAGTTATTCCACCCGGAATTCCTGTGTTTTTCCTCAAAAATGAAATTCTATTTAATTTGTTTTTTCCTTTCAATGTGCTCATATACAAGCTCACACTAAAATGGGCAATGCGTAAACTTAAGTTTAAAAATCCAATAGCCATTACTGCATATAATCCCATTTTTGGATTGGCACTTTTAAACAAAGTTGGTGAAAAATCGCATATTTATTATTGCTACGATGGTGTGGAATCTGTATTTTTCGGAAAACGAATTTTTGCTATCGAAAATAAATTTTCTCAATTGGTAAAAGCAATCATCACTACTTCGGATTATCTGAATGCTGAAAAGCTAAAACTAAATCCCAAGAGTTTTGTTGTTAAAAATGGGGTCGATTTTCCTGTTTTCAAAATATTCTCCAAGTCAGAAGTATACAAACGTGAACGAAAACGAGTTGGGTTTATTGGTAGTCTCGACCCCCGATTTGATATTGATACTGTGGAGTATGCCGTGAGTAAATTGCCCGATTTCGATTTTGAATTTACAGGCGACATGCGCAATCAGGCATTGAAATCGCGTTTACAAAAGTTTAGTAACGTACAATTTTTTGACCCTATAAAACCCAACGATGTACCAGAATTATTGGCAACTTATGATGTAGGAATAATACCATACATTGTAAATGAAGTAAATAAAAATATATATCCGCTCAAAATAAACGAATTTTTAGCAGTTGGGGTACCAGTAGTTATGACTCCTTTTGCTAATTTGCCTGATTTTGAAGGCTTAGTAAGTGTATCAACAGATAAGGATGATTTTGTAAAAAAGATAATTATTGAAACATCGGACGATACTCCAAAATCTATTAAAAAAAGAATCGAATTTGCATCCGGAAATTCGTGGGAGGCACGTACTGAGAGTTTTGGGAATATTATTGAGAAGATGAGTTGATCCCGATACATTTCCGACACATCTGAACTGGCAGGGACAAGTTGTGGTGATGTGATAATATTATGATGTGGTGATTACTTTATAACTTTACTAACTTTACTAACTTTAAAAACTATTATAAAATGAATTTCAGAAACATAGCCGATTTAAATACAATCATTTTAAAACGATTGAGTATTCTTCCACGCGATTTTGATTTAATTGTAGGTGTACCTCGTAGTGGCATGTTACCTGCTAACTTAATTGCGTTGTATCTGAGTAAGCCATTTACCGATATTCATTCGTTCAGGAATGGTCATATTTACAAATCGGGCGAACGTGGTCAATATATTGACGTTAAGGAATTTAAGAAAATATTAATTGTCGACGATAGTATAGCTTCTGGCTCTGCCATGATTAAAGCCAAAGAACTAATCAAAGAAGTTGGTAGTGATTTTGATATAAGTTTTTGTGCTATTTATATAGTTCCCGGCAAGGAAAACTTGGTAGATTATTATTTCGAATCAGTTCCTCTACCACGTTATTTTCAGTGGAATATATTTAATCACAGCACATTGGACAAGGCCTGTTTTGATATTGATGGTGTGCTTTGCGTAGATCCTACCGACGAACAAAATGATGATGGACCAAAATATACTGATTTTATACTAAATGCAACTCCGCTCTACATTCCAAAATGTAAAGTTGGCACTTTGGTAACTTCGCGACTCGAAAAATACCGGAAAGAAACAGAAACTTGGCTTGATAAAAACGGTGTGAAATATAATAATTTAGTAATGCTCGATTTACCAGATATGCGTGCTCGCCAAAAAGCAAATAGTCACGGACAACACAAGGCAAACACTTACAAAACAGCCGAATACAATTTATTTTTCGAAAGTTCACTCTATCAAGCACTCGAAATAAATAAAATTACTGGAAAACC
>CAYXQZ010000404.1:0-2206 GCA_964466415.1 uncultured Paludibacter sp.
AACGACTTTAGTTTGGTGTCAACTGGAAATACTGTTGTTCCGCCTATAGTTACTCTTGCAGATGTGCCCAACAGAACTAATCAATTAGTTCAAATCAACGATTTGTTTTTTGATGAAGCTAATGGAATAAAAACGTTTGTAGCAAGTACAAATTATGTGATTCATGATTCTTCGATGCCAACAACTACTACAGCTTTTAGACCGGCAAATGGAATGCCTAATCCTGATTATATAAATACGATAATACCTGCAAAAAGAAATATTATTTGTCTGATTGCAAAAAATAGTCCTATTATTTCTACTCATCATATTTTTGCTCGCAATGCAGCCGAATTAGATGTACAACTCTCAGGATTATATCAACCCAAAACTTACAATCTTACTGTTTCCGCCAACAAAGTACAATTCGAAACCTTAGCTCCCGAATCAGTAAAAATATATTCGGTTAATGGACAGCTTGTTAAGAGCATTGTTTCGGAGGTTGGTAAAAATAGTTTGGAGTTATACAAAGGCATTTACCTTATCCGCATTGGCGATAAAACAGCAAAAGTGCTGTTGTAAAATATTCGTCTTTGGCCGAAAAAATGAATTATTTTGTAAAAATATTCGTCCACAGACGAATATTTTACTGTTTTTGTCAATATTTTCGACTGTGGACGAATATTTTTGTATATTTGCAAAAAAATAGCGTATGGACGAATATTTTAATGCATTAGAAAAATATAATTTTTGGGAAAGTAATCCAACAAATTTAGGATTTCCACGTAAGAGCTATACTCAAAAGATACATGCTTACAGTGGTAACCGATTAATAAAAGTGCTTGTTGGGCAGCGTAGAGCGGGTAAAAGCTATTTGCTACGTCAATTAATTTTAGCATTAATAGAAAGCGGAGTTTCGAGCAAAAATATCTTTTTTCTAAATCGCGAAATGGCAGATTTCGATTTTATCAAAAACTTCAAAGATTTAGATGCACTATTCAAACAGTACAAAGAAAAAATAAAGCCATCAGGTAGAATTTATCTTTTTATTGACGAAATACAAAATATCGAAGGCTGGGAGAAGTTGGTAAACTCATACTCGCAGGACTATACATCTGAATACGAGCTATATATAAGTGGCTCGAACTCCAAAATGCTTTCGGGCGAGTTGGCCACCTTACTTTCAGGAAGGTATGTTAGTTTTGAGATATTTCCATTATCATATACTGAGTTTTTGGGCATATCGGCTCAGGCAAAAGGAAAAGAGAGTTATTTGAATTTTTTGCAAACAGGTGGCTTGCCCGAATTGTTTCAATTGATGCAAGAGGATGTTAAGCGAAATTATGTGTCGGCACTCAAAGATACAGTGCTTCTGCGCGATATCATACAGCGACATGCCATAAAGGATATGAATTTGCTCGAAGATATTTTTGTTTATTTGGTAAATAATGCTTCGAATCTTATTTCGATAAAAAACATAGTCAATTATTTCAAATCGAACAATCGCAAAACAAGTTACGACACCGTAGCTGCCTATATAGGGTATATTGAGGATGCATATTTGATACACAAAACAGAGCGTTACAATATAAAAGGAAAAGAAACAGTGGCGGGAGTAGCAAAGTATTATATCAACGATCTTTCGTTTTATAATTATTTATACCGAGGTTTTGGCTATGGTTTTGGTTATTTGCTCGAGAATTTATTGTATTTGGAACTTCGAAAAGCCGATTATCAGGTGTATGTAGGTACGATAAAAGGAACTGAAGTAGATTTTGTTGCGACAAGGGGTGAACGAAAAATTTATGTTCAAAGTAGTTATTTGTTGCTCGATAAAAATACCATCGAACGCGAATATGCTTCGTTGGAACTGATAAAAGACAATTACGAAAAAATTGTAGTGTCGATAGACGATATAAACTTGCCATCGAAAGATGGAGTGAAGCATGTTTTGGCATGGAACTTTGCAGAATATATACAGTAAACGGCAACTAAGACCTAATAGGTTTATAAAACCTGTTAGGTCTGGTAAATTACATATAAAATTATATATCAATGAGATATAAAATAATTTATTTGGTGGTATTATTGATTTTCTTTGCTTATACATCGAAAATCAATGCTCAAAAACGCGAATCGTACACCGTGCGCATAACGGTAACCGATAGTTTATCGAAAGAAACGATTATTGGCGCGGCATTGCAAATGAAAAGCATGGGCATAAATG
>CAYXQZ010000405.1:0-2204 GCA_964466415.1 uncultured Paludibacter sp.
TAAAGTTAACCAAAATTACTAACGAACGCGGACTTCCAGTTACAGGAAATTGATTTGATACGTTTGTATGAGTAATTACTTGACTTGCTTTTTGTATTTTTCGTTGTTGAAGGGTAGTATTGAAATTTGGATTTTTTTCGAAATTACTGATAAATTGTTTTTCTGTATTGCTTCGTTTTGGTAAGTTGTTTGCTTTTTGGTCCGTTAATTTAAAAGTGCCATTTTCCCATTTTGCATAGTTGTAAATTCCTGAAATGTTTTTTCTAATTAAATAACCATCGTCTGTAGTTGTGTAATTGAAAAACTCATCTCCATTTAATCTAATGGTGAGTGTAGTGCCATCGGGCTGTTTAACCTCAATGGGGCCTGGATAAGCTTTTACAGCAAACAAATATATGTTTGTATGTACTAAGGCAAATAATATGAATAAAAATTTTCTTGTCATTTTTTGAAAATAAAATAAACAGCTAAAATCAGAAAAACGAATCCCACAAAATGATTCCATTTAAAAGTTTCATTTTTAAAAGCAATAAGCGAAAATAGAGTAAAAACGACCAATGTAATAACTTCCTGAATTACTTTAAGTTGTAAAAGCGAAAACGGTCCTCCATTGGCATTAAAACCAATTCTATTTGCAGGTACTTGAAAAATATACTCAAAAAATGCAATTCCCCAACTTATAAGAATTATGGATAATAATGGCAATGTTTCGAACCATTTAAATTCTTTTAATTTAAGATGACCGTACCATGCCAAAGTCATAAAAACATTAGAAACAACTAATAATGAAATGGTTAAAATAATTTTCATCACGAAATTAAAATTCAAATTCTTCTTTAATGGGTAAATAATTTGGTTTTACATTTTGCATGGCCGACCATAAACTTTTACGCACATCAGGATTCCATTTTTCAAGTTCGGAAATTAAATTTTTTGCATCTTTGCGCGACGAGTCTTTTTCGAAGGGACAATTTTTGATTTGTTTCTTGAAATTTCCAATTCGTTCAATCTCTTTCATCTCATTTTCTGAAATCAAACAAAGTGGACGAATAATTGTAAGATCAAATTTATCCATTTTTAGTTTGGGTGGCATGGTTGCAAATGCACCTTGATACACCAAATTCAAAAGCAAAGTTTCAGTTATGTCATCCAAATGATGTCCTAAAGCTAGTTTATTGCAATTGAGCTCTTTAGCTAAGTCGAATAAGGCTTTGCGCCTATGCCATGAACATAGAAAACAGACAGATTTCCTACAGTCTTCTTTTTCGTCGAATCGTATAGTTTTATGAACAAATGCTATGCCGTATTGTTCACAGAAGCTTTTAAGATATTCAATATCTGAATGATACGATATATTTTCGACCGAAATATGAGCAGCAGTGACATTGAATTTTGGAACAAATATTCGCATACGTTCACCAAGCAATTGTACCAATGCAAGTGAATCTTTACCTCCCGAAAGACCAATCAAAATATGATCTTCGTTTTTAATTAATTGATAATCAGAAATTCCTTTTTTGAGCTTTGCCCGTATTGTGGTAAGTATTTTATTGTCAGCTTTACTTATTTCGTTCATTTCGTTCGTTCAAAAATAGAGGCACAAAGGTACGAAAAAAAAAGATTGTTTTTTTTATTTTTTATATTGCTCATTTCTCAGAAAAAAAGTATCTTTGCACCGCAAAACAGTATGCTATTAGTGAATAGCAATGTTCTATATTTTGCGAAAATAGCTCAGTTGGTAGAGCACGACCTTGCCAAGGTCGGGGTCGCGGGTTCGAGTCCCGTTTTTCGCTCATTAAGCGAAATGTCGGGAAGAGAAGTTTATCCCGATGGTGAATCGGGGAGTCCCGTTTTTCGCTCATAAACATAAAACTCAACTAAGCGGAACGGCGAGTTTCGCTTTTTTTCTCTAAGAACTAAAAAAATCCATTGCCCAAATGGTGAAATTGGTAGACACGCTAGTTTCAGGGACTAGTGGCCGCAAGGCTGTGCAAGTTCGAGTCTTGTTTTGGGCACTAAAGTATTGATAATAAATATTGCGCAGATGGTGAAATTGGTAGACACGCTACTTTGAGGGGGTAGTGCCGGTTACGGTGTGTGAGTTCGAGTCTCATTCTGCGCACAAAAAAAGAGTTTTTTCCGAAATGGAAAAACTCTTTTTTTGTTTTACAGTGGAGCATTTAATGTAACAAAGGCATTAATTA
>CAYXQZ010000406.1:0-2194 GCA_964466415.1 uncultured Paludibacter sp.
TCTGCGACTTCATATCCACAAATTCATCTACCGTATAATCCTGAATAGTTACGTAGCCTGCTTGTTTTAGTACTTCTAAGCAACGATGCCCATCTTCTTCCTGTACCAATATATCTATATCACTCATTTGGCGCAAGCCGGTGTCTCCGTACAGCCATTCGGCCATACAAATGCCTTTGAGGGTGATAAATGGGATGTTTTGTGCTTGAAGCACTGCCGATAAACCTTTAAACTCCTCGTATATGCGAGCGTTACGACTTACAGTTTTATAATACGCCTTACGCAGCAGTTCTTGCGCCTGTGCGGGTATTAGTGCTGCGTTTTTTAAGTGTGGCAGCTTACGGTAGAGAAGTGGCGCTGTTCCTCTATCTATAAGCAATAAAGCCAATGCTTGCCAGTCTTCTACTTGTGGTATAAGGGAGTCTATTGCTTGTAATTCTGCCTCTGAGGGATGAAGTGGTGCTGATGCAAGAATTAGTTGGAGTTCTTTATTTTCCATGTTGTTCTCTGGCTATAGCAATGGCACGTTGTAATTTTTCACTCAATACATTTTTATCAGGCAATTGCGTGTAAAATTGTGCTACTTTAATGTTTGTATCTTCCAACATAAGGTATTCAATATGCTCGGTATTACCTTCGCTACAAAGTATTAATCCGATTGGAGTTTCTTCGCCTTCTTTTCGTTCATTTGTATTCAGATAGCGTAAATACAGCAACATTTGCCCTTCATGTTTAGGCTTAAATTTTCCTAATTTTAGGTCTATTGCTACCAAACGGCGTAAACTTCGGTGATAAAAAAGTAAATCGATATAATAATCAGTAGCATCTACAGTAATTCTTTTTTGACGGTCGAGAAATGCAAAATCCGAACCCAACTCTTTGATAAACGATTGGAGATTTATCAAAATGGCCGATTCTAATTCTTTCTCCGAATATACATCAACCAGTCCTATAGCATCCAGAAAATAACTGCTCCGAAAAACGACATCGGGCGTTAGTGTATTAGTCGATTTTATCTGTTCAAGCTCATGTTTTATCAGCTCTTCGGGTTTACGACTCAATGCTGTGCGCTCGTATAACATCGAATCTATTTTACTATCGAGTGTACGGGTGTCCCAGTGTTCAATCCGTGTCATTTCGGTATAGAATGACCGTTTCAGCCTATCGTCAATACTCATTAGGGTGCGTAGGTGTGTCCATGTCAATTGTGTACGCACTGCGTATACAATTTCATCTTCGGTAAAAGTGTACGCAGCGCGTACACAATGTTGCAATTTGAAAATACTCCATCCTTTACCGTATCTTTCAGTCAATTGAGTAGCAAGAAACTTCAATATTTGCTTACCATATTCTGCCCGCTGATTGAAAAGCACATCTTCTTTTATGCGCTTGCCAATATTCCAATGTAACAAACAAATCTCGGCATTAACCGTAGTTGCCAATCGTTGTCTACTTCCATCAATTATCCTACAAACATCCTCATTTAACAGTGTTTGATGCGCAATTCTGCTACATCGCATTTCAAACAAAAATTTGCGTATTCAGATGTTTGATTTTACAAAACAATAATTATCTTTGTAGTGTTATTTATAAAACCAAAAGAAAGGATTAATATTATGCCATTAGCAGGAATCAAATATGAAAAAAATGTACGTGGGGTAGCAACGCATGTACGCATTGATTTAAAACGTTACGGTAATAACGAACAATTAGAAGATTTTTTGGATGGTATGGAAGCCGAAAGTTTACGTGGAGGCGAAACAATTACTTTAGATGAATTGATACAAAAGCAGAATAAAAAAAGACACATCAAATAATGTATCAGGTCAAAGTAACTAAAACAGCCGAAAAACAATTAGATAAGATACCTAACAATTATTATCTTCTTATCACTGCAAAATTAAAAAAGTTGGAATTTGACCCACGACCATCGGGTTGTAAAAAATTAGTTGGGTATGATGACATATACCGTATACGTGTTGGAAATTACCGTGTTATATATACTATTAATGATAATGTCCTAATAGTCGAAATAATCAAAGTTGGTACACGTCAATCAATTTATGATTAATAATGCTTAATAAAGTATAGCAATGTTTTGGTAAAACTATGTGCCTTCCGTCAGTGGACTGCCTGTCCGACCACTGGCGGAGACAAGTTATATGGTTATTTCTTGGTTACTGAGCTTGTCGAA
>CAYXQZ010000407.1:0-2192 GCA_964466415.1 uncultured Paludibacter sp.
AAGGGTCTGATTTTAAATCAATCAGTTGTTCCTCAATACCTACAGCATCGTATTTTATGTATTTCAGTTTATCTTCGGTTACCACCATGCGTCCGATTTCAGTTTCCAAGCCCAGACTTTTGCGCCACTTCGTTTTGGGTTCCTCCAGCAATGGGCGCACACTCATTCCGCGTGGGTCGGCCACTGCTTTTATACCTGCAAAATCGCAAACTGTCGGCAATAAATCCAATCCGTTCGATATCAAATGTGTACTATCTACACGTCCACCTTTTATATGGTTCTTCCACATCACCATAAAAGGCACACCTGCCGACTCTTCGTACAAAGCTGTTTTATGCTCCATACGGTGTGCTGAGTTCATATCGCCATGGTCGCTCGAAAAAATTATCACTGTATTTTCCATTTGATTGGTTTCAATCAAGGCATTCAACACCGTTTGGATTTGTGCATCAACCTCTTCGGTTAGTCGCGCATACGCCCAACGGTGCATTCGCCATTGTTTTTCGCTATATTTTTCACGAGCCAGTATTCTGAAATCGCGTATTTCGAGCAGTTTCCGAACTGCAGCGGGTTCATTCTGTTGTGGTTCGAAATTTGGTGGTAAAGGTGGACAATATTTACTGAAAAAATCGGCTTCTGAAACACCTTCGGGTATTTTCAATGATTTTTCCAGCGCTGAAATTTCTTTTGTCGCTTTTCCTATATAATTCCGTTCCAATTGTGATGAAGTATAATCGCGCAAAGCCATAAAGCATATATCATGCGGATTAATAAACGATAATGTCAGGTAAAACGGTTTGTCGTGTTTTTGTTTAAGGAATTCAGCTGCATCGTTTGCTAAACCTTCACGCTCATCGGTGCTGATAATTTTTGCACCCAGATTCTGAGGCTGAAGTGGTTTGGGTAAATGCACTTTTCCTCCGTAAAACACATCGTAACCCACTTTTTGAAGCGACACAGGTAAAGTCGTATTGCGTACTTCGTCAGTAATAGTTGGTATCAACAATGCCAAATCATTTTCTCGTGCCTGATTGCCATTTTTATCGTTAAAAGCACCACAAAAGCGCCCTGTTATCATGCTTATCCGCGATGGAACACTCACAGGATTGGCACAATAAGCCCGTGTAAAACGAACGCCATTTTCGGCAATAAAGTCCATTGCAGGCGTTTTCACCCACGGATTACCCGCACAACTCATCATATTGGCATGTTGCTGGTCGGTGAAAATATAGATAATATTCGGTTTCTTTGCCTCAACGAAACTTGGAATTACTATTGAAATAGCAAATGCAGCAACTTTACTTTTCATTATGCCTACTTTAGGTAAAATACTTCCTCCAATTCAACCGAAACAGGCGAATTATCTGCATTAGTTTCCATGATATCAGCCATATACGCCCACCATTTTTGCACAATAGGGTTGTTGCCTAAATCCTGCGAACCAGTTCCACCTTGCACCTTTTGCGAAGCAAAAAGAATATTGGTTTCTTTATCCCAAAAAATGGAATAATCGTACACGCCACTTTCTTCTATCAATTGCTTTAAATCCGGCCATATCTCGTTGTGCCGTTTTCCATACTCTTTCTCAAAACCAGGCTTGAGAAACATTTTAAATGCTTTGCGTTCCATAAATTCTATTTAATAATTGTTTTTTTAATCCCCATATTTTTCCAGACAACTCTTCTTGAGGAGTTCTTAATTTGCTCTAATCGTCTATTTTTCTAACTTAAATGAGGTTAGCAACAAATAAATGATTGCTAAAACCAACACACTCATGCCGGCAACCTGTCCGAATGAATCGGAAACTAATCCCATAATAATAGGAAAGACAGCACCACCGGCAACCCCCATAATCATTAAACCCGAAATCTCATTGGTGTGATTCGGCATTTTTTTGAGTGCTGCCGAAAAAACAATCGAGAACACATTGGCAACCGACAATCCGAGAATTGAAATCATTGCAAGTATCACCCATAATTGATTACTGAAAAGCATACCAACCAATGCCGCCATTGCCAAAATCATTCCCCATAAAAAGAACGAACGAGACGAGTATTTTACAAGAAATATTGCACCAAGCAAAGTACCTGCGGTGCGTGCAAAAAAATACAAACTTGTTCCAAGTCCAGCCTGCTCCAAAGGGATAGAACATCGTTCCATAATAAATTTAGGTATAGCTGTATTCAATCCAA
>CAYXQZ010000408.1:0-2185 GCA_964466415.1 uncultured Paludibacter sp.
ATCATGAAGTACAAAAGTCTAATCATCAATAATCCCGAAGATTTAATGTTTGGGAAAGCCCCAAAACCTGTTAAAACCCGTCGTGGTTTGGAAATTGGAGGCGGTCAGGTATATGCCGAACTGAATTTTACGCTGCCTATTATGAGTATAAATGACAGTACGCTGAAAGAGGTTTATGAACATTACCGCGAAATTGCCGAAGGCGCATTGGAGCGTGCATTGCATTTGGAATCGAAAGGCGTGGTTTTGGAATTGGAAACATTGCTCGAAATGACCAAAACGCCAACAATTGGTATCGAAATCACAAAAGTAATGAATGAAATTTGTGAAAACTATTATCAAAAGTATGGTTTAAAATCAGAAATTCGCCTTACTCCCAACGATTTACGCGAGTTTGAACGCCCCGCTCGCCAACGCACATCGCAATATTTGGAACCGATGATGGAACTTTTCGAAAAGGGTGCAATGGCTGGTGGCGATTTGCTTTCGATTGAAAGCACCGGAGGCAAAGAGGTATCGGACGACGCGTTGATGAATTGCGACATAAAAACTGTGATGTTTGCTTTATCGGTACTTGGTGTGCGCGATATGCAGTTTTTGTGGAAAAAAATTGTAGATGTAGCCAACAAACAAGGTAAAATTGCTGCGGGCGATTCGGCTTGCGGTTTTGCAAATACCGCTATGGTTTTGGCTGAGAAAAAGTATATTCCGAAAGTTTTTGCAGCATTAGTTCGTGTTATTTCTGTGGTTCGTTCCATTGTAGCTATGGAAGAAGGCGCCGTTGGGCCTGATAAAGATTGTGGTTACGAAGGACCATTCCTAAAAGCCATAACTGGAATTCCAATTTCGATGGAAGGAAAAACTGCCGCTTGTGCACACTTGAGCCCGATTGGGAATATAGCTTCGGCTTGTGCCGATTTGTGGAGTAACGAGTCGGTTCAGAATATAAAATTATTGTCGGGAATGGCTCCTACAGCTTATATGGAACAACTGGAATACGATGCTCGCTTGATGAACGAAGCTTTAAAGGCAGGAAAATTGCATTGCAGCGTATTGCAACAATTGTTGGTTTCGTCGGATATTTACACCGACCCGCAAGCATTGATTTTAGCTCCCGAAAACGTAATCCGCATTTCGCGCGAATTGGTAAAAGGCGATTCGTACGTTGCAAATGCCCGAAATGGCGCGTTAGTAACTATCGACATTATCGAAGAAGCAATAGCGCTGGGCAGACTTAAACTGTCGGATATGGAGATAAGTTACTTGCCTTACATGCGCGAAGAATTGGAAAGCATTCCGGAAAATGAAAGCGATTTTGTAGAAATGATGCTGCCATTGGTAGATCAGAGTAAATTTACATTGGCTGAATACGGATTGTGATACCTGTTCATATTATTTCTGGGTTTTTAGGTGCTGGCAAAACTACGTTCATAATCAATTTGTTAAGTCAGAAAACCACTGATGAGCAATGGGCAATTGTGGTAAATGAATTTGGGCAAGTCAATATTGATGGAAAAACAATACAATCGGCAAAAAAAGGCGAAGTTTATGAAATTTCAGGTGGTTGTATATGTTGTACTGCCAAGTTGTATCTAAATGAAAGCCTACAAGAAATTCTGAAGACGGAGAAATATTCACGTATTATTATTGAACCCACCGGTTTAGGTGGTATCGATATGGTTTCGGAAATTGTAAGCAATATTCCAGTGCTCGACTTAAAACCTGTTTTTTGTTTAGTTGATATTTTGATGGTGAGAAATCCAATAAAACTAACAATTCCGATTTTTAAACGTCAGATTGACAAAGCCGATTTTATTATTTTCACTAAGACTGATTTGCTAAGCAATGAATTTGAAAAAGCCGAATTAATCAAAATATTTAAAGCAAATTTTCCCAAAGCTAATATTTGGGATATAACAAAATCTGATATTTCTATACTCGATGTAGAAAGTATGGATGTAAAATCCCATATTAATCAGTATTCATTATTCGAAGCAGGTTTGTCGGCTGATAATTATTTGCAAAAAAGTTATACCTTTGACAATGAAACAGTTTTTGATGCTGAAAAATTGGCTAAGATATTAGTTGCGAACACTAGTATTTTACGAGCAAAAGGAAAGATTAGAACTTTTGATGGGTGGAAATTGATAAACTACACATTAACGGGCTGTATATTTGAAAGTTG
>CAYXQZ010000409.1:0-2175 GCA_964466415.1 uncultured Paludibacter sp.
TTTTCACAAGCTCTTGTGCTTTTTATATTTTCGTCGTCTACTTTATCGCATTTAATTCAAAGCATTGGGTTACCTGCTATTCCGCTTGTGCCTGTTTCGAGCACACAGGTTGTAGTAGGTTCGGTTTTGGGCATAGGATTGGTAAAAGGTATGCAAGAAGTGAAACTAAATGTAATTGGCAATATAATGTTAGGATGGATTCTAACACCAATCTTGTCGGGTGCATTTACGTTTTTTAGTCTGTTTTTTGTAAAAAATATTTTTGATATAAAGGTAAGTTCTAAAGATTTTACAGGCGTAATGAATAATGATTCCGTACAACCTGTTAATGTAAATATCCCTGTTGATGTTAATGCAATTTTAATTTCATTTTTATTAATAGTGTTGGCACTTATATCTACCTATTTGATTGTTAATCATCTTAAAAACAGAGCAAAATCGAACGAGAAAGAACATTTTATGGCGGAGCAAATGCAGTTCTCGGAATTTCAGAAGGCCTTATCTGAAATTGAAGTGAGCACCGTACAACTCGAAAACACGAACTTAGTTACGCGAATTGAAGAACAAAAAAGCGAAATTGTAACTTACTCGCTCAATATTGGTGAGCAGCGGCAGTATCTCGAAACTGTAAGTGCCCATTTAGAGGAAGCCATAAAATGTAAGGAAATAGTTAAGAAGGATGAAATTATTACTCAATTATTGATTGAACTCCGACAAAAAATGAGTTTTAGCAACGAAGTTGATGTAATATATCAAAAAGCAGAAGTTGCAAACAAAAACTTTATAAACCGAATGAATCAGGAATTTCCGGATTTAACGCAACTCGACAAGAAATTATTAATATTAGTACGCATCGGACTTTCGTCAAAAGAAATTGCTCCGCTCATGAACATATCTCCTAAAAGCGTTGAAATAAGCCGCTATCGTCTTCGAAAAAAATTAAACTTAGATAAAAACACAAACTTATCGGATTTTAGTAAATCAATGTAAAAACAAAAAATTCAATTCTTATGAAAAAAGGACTATTAATCACAGCAATTATTTTGTCGGGCACGACAATGTTTGCGCAAACATCAAAAAACGATGATGTTCGCTACGACCAGTATGGCAAAAAAGTGGACAGAACTTCTTTAAATGCAGAAATGCGTAATGGCGTATTGGTTTTTGAATCACCTAAACAGGATTACAAACTTTGGTACGACATTCGTGTACAAACCGATGGTCAATTCTTTTTTAACGACGATTTAAACCCCAATGGAAATGGTGTTACCATTCGTCGTGCTCGTTTTGCTGTGAAAGCCAATGTTACCGAAAACTGGTATGGCGAAATTGACCTCAATGTATCGAACGGAGCGCTGGAGTTGGAAGATGCTATTATTCAGTACAATTTTACAAATTCTATGGAAGGTTTAACTACAAGAGTTGGTAATTTCAAAGAACAATTCTCTATGTCGCAAACTTCATCGTCGCGCTATCTGAATTTTATGGAGCGTTCAATGGCTGTATCAGCATTTGCTCCATCGCGGCACATTGGGTGGGATGCCACTTACAACGCACCTCGATTTTTAGTTGCTGGAGGTGTTTTCTTCCAGGAAATTAAAGATTTGGAGATTCTAACGTATGTGGAAGATAACAACAAAGATTTCGGTCGTGACCAAGGTTATTCGTTGACAGGAAAATTTGTTTTGCAGCCATTTGGCGAAAATAAAGATTACGGTATTCATGCCGCTTATGGCTATTCGTACCGCACTCCAAAAACGGATGTTGCGCCCGGTGAATATGGTATGGCACGTTATAGCACCCGTTCTTTGAGTAGTATTAACCGTAAAAAATACTTGGATACCGATTTAATCCCACAATTGAAAAGCCAAACCATTTCGAATATCGAAATTGCAGGTTTTTACAAAGGCTTAGGCTTCCAGAGCGAGATTATTAACAGTAACACATTCCGCAACAATAATTTAGCAACGCTAAACTTTGGTGGTTTTTATGCGCAAGCTACATACCTACTTTTTGGCGGTAGTCAGGTGTACGACAAAGCTCAGGGCGAATTTAATCAGCCCGATAAAGGCAAAAAATGGGGTGATATGGAATTAACTTTCCGCTACGATTATATCAACTTGAACGACAAAGATATAATGGGTGGCTCTGCCGAAGGTTATACAGCCGGTTTGA
>CAYXQZ010000410.1:0-2174 GCA_964466415.1 uncultured Paludibacter sp.
TTTTCACAAGCTCTTGTGCTTTTTATATTTTCGTCGTCTACTTTATCGCATTTAACTCAAAGCATTGGGTTACCTGCTATTCCGCTTGTGCCTGTTTCGAGCACACAAGTTGTAGTAGGCTCGGTTTTGGGCATAGGATTGGTAAAAGGTATGCAAGAAGTGAAATTAAATGTAATTGGCAATATAATGTTAGGTTGGATTCTAACACCAATCTTGTCGGGTGCATTTACGTTTTTTAGTTTGTTTTTTGTAAAAAATATTTTTGATATAAAGGTAAGTTCTAAAGATTTTACGGGCGTAATGAATAATGATTCCGTACAACCTGTTAATGTAAATATCCCTGTTGATGTTAATGCAATTTTAATTTCATTTTTATTAATAGTGTTGGCACTTATATCTACCTATTTGATTGTTAATCATCTTAAAAACAGAGCAAAATCGAACGAGAAAGAACATTTTATGGCGGAGCAAATGCAGTTCTCGGAATTTCAGAAGGCCTTATCTGAAATTGAAGTGAGCACCGTACAACTCGAAAACACGAATTTAGTTACGCGCATTGAAGAACAAAAAAGCGAAATTGTTACATACTCTCTCAATATTGGTGAACAGCGGCAGTATCTCGAAACTGTAAGTGCACATTTAGAGGAAGCTATAAAATGCAAGGATATTGTCAAAAAAGATGAAATTATCACGCAGCTATTGATAGCGCTCCGACAAAAAATGAGCTTCAGCAACGAAGTAGATGTAATATATCAAAAAGCTGAGGTTGCAAACAAAAACTTTATAAACCGAATGAATCAGGAATTTCCGGATTTAACACAACTTGAAAAAAAATTATTAATATTAGTGCGCATCGGACTTTCGTCCAAAGAAATTGCTCCGCTAATGAATATTTCACCTAAAAGTGTTGAGATAAGCCGCTATCGCCTTCGAAAAAAATTAAACTTAGATAAAAACACAAACTTATCGGATTTTAGTAAATCAATGTAAAACAAACAATTCAATTTTTATGAAAAAAGCATTATTAATCACAGCAATTATTTTGTCGGCCATGACAGTGTTTGCGCAAACATCAACAAATCAAGATGTTCGTTATGACCAGTATGGCAGAAAAGTTGACAGAACTCCTTTAAATGCAGAAATGCGCAGTGGCGTTTTGGTTTTTGAAACTCCAAAACAAGACTACAAACTTTGGTACGACATTAGGATACAAACTGATGGACAATTTTTTCTGAATGATGATTTAAACCCTATCGGAAATGGTATTACTATTCGACGTGCACGTTTTGCTGTAAAAGCAAACCTGACCAAAAACTGGTACGGCGAAATAGACCTCAATGTGTCGAACGGAGCGTTGGAGTTGGAAGATGCCATTATTCAGTACAACTTCACTAATTTCATGGAAGGACTTAGTACACGTGTTGGTAACTTTAAAGAGCAATTCTCTATGTCGCAAACTTCATCGTCGCGCTATTTAAACTTTATGGAACGCTCTATGGTGGTAAATACTTTTGCACCTTCACGTCATATTGGCTGGGATGCAACCTACAATGCTCCTCGTTTTTTAGTTGCTGGTGGTGTGTTTTTCCAGGAAATTAAAGATTTGGAGATTCTAACGTATGTGGAAGATAACAACAAAGATTTCGGTCGTGACCAAGGTTATTCGTTGACAGGAAAATTTGTTTTGCAGCCATTTGGCGAAAATAAAGATTACGGTATTCATGCCGCTTATGGCTATTCGTACCGCACTCCAAAAACGGATGTTGCGCCCGGTGAATATGGTATGGCACGTTATAGCACCCGTTCTTTGAGTAGTATTAACCGTAAAAAATACTTGGATACCGATTTAATCCCACAATTAAAAAGTCAAACCATTTCGAATATCGAAATTGCTGGTTTCTATAAAGGATTAGGTGTTCAAAGTGAAATTCTTAACAATAAAACGTTCCGCAATAATAATTTGGCAACGCTTAATTTTGGTGGCTTTTATGCACAAGCCACTTACCTGCTTTTTGGAGGTAGTCAAGTGTACGACAAAGCTCAGGGTGAATTTAATCAGCCTAACAGAGGTCAAAAATGGGGCGATATGGAGTTAACTTTCCGTTATGACTATATTAATTTGAACGACAAAGATATAATGGGTGGCTCTGCCGAAGGTTATACAGCCGGTTTGA
>CAYXQZ010000411.1:0-2167 GCA_964466415.1 uncultured Paludibacter sp.
AAGTTGTACCAGTTCCTAATGTAACATTACCTCCAATTGTTAAACCAACAACCGCTGTTGTAATTGCACTTCCAGCAAGTGTAAAATTATTACAAATACTGGTTGTGGCAACTTGCAAAGTTTTTGTACCACTACCTCTTAAAGTCAAATTTCCATAAGTTTGACTACTATTTAGGTTTGCAATAGTTTGATTAGTACCAGCATAATTAATTGTACTACTACAATTTATCGAATGAGTAGAAAAATTTGTAGGCAACGTATTTGTTCCACCAATTATTAAACCAGCATTTGCTGCAATAGTTAACGATCCACCTGCAGCAGCTCTATTTGCCGTAAAGGTATTTAAATCAAGATTTCCCGATTTGATATTTATAAGTGATAATGCCGTTTTATTTGCATTCAGAACTACTGAATTTCCAGCCCCTTGGTCAATAATTAATCCTCCTGTACCAGCAAATGCATTCGGAAATTCGTTTGTTGTTGCAGTTACAGTAGCTGATCCTTTGTATTGTAAGGTTGAATTTGCGCCATAAGTTAAGGTAAATCCTCCAAGTAAAAGTGAAGCAGTTCCTTCCAATGATAAAACTTGACTTACTGTAGTGTTTTCTCCCAGAGTTTTAGCTCCAGAACCTGACAATGTTAAATTGTCAACTGCTGCACCCACAAAGTCAGGATCTAATGTTTGAGCTCCCAGCGCGCTTAATTTTAATGTACTTCCAGTTTGTAAATCCCAAACGGTTACGTTTTCAGATGCCGCAGAAGTAGTTATGTCTACAATTCCAGTTGCTGTAACTACAGCGTTAGAGCCTGCTCCAGCATTCCCGGTTCTTAATAATCCATTTACTGCATTAATATTTAATGTGCCACTTACTGTAATTTCGGCTGCTGCAGTTGCAGGTATAGTAAGTGATGCATTAAGATTCAGTGTACCACCTTGGCTTACAGTTACTGTACCAGCTGTTTTTGTTACAGCTACTGTTAGATTTATAGTATGTGTATTGGCAATTATCACTATGTCGCCTACAGCAGGTACAATGCCACTTGGCCATGGTGCATTTGCAGTTGTTGAGTTCCAATTACCACTACCAGTAGAAGTAATTGTTGCAGCTTTTATTTCAGATAAACTGAAAAACAAAATTATCAAAAGACATGCTATGTGTTTTAATGTCGAATTTTGAAAGTTTTGTAAAAAAGCAAGTCGAACTTTTTTCATGTTCTGAACTATAATAGAATTGGTCATTTTTATATTATTCATACTAATTACTACAATGTATGTAGTAATTAATTCGGCAAAAGTAGTAATTTTTATAGTTATTTCAAAATTATAATCAATTGATTAATAAAAAACAAACTTAAGAGTTGAATATTATCAATAAACGTCAATCAAATAAGTAGGGCATAAAACAGTATAAAACTGATTTATGCCCTGCAAAGTTTTGATTTTTATTTAAATGATTTATTTTAAAAACAATTTTGTGGTTTCAGATGAGTTTCCAATTACAGTTTTTACAATATAAACATTACTTCTTGGAGTAGCGATTTGGATATTTTCGTTAGAAGGAATTGATTTTATGGCTACTGTTCTACCCGAAATATCATAAACATAAACTCTTCCAGATATATCACTGAAATTTTGAACATATAGCTGATTATTAAAATAGTAGGCTTTTGATACATCCGATTTCAAAGTTTCTGAATTATTGGTTTGTGTAATAATTTTGAAACGTAAAACAGATGAACTCGCTGAAGTGGCATTAAATGTATATTCTGATCCATTGCTAGTAATGTCAACAATACGGTTTTCTATTAAATCATGCAAAAGTATTTTATTGTATTTCAAAGAAGTATTTTCGCTATGTGTAAATTTGATTTTATATTCAGTATCCTGACCTGCCTGAAATGCAAGTGTTGTATTATTTAAATCATCAACCGAATTAACTTGATATTCACCATCTTTTTCAACGGCATAAAGTTGGGGGTTTAATGCACTTCCTTTTAGTTTAATACCATCAAATCCATTATCAAATCCACGCGTAAATCCTTCGTTACTCATTAACCACATCCTATCTGCTGCATTTTCACCTTCTACTTCAATAACTGTAGTTGTTTGATTATCGGTAGTTGAAGCCGTCTTTACGCGTTGACGTTCCGAATTTCCCATTGCTAC
>CAYXQZ010000412.1:0-2164 GCA_964466415.1 uncultured Paludibacter sp.
GTGCCCAATAGTTTGGACATAAATCCCGCTACTTATTCGCGCGAAGATTTTTACAAAGACATTCGCACCAATATCCGACTAATTACACCCGTATTTTTGGTTCGTGATATAGCTACAGGCGATGCACTGCCACTCAAAAACCTGGAAACTGCAATGCGTCATTTGGCATCCACTCCTACCCGTAGTAATATTACCGAATACGAATATCAGATTAAAATGTTTTCGGCTATCTACAAAAGTGCCATCCGTGACCAGTTGGCCTATATTTTCAAAGCGGCTCCGAGCGACGATAGAGAATTGCTTATAACCAATTTTCTGGACGAAACGTCTGAAATTTTAGAAAGATACCGAAGCTTAGCAACCATTATTAAAACACCAACCGTAAATAAAGTGGTGTATAATTACTACGCTTTTGGCGATGAATTTATGACCAATTTGACCGAAAAGGAATTATTCGGACTGCTTAATCAATTCAAACACTTAAACGATATTGATTTGCGAAAACAACTGGAGCCACTCATTTTCCGTGCATTGGAAAAAGAGCGTGAACATAAAACTGCTTGTAACTACATGCATGTTGAAGCTGATAGTCCAAACAAAAATAAAGATTTAATTTTCAGACTAGGTGCGCTTAAAAAATATGTTGAAAGCGATTTATTTATCAATGCCAAAAAGAAACGCGATGGTGTATGGATTGAACAAATTTATTTAAGTCTGGCTGCGGGGCTTTCCATGATTTTTGCTACTGCGGTGGCATTTTCGTTTCAGCAAACGTATGGCAATCTCACTATGCCATTCTTTGTTGCTTTGGTGGTGAGTTATATGCTGAAAGATAGGATTAAAGAGCTATCGCGTTATTATTTTGCACAAAAAATCAGCACCAAATACTACGACAATAAAACCAGCATCAGTGTTAAAGACAAGGAGATAGGTTTTAGTAAAGAATCGTTCGACTTTATTCTTGATGAAAATGCTCCCCGCGATATAATTCGCGTTCGTAGTCGCATTCCTCTCATCGAAGCGGATAACCGTTATTCGAAAGAAAAAATTATCCTTTACCGCAAAACAGTGCATATTAATCGAAAAATGTTGGATGAGAATACCAGCTACGATATTGATGGTGTGGTTGAAATAGTGCGGCTTAACCTACTTTCGTTTATGCGAAAGACCGACAATCCCGAAGTTCCACTGTTTGTGCTTAACGAAAACGAAACCGTCGATAAAATTATGGGTATAAAAAATTATTATATCAATATTATTGTACAATACAAATACGATGACGACGAAAAATTCAAACGCTATCGTGTTGGATTTAATCGCGATGGGATTAATAGTATTGAAGAAATGAAAGGATGAAAAATTTAATTATATTATTGCTAACTTTAATTAGTTCGATTTCCGGTTTCTGTCAATCGGCATGGCCATCAGTTTCGTGGGCGAATTCAAGCAATATCTCATCTGTTTTATCCAACTCTGTGGTTGAATTAAGTGGATTGTATTGGAATAATGATTTAAAACGACTCTTAGCTGTAGGTGATGCCGGTCATTTTGTTGCTTTGCAATACAATGGTAATATATCTAAATTTTCGTTACTTGGTACAACTTCGAATTCCGATGGACCGGAAGGGATTACACAAGTAAATACTTCAGGTAATGAGTTTTATACCATCGATGAAAATAGTTACGAAATCCGGAAATATACGTTTAATAGCAATTTTACTGGCGTAACAAAGCTCAATTCGTGGAACTTATTAGCATCACCTTCACCAATGACAAATACCGACAATACAGGCCCCGAAGGAATTACATTTGTGCCCGACTCTTATTTGCAAAAAATAGGTTTTGTAAGTTCAGCAACCGGCGCAGTTTATACATCAAAAAAAGGAATGGGTGGCTTGCTGTTTTTAGCGCATCAAAATGGTGGTTATGTGTGGGTATACGATGTTAATCCCAACGTAAATAACGATTTTCTGTATGTTGGAAAATACAAAACAAACCGCAGTGAGAGTTGCGATTTAGCTTTTG
The DNA here is from genome assembly GCA_964466415.1 of uncultured Paludibacter sp. Classification (GTDB taxonomy): domain Bacteria; phylum Bacteroidota; class Bacteroidia; order Bacteroidales; family Paludibacteraceae; genus Paludibacter. The sequence goes on from CAYXQZ010000412.1 coordinate 2,026, forward strand.
ATAATTCAACAGGCCTACTCTACATCTTACATAATACGGATGGAAATACGCTCGAAGTTACTGATTTAAAAACAACTCTTTCGGGTGGTACTTACACATTATCGAAACTGAAAGAATATTCAATTCCAAATCCAAGTTC
>CAYXQZ010000413.1:0-2131 GCA_964466415.1 uncultured Paludibacter sp.
GTGCATTACCAATGTTGCCATCGCTTGGTAAAAGCGGTCAGAGCAATGGTATTCTCCTAGAATTAATAAAATAATCCACCATGAGATTACACACGAAAAAAATTATCATTTTTGTTTTGCTAACAGCGTTTTCAGCAAGTAATTTTGCTCAAAAAATGTCGATGGCATATATTTATCCTGCAGGTGGACAGGCTGGCACCAGTTTCGAAGTGGAAGTTGGCGGATTAAATATTAATCAAGCAACCGAAGTTTTTATTGGTGCAAAAGGTGTGAAGTCGGAAATACTGAAAGCTCCTGAAAACGCTAAAAAATTTGTGCGAAAAAAATTCGACGATCAAAGTAGTCCACAAATGGCCGACCGTTTGAAAATTCGCATCACAATTGATAAAAACGCCCCCATTGGCTTATGCGATTTTCGTTTACAATCGGACAAAGGAGTTTCTAATAAACTAATTTTTGAGATTGGTCAATACCCTGATGTGCTCGAAATAAAAGGTTCAACACTGAATAAACCAACTGCAATAGAGTCGCTACCTGCAACTGTTTGTGGTCAGATTTTGCCCGGCGAGCGCGATTATTTTAGTTTCAAAGCTCAAAAAGGGGCTGTCATAGTGGCATCAGCCAAGGCCAGAACTTATGTTCCTTACATTGCCGATGCTGTGCCGGGTTGGTTCCAAGCTGTTATGACAATTCGCAATAGCAAAGGAAAAGAAATTGCCTTTAACGATGATTACCGCAATGGAGTTGATCCTGTGATTATCACCAACATTCCCGAAGATGATATTTACACATTACTTATTCACGATGCCATTTACAGAGGTCGCGAAGACTTTAACTACAGAATTGATGTGGGCGAAATCCCATTTATCGAATACATTTATCCCGCTGTGGGCAAAACAGGGAAATCCACTACCGTAAATTTGAGAGCAGTTAATATTGACAAATTGGAAGTGAAATTTAAACCCGATTTTGAAGGAAAAGGATATTTAAATATCGATGGAAAAAATGGATTTAAGAGTAATTCTATTCCATTTTTTGCCATAGGCAAAACGGCAAATGTTGACATATTGCCAAAAAGCACGACACTTCTACCCTACTCTATGGTTTACGATTCGCTTCGCGCAAATCAAAAGCAGATAACATACAACTTGGAATTAACTAAAAACGAACAACTTACCATAGAGCTCGTGGCACGAAAAATAGCTTCTATGCTTGATGCAAAGCTAACATTGTACAATGCAAATAACGTAAAAGTGGCTGAAGCTGATGATACTGAAGATGCTTTGGAAGGTATGATGACCCATCATGCCGACCCAGTTTTGAATTACAAAGCAACTCAAACAGGAACCTACAGGTTAGTTGTGGAGGACGTTTTGCACGGTTCAGGGCTCGATTATTTTTATTTATTGGAGCGAAAAGTGACAACTCCCAATTTCAAGGTTTTCGTTTCGCCGGCCAATATCACAATTCCAAAAGGAGGAACTGCCACATTTATGTTGGACATTGAAACACCCGATAAAAAAACACCACGCCTCGATTTAGAATTAAAGGGTTTACCAAAAGGATTTACTACAAGCAGTTTAGAAGTTATAGGTGCCAAGTGGGAAGTGTCGGTTACTGCTCCAAAAAATGCAAAAGAACAAACTATGGATATCCGCCTATTTGCAAAAAATGCGAATGGGAATAATGCTGTGGAAGCACAAGTTCAAGAAGCAGTACCTGCCGAAAACATGATGCAAGCATTTTATTACACACACCATATTGCCGCTTCGAGTTTTGTAGCCGAAGTGGTCAAAGAATCACCTTTCTCACTGCATTTTTCATCAGATATCGAAAAACATTTGAAAGATCCAATTCGCATTTCAGTCAAAGATTCCATATTCAACTTAAAAGTTGAGATACTACGCACCAAAGGATTTGACGAGCCTGTATCATTACAACTTAGCCGTAAAAACAAACAAATTACACTCGATCCCATTGAATTTAAAGCCGGCGAAACCGAGAAAATCCTGCGTATCAAACTCGACTTAAAGGACATAGCAAAATTTAAAGGCGTTCGTCGTCCTTTGGCTATAGTAGGCACTGTGAACGGAAAAGTTGACAAAAAAGGCAAACGCAGTTTTGAAAACGC
>CAYXQZ010000414.1:0-2090 GCA_964466415.1 uncultured Paludibacter sp.
TATTTCTAATAAACAAATTTGTTTTGTTTATCGCCTGCAATAATTATATACAGGTTATGTTTATGGAGATAATTCGAAATATTAACTTTTAAATCGGTTGGTTTGATTGAAGCAATTAATCTACCTATCGTATTGTAAATTAATATATTATCGTCCGTATTTTCCGTAAAAACAAGTATTTCCGATGAGTTTGGTAATCGCTCCACTCTTAATACTTGAGTATCAGGGTAGGGTAGTGGCTGTACCGGCATTAGGTTCGAAAAATCAGTTATATTATCATATAAATCGCCTGCTTTTACTTTGTAGAAATGTTGGCGACCCGACACTAAATTGCGTAAAGTATCGGTATTATTCAATAATAACTTGCTTTTGCAAATATACTCGATAGCAACTGGGTAAGTAACCGTTATATCATCGATAGCTACATTGTTATGTGCTGTTTTATAGCTAATTATAAATTGATTATAATTTTCATTAATAGCAAAATCGTATTTTTTGATTGTTGAATAATTGGCATTTAAAGCAATTTCGTCAATTATTGTCCATCCCAATTCGTTACTTGCTTTTACTTGTACAATACCACTCTCGGAACCTATTGATTTTATAAAGAAACTCAGTTGCTTTATGCTATGTGGATATTTTAGCGTTTTAATATTTTCATCTTTGTATTGAAATTGAATAGCTGGAACAGCCTTCCCACTAAAATTTTTAGAGCTTGTTACTGCTATTGCTGTGGTGCTCCATTCTCCATTTGATTTAAGTCCGTTATCAAACCCTTCGGTTTCAGTCGATTCGCCATTGGCTAAGCTGTAAGCAGTTAACCAGTATTTGGTTGCATTTTCAACAGTACTCCAATTTGCAACAAAACTTTTAGCAGTCAGTTCAGTTGCCTCATTAGCAATAGGAGGACGCATTTCAAAACTACCGCCTCTAAATTTGAATTTTATATCTTGGTTGTATTTTGTTATTTCCGTAATTGGTTTATTTATATCTGTGCCATTCCAAAGTGTAGGATAAAAAGAACCTGATGTAAATGCATTTCCAGGTGTAGTTGAACTACCTACAAGCGGTTGTAAGTATACGCCCATGTGACTGCTTTCGGTTTGATAAGTACCTGAATAATTATTAGGACTATTATTTTGCCAATCGCTATAATTATAATCAATGTGCCAAATCAACATTCCTTCGCCTGGCAAATACGAGTCAAAGCCAGTTTTAAGCCTGTTTTCGAGAATAAAAAACTCAGTTGGATTTGGATTACTTCCATTTAAATTATGAATTGAATTTTGAGCAATTAAAAATGCTTTGTTAGTCGAATTTAATGGAGTTAAAGTAATATTTTGTGCATTAGTTAATATTACTGGTGTAAGCCAACCCAAATAAAAACGGTCAAATGCTGAGTAACTAGGTGGTGTTCGTCCCACATTATTATAAGCCCCTCCATCCATTATACTCCAGTTTTCAAGCGTTTTTTTATTATTATCACTTGTGTGGTAATAATCCACCAAACCCAAAACGTGTCCAAATTCATGCGTAAATGTTCCAATTCCACACATGTTCGAGCCACTTGAACCATTAAGTTCGGAAGTACAGGCATAATCAAAAATTGTTTTACCATCAAACTTGGTACTGTAATTTGATAAACTCCATCTATGAGGCCATATTGTGTTGTCACTGGCTCCTTCTGCTTCGTTGTTTCCAGCATAATATACAAATATATTATCAACAATTCCATTATTGTCAATATCATACTGTTTGAAGTCAATACCAGCAGCATCGGCAGCAGCACATGCATCAATTACCATTTGTTGCGGGTTTTCATCATCGCCCGACCCATTGTTTTTACCATAAAAACTCATGTTATTTGGCAAAGTAAAAGGGCCAACAACATCAAATTGAGGTGAAAACTGCCCGAAAGAACTCTCTAAAAAATAATCGCGAGCTGAGCCAGTACCTCCATTAGTACTATACCCTATCTGGTTTAATAAATTAGTAAACGCATTTTTAGCATTTGGTGTAACATAACTTTTATCGCTAAAGTTAACCAAAATTACTAACGAACGCGGACTTCCAGTTACAGGAAATTGATT
>CAYXQZ010000415.1:0-2089 GCA_964466415.1 uncultured Paludibacter sp.
TGGTCGAATTCTGGGTGGTGGTTTTATCGAATAAATGTACGTTTAGAAATAGAATTCAAAAAATAAAAGTTTTCAACAGCTGTTGAAATATTTATTATGGATGATTCGATTTTGTTTTGTACTTTTGAAGTCCCAAAAAAAATAAATTTTTTTGACAAATAAGAAATGGCCGAACGACGTAATTATCAGAAGAAAAACAATGCCGCTTTACCTGTGCCGGCAAATGAATATGGCAAACTTCCTCCTCAAGCGCCTGAGTTAGAGGAAGCTGTTCTTGGTGCAATCATGCTCGAGAAGGATGCTTATTCCATGGTTTCGGAAATTTTGAAGCCTGACTGTTTTTACAAAATGGCTCATCAAAAAATTTATGAGGCTATTATGACACTTGCATTGCATCAAGAACCTATTGACATGCATACGGTTACAGAGCAATTGCGTAAGAATGGCAATATCGATGATGTTGGTGGTGCCTATTATATTACTTTGCTTACAGCCAAAGTTTCGTCGGCAGCTCACTTGGAGTATCACTCGCGCATTATTGTCCAAAAATACCTTGCGCGTGAGTTGATACGTGTTTCAACCGAGATACAAACCAAAGCATTCGACGATAAATCGGACGTGGATGATTTGATGCAAGAAGCCGAAGGGATGTTGTTTGAACTATCGCAAAATAGTCAGAAAAAAGATGTAACCCAGATAAACCCGGTGATTGAAGAGGCGCGTAAGCGTATGCAACTTGCTGCTACTAAACAAGGTGCAAGTGGAGTACCCAGCGGTTTTCATGCATTGGATAAAATTACTTCGGGTTGGCAGCGCTCCGATTTAATAATTATTGCTGCTCGTCCCGCCATGGGAAAAACAGCATTTATACTTTCGATGGCCAAAAATATGGGAGTAGACTACAATGCTCCAGTGGCTGTTTTCTCGCTCGAAATGTCGAACGTGCAGCTGGTGAATCGTTTGATAATGAATGTTTGTCAGCTCGAGGGTGAAAAGATAAAAAATGGACAATTGGAAAAGTATGAATGGGAAAAATTTGACCGCGATATAAACTTGCTACTCGATGCGCCAATTTTTGTGGATGATACGCCCAGTTTGTCGGTTTTTGAGTTGCGAAGTAAAGCTCGCCGCTTGGTTAAAGAACACAAAGTACAGTGCTTAATTATTGACTACTTGCAGCTTATGAATGCCAGTGGAATGAGTTTTGGTAGTCGCGAGCAGGAAGTAAGTATTATTTCGCGCTCGCTCAAAGGTTTAGCCAAAGAGCTTGATATTCCGATTATTGCACTCTCGCAGCTCAATCGTGGTGTGGAGGGTCGAACCGGACACGAAGGAAAGCGCCCTCAATTGTCCGACTTACGTGAATCTGGAGCTATTGAGCAGGATGCCGATATGGTTTGCTTTATTCACCGTCCTGAGTATTATCGCATTACCGAAGATGCTGCAGGAAACTCGCTCGTAGGTTTAGCCGAAATAATTGTAGCCAAGCATCGTAATGGTGCTACAGGTGATGTATTGTTAAAATTCAAAGCATCTTATGCCAAATTTACCAACAAAGATGATATGAGCGGCGACGAAAGTTTTGAAGGTTATCAAACTATTCCTTCCAAAATGAATGACTTCCCCGGCGAAGCATTTTACGATAAAGGACAAAAAAGCACCCCTTCGGGATTCTCAGGCGGTGGTCCGAACGACGAAACACCGTTTTGAGGAATGTGAAAAATATCCGCTCCACAGTAGCTTAAAACTTGGCGCTGAACGCTTGCCGTATGGCTCTGGCTATTTGTCAGGTAAGTTCCACAAAGGTGTTTTCAAGTTTAACGTTAAAGTTAATCTCGGCTTTTAATGCTTTGAAAACTTTAATAATCGTGTCGATTGTCGCACTATTTGCGCTACTTTCAAGTTTAGATATTTGCGCTTTTTGTACACCAATTAATTGTCCTAGTTCTTCCTGTGTCAAATGACGTTCTTGTCTCGCGGATTTAATCATTTTACCTAAAACATCCATTCTAAGTTCGTATTCGTATTCTTCTCTTTCTTTTGTACCAGTTTTTCCAATATATTTATCTTTCATTTCAGAAAGAGTCTG
>CAYXQZ010000416.1:0-2073 GCA_964466415.1 uncultured Paludibacter sp.
TTACATTTAATGGATTATACGATATTTCTGTATCGTAAACATCTATTCCTTCGCGTTTTTTAACCCATTTTACTAAATAATTGGTGATTGGCAGTGCAATAATTTCGTATCCAGTTTTCATGGCAGCCTGTGTCAAGATAAGTTTCCATAAATCGTCAAGTGGAATAACACCGCTAAAAGCGATAAAGAAAAACACGAGCGAATCGGCTCCTTCGCCAACTATTGTGGATACTATGGCGCGAATAGAAAATCCACGACCTTTTTGAAGTATCTTCATCTTGCTCATTACAAAGGCATTGAGAAATGCACCGAACAAAAAAGCAATAAAACTAGCAATTACCATGCGTTCGGTATTGCCTAGAACCGAAGCAAATGCAGTTTGATTTGTGAAATTTTCAGAGCCTGGCACCCAAATACTCAGTTTAAAAACCAGTACGGCAAGGAAATTCATCAAAAAACCATTCCAAATAATTAAGCGCACTTTGCGATAGCCCCATACTTCGGCTATCAAGTCATTTACAATATATGTAATAGGAAATAAGAGCAAGCCAGCTGTGGCTTCATAAGGACCGATTAAAATCAGTTTTTGCTCTACAATGTTGGAAACGATAAGGCATACTGTAAAAAGCATACCCAGCACCATAAAGGCGACGGAGACTTGTTTTTTCATTTTCTCTTGTTTTTTACGTGGTATTCAAGCACACGTTTTTGCAGTCCACACCGCAAAAAGCGGCTGCAAAGGTAATACAAATCGTGGAATATCTAATTACATATCAAGAAAAACAAAGCACTCTTACTATTCTTTTTTCCGATATTGAGCCGGCGTTACTCCAAACAGCTTATGAAATTTTTTGATATAGTAACTAGTAGAACCAAATCCAACCTGAACTGTAATGTCGGCAATTGAAAGTTCAGGATTATTTTGTAAAAGGTAAATACTCTTTTTCAGGCGGATATTGACAATAAAGTCGTTGGGTGTTTGCCCCGTAACGCCTTTTAGTTTGTTGAATAAGTTGGTGCGACTCAGCCACATTTCCGATGCAAAGGCATTGACATCAAATTCGGCATTATCGATGTTTTTTTCAACTATCAGGGTTGCTTTTTCGAGTAATTGCTGGTCGATGGAGTTGGTGGCAATTAATTGTGGATCAATATCGATTTGTAGTGCAAATTTCTGTTGCAAGAGTTTGCGCGAATTTACCAAATTATTACATCGGGTTACTAATACTTTGGTATTGAAAGGTTTCACAATATAATCGTCGGCGCCTGTAAGCAAGCCCTGTACCACATAGTCGGCAGCAGTTTGGGCTGTTAGCAATACGATGGGGATATGCGATGTTTCAAAATTCGATTTAAGTTTCGAACACATCTCCACGCCCGACATGCGCGGCATCATCACGTCGCTCAGAATTATATCCGGCTGTACTTCAGTGGCTTTTTCGAAACCTTCCACACCATTGGTGGCTGTTGTAACTTTATAAATAGGCTCGAAAATTCCGGATAGCAACTGTAAAAGTTCTTCGTTATCCTCAATAATGAGTATGTTGGAATTTTGTGCGTTCACTTTCTGTTGCGAAAATTTTATTTCTTCGATAAACTCTTTGTCGGGAGTAATTATTTCAGCAATAAAATTGCTTTCATGTTCTTTAAAATGCGTTTTTTCAGCATCTTCAAAATGGTTTTCACCCATCATCAATGTAACTGCAAAAATGCTTCCTTTATTTACTTCACTCGCAACTTCAATTTTGCCATGATGTAGCCCAACTACTCCGTTGGCCAAGGCCAAACCAATACCAGAACCCTGACGGGTTGTTGTGTCCATCGAGCTATTTTCGGCCTGATAAAAACGATCGAATATATAAGTCAAAGCATTCTTGTCGATACCAACACCACTATCTGTAACTGTAGTAATCACATTGAAATCAACCACTTCCACTTTAAGCGCAATGCTTCCCTTAGCTGGCGTGTATTTAAATGCATTGGCCAATAGGTTGTAAAACACTTTGTCCATTTGGTTTTCATCGAACCACAATTTTATATCGGGCTGCTTGTATTCGAACGTGTAATTTATTT
>CAYXQZ010000417.1:0-2066 GCA_964466415.1 uncultured Paludibacter sp.
CGCGAAATTAAATTGGAACTAAAACAAGGTATTTATATCTTGAAAGTTGACGGCAAAGCTACAAAAATTACTATTCGCTAATTCATTCTAGTACGTTTTTAAACCAAAAGGCTGATACAATTGAATGTATTAGCCTTTTGGTTTTTTATGTTGCATACAAACTAATATTTCTATAACTTTGCAAAAAATCAAAAGGAATGCAATGAACATTAATTATCAAGAACTTACACTGCAAGTTTGCGAAATAGCTCGTACTACGGGCAGTTTTATGGCCGAAGAACGCAAAACCTTCGACGACTCGAAAATTGAAGTCAAAGGTGTACACGATTTGGTGAGTTATGTGGATAAAACTGCCGAAATACGTATTGTCGAAGCTTTACAGACTTTAATTCCCGATGCTGGATTTATTGCCGAAGAGGGAACAAATGACAAACGAGGCGAACGCTTCAATTGGGTAATCGACCCCTTGGATGGAACTACCAATTATATTCACGGTTTACCAATTTATTCAGTGAGTATTGCCTTGCTCGATAACAACGAACTCGTTTCAGGAGTAGTATATGAAGTTGGTCACGACGAATGCTTTTATGCATGGAAAGGCGGTGGTGCATTTCTGAACGGAAAATCCATACGTGTTTCCACACGTTCCGAAATTGGAAATGCCTTATTAGCTACAGGTTTTCCATATTCCGATTTTAGTCGGTTGGATGCTTACGTGGAGATGTTTAAATGGGCAATGACCAGCGCCCGAGGAGTGCGCCGTTTAGGTTCTGCTGCGGCTGACCTGGCTTATGTGGCTTGTGGTAGGTTTGATGCATTTTGGGAATACGACCTGAAACCTTGGGATGTTGCAGCTGGTGCGCTACTAGTTGCCGAAGCAGGCGGCAAAGTAAGCGACTATAAAGGTGGGTCGGATTATTTGTTTGGAAAAGAAATTGTAGCTACCAACGGTATAATTGAATTGCCGCTTTAAACGCAATTAATAATTGTTATTTTTATTTGTGAGTGTGAACAAATAGATAGCAAATTTGATTTAATGCTGTAGTTTGTTTAAACTAAAATTGTAAATCGTAAATAGATAAATCGTAAATAATAATTACAATGACATTATACCCAAAATTAATTTTCGATGCACTGGAACATGTGCGTTATCCCGGCACTGGTAAAGATATAGTTTCGTCGGGCATGTTAAAAGACGACTTGCATATCGAAGGAAATAAAATATCGTTCACCTTGGTTTTCGAAAAAGCCAACGACCCGTTTGCCAAATCAGTAGTAAAAGCAGCCGAACAAGCCATATTGACTTATATTGGCGAAGATATTGATATTAAGGGCAATATAGGCATTGAAATGAAAGAAGCACCCAAGCCAAAAGTGGTTTCGATACTTCCTGAAGTGAAAAATATTATTGCTGTTTTCTCAGGTAAAGGTGGTGTTGGAAAATCAACTGTTTCGTCGAATTTAGCCATTTCGTTGGCAGCATTGGGTTATAAAGTGGGTTTGCTCGATGCCGATATTCATGGCCCATCCATGCCCAAAATGTTTGGAGTGGAAGATGCTCGTCCCGAAATGGAGGATATTGATGGCAAACAATGCTTAATACCCATCGAAAAGTACGGTGTGAAAATGCTTTCGATAGGATTTTTTGTAGATCCTAACAATGCGCTTGTATGGCGTGGAAGTATGGCGAGCAATGCCCTGAAACAATTAATTACCGATGCTTATTGGGGTGAATTGGATTTCTTTATTATGGATTTACCTCCTGGCACTGGCGATATTCATCTTACATTGGTTCAAACACTTGGAATTACGGGTGCTGTAATCGTTACTACACCTCAGGATGTAGCTTTGGCCGATGCTCGTAAAGGAGCGAATATGTTTACCAACGACAAAGTGAATGTTCCCGTTTTGGGATTAATCGAAAATATGGCATGGTTTACACCTGCCGAATTGCCCGAGAATAAATATTATATTTTTGGCAAAGATGGTGGAAAACGTCTGGCCGAAGAGTTAAATGTGCCCTTGCTCGGACAAATTCCTATTGTTCAAAGCATTCGTGAGCATGG
>CAYXQZ010000418.1:0-2064 GCA_964466415.1 uncultured Paludibacter sp.
ATTTCTTATTTATCAAATTCATAAACTCCTCGCGGGTTTTGGCTTGCTGAAAAACGCCCGAAAAATCGGAAGTGGTAGTAATGGAATGTTGCTTTTGAACCCCACGCATTTGCATGCAAAGATGCTGAGCCTCAATAACTACCATTACACCCATGGGATTTAATGTTTGCTGAATGCACTCTTTGATTTGAGTGGTAAGGCGTTCTTGCACTTGCAACCTCCGTGCAAATACATCCACTATACGAGCAACTTTACTTAAACCTGTAATTTTATGATTTGGAATGTATGCTACATGTGCTTTGCCAAAAAACGGCAATATATGATGTTCGCACATCGAATAAAAATCAATGTCTTTCACTATCACCATCTGGCGGTAATCTTCGGTAAACATAGCCGACTGAATAATCTGTTCGGGTACTTGTTCGTATCCTTGCACCAAAAACTGCATCGCTTTTGCAACACGCTCGGGTGTTTTAAGCAAACCTTCGCGTTCGGCATCTTCGCCGAGTAACTTCAGAATTTCCTTGTAATGAAAAGCAATTTTTTCCGTTTTTTCATCGTCGAACGGAACGGGTTTATTTATATCAAAATCCATGTGTGTAATTAATAATTTATCTTTTCCTTTACGGTATAAATAGCATTTTTTAATTGTGGAAAAGCATCAATCAATTGTGGTCTAAAGGCTTGAGCTTCGGCTGTAGTTTTAAAATCGCCAACACGTACTTTCCAAAATGGTGAAGTATAACTCACATAAACGCCCAATTCGGGAAAAACCGAACGGATTTCCTTTTCCACTTTAAAAGCCTCAGCCTTAGCCGTTTTTTGCACATTGCTCGAAAAAACCTGAATACGGAAACCTTGCCCTGTACCCGATTTAACAACATGCAACGCTTTTCGATCAGCCATAGATGCATCAATACGAGCATCCTGATATACTTTAACCGTAGAACCTGATACAGAATCGGGCTGAGCAAGCGCTTTCATAAAGCTAGAACTCGATTTAGTAGAGTCTTGCGCCTGTAAACCTACTGATAATATGATAAATAGAGCTATTAAGATATTTCTCATTTTGACTAATTTTTTAGAGCTGCAAAGGTATAAAAATGTTCGTGTTAATCTGTTCTATTTCTGAAAATACTTTCGGCATCATGTCCTTTATACTAGAAAACCACCTGTAATAAAACAATTTTCAAATTCAGGAAATTCATTGGGCTCCTTTTTAAATATCCCATAAACGGATGAACCTGAACCCGACATGGACGCGTAAACCGCACCTGCATCGTATAATTTGGCTTTTATGTCTGCAATTTCAGGATACTTAGCAAATACCGATACTTCAAAATCGTTTTTGATAACATCTTTCCACTGTTCAACAGGTAATTTTATCGATTCCTTTAACGAATGAACCGGTTTTTGAGGCACAACCAACGAGTATGCTTCGGGAGTGGACACATGAATATCGGGCTTAACCAATACCAAAAAATAATCCTTTAAAGTCACCTCTGTTTCCGAAAATTCGTTTCCAATACCTGTAGCAAAAACGGGTTTATTCTGTATAAAAAACGGACAGTCGGCTCCTATATACGAAGCAATGCGTTCCAATTCGGGCACATCAATATTCAGACCAAAAAGTTCGTTGAGGGCTTTGAGCATAAACGCAGCATCGGCCGACCCACCACCAAGACCCGCACCAAAAGGAATTTGTTTTACCAAACTAATATCTACTGGAGGTATATCGTATGTGTTTTTGAGCAATTTAAATACCCTAATTATCAAATTATTCTCAGGCTCGCCATCTATTTCGATACCCGACGATGAGAAACTATAATCGGAACAAGTATTGGACTGTTCCACATCCAGAATATCACAAAGACCAATAGGATAAAAAACAGTTTCGATGGTGTGATAACCATCCGATCGTTTTTCGGTTATATTCAGACCAATATTTATCTTGGCATTGGGATGGACTTGCATTGGATATAGTATTTAAACAATTAGTGGCACAAATATAACACATTTTGTTCACAAATTTGCAAAAAAGCGAATGCCCGAAAGCTCTTTGCT
>CAYXQZ010000419.1:0-2059 GCA_964466415.1 uncultured Paludibacter sp.
ACTTAACCTTAAAAAAACTAACTCTTAAACTAAACCTAAATCCTGTTTAAACGGAGGTTGAAAACTATTAAATGTTTCGCTTGGACCAACAGGTGTAGATGATTCTAGCATGAATTTGCCATGTGTTGTCGCTGGTGGAATAAACCGGAAAATCTCTAAAGATTATTTTCTTCTTTCAACAACCAATCAATAACATTCATTTTCTGAATTCCTTTATATGTTGTTACAGGTTCTACATCTGTTGTTAGTAAAATACGACGGTTAAAGTCACGTATCAATTCAAATGGACGTATTTCTCGTTCAATTTGCTTCATTGCTTTATTTTTACAGACCAAAGTGTCTATTTTTAAGAAGTTTGGTCTATTCTTCATAATTCGGCACATAAATATCAAATAGATTTGATTTGGCAAAATTATGGAATAGTCAATAAATGATTCACGTTAATAGTTAGAAGAGCTAAATATGAATTGGATATGAAGTTATATTTATAGGGCAAAAAAAACAATGCCCGAAAATTCATTGCTGAATATCGGGCATTCTTACATACCTCAAAAAAACTAATTTGTTAAACTAAACTTATTTCCTGTTTAAACGGACTTTGAGCGCAGTTTAATGACATTGATTTGGAATATTGACAAATTTATACTATCTTTGTAATTCGTATTATAATACAAATAAAAGATAGTTTATGAGATTAAGTAGTGATATAATACAAATAAATACAGTAACTCCTTCTGATATTTGCAAGGCTGTAGCAACTCGTGTAAAGAGTCGCAGGCTAGAATTAAATCTGACACAAAATGGTTTGGCGGCACGGGCAGGTGTGAATATCGAAACATATAGGAAGTTTGAACGCACAGGTGAAATCTCGTTGCACAATCTCGTTAAATTAGCCATTGCATTGGATGTGACTGTTGATTTCAACACACTTTTTGCACAAAAGCAATATCAAAGTATTGATGAACTTTTGGATATGGAAAATTCAATCCGTAAACGAGGAAAGAAATTATGAAGAAAATTGAACTCGTAGAAGTATATTTTGGAAATAACAAAGTGGGTAGATTGGCTCAGACCAGAGAAGGCATTTGCGCTTTCGAATATGATACAAATTACCTTACAAATGGCATCTCCATTTCTCCATTTGAACTTCCTTTAAAAAACGGAGTTATGATGGCCAAACGTCATCCTTTTGGCGGTAATTTTGGCGTTTTCGATGACTGCCTGCCCGATGGTTGGGGTCTACTGGTACTTGATCGCTACCTTCAAAAGCAAGGTATTCAGCCAAAAACAGTATCAATTCTGGACAAATTATCACTTGTTGGTTCTGCAGGTAGAGGAGCGTTAGAATTCCGACCCGATCAAAGTGTAATGAACAACGATGAAGCTGTCAACTTTGAACTTATAGCTACCGAAACAAAAAAAATATTAGCAAATAACACCTATCAGGGCGACTCCATTGAAACCCTATACCAACAGGGTGGTTCACCCGGCGGCGCGCGTCCCAAAGTTTTTACAAAATTCGACGGAAAAGAATGGCTTGTAAAGTTTGGTGCACTATCCGACCCTGCCAATATTGGCCAAATAGAATATGAATACTCACTTCTTGCCAAAAAATGCAGTATTGAAATGCCTGAAACCCGGTTGTTCGAAAACAAGTATTTTGGGGTAGAACGTTTTGACAGGACTCCACAAGGCAAACTTCATGTAGTAAGCGTAGCCGGATTGTTAAATGCCGATTATCGATTACCTTGTATCGACTATCTAAGTATCTTTCAACTCTGTCAGAAACTCACGCGTAATGTACAGGAAATGTGGAAACTGTATCGCCTTATGGTATTCAACTATTTAATTGAAAATAAAGATGACCATGCTAAAAATTTCGCTTTCATTCTCCGAAATAAAGAATGGTTTCTTTCTCCTGCATTCGATATTTTAGCAGGCGATGGCATAAATGGATACCACACCACCTCTATAAATGATAGCATTATACCTACAAAACAAGATTTATTGACTGTAGCTGAAAAAGTTGGTTTAGAAACTAAAAAGGCTACTGAAATTT
>CAYXQZ010000420.1:0-2032 GCA_964466415.1 uncultured Paludibacter sp.
TGCTCAAAATAATAGGCAAACACTTCATCTTGCCGGAAATGGGTGGCGGGTGTGGCTCGATAGCACTGCTGTTTGGAAATCAGATTCGCTCTATCTTCCACAACAGTTGGATATTACAAAATTACCTGTTAATAGCCCAAGTTGCGGGTGGAACCCGTTATTTTCTACAAAAGGAATTGTAGCCAAAATACCGGCTTGCTTCGAAGAACTTTTCGGACAGGGAAATCCTTCGTGGCGGTATCATGGGGTAGGTTGGTTTTCGAAAGAAATCGATATTCCTGCCGATTGGAAAAACAAAGTAATCAGACTGTATGTGGGAATGTACCGACAACGAATTGAAATTTATGTCAACGAAAAATTGGCAGGTTATGATGTGATTGCTGAAACTCCCTATACTTGCGATATTTCGAATTATATAAAAGCGGGACAGAAAAACAGGATAGCTTTCCGGATTACCAATCCGGGTGGTCAGCGTGGTTGGTCGGACGAACATCATATCACCTGGGCTTCGAAGTATGTACTTATACCGGGTCACGATTTTGGTGGTATTGCCGGAGATGTAAATCTGATAGCCACGGATAAGGTTTATATTTCAGACATTTTTGTGAAAAACCTTTTACCTGCCAATGCTAATAACATTGAACTACAACTCTCTGTTGCAAATAAAGAACAAAGCCAACGTATGCTGAATGTAGTAGCAGAAATAATTCCATATCCAACAGGTAAAAGTGTTTTTTCAACTTCATGGAGTGTGGATATTACACCAAATACGGAAACTCTTTTCCGAAAAAATGTAACTGTTCCGGATGCAAAACGCTGGGATGTAGATAATCCCAATTTGTATTATTGCAGAATAAAAATATCGAATAATAATGTAGCCGACCAACAAGATGTGCGGTTCGGATTTCGGGTTTTTGAAGCAAAAGCCAACGAAAAGGGAGAACATAATTATTACTTAAACGGGAATCGTATTCGGATACGTTCGGCTATTGACTGGAATTTTTATTGGCAAACTGGATTTTATGCTACGCCGGAAATGGCTCGAAAGAGTGTGGAGAATGCTAAGAATATCGGGCTGAACTGTTTGAGTATGCACCGTCGTATAGGCGATCCACTAATGCTGAAGTATGCCGACGAATTGGGATTGTGTATCTACGAAGAGCCAGGCGGTGTTCCCGGCATTGATGAGCTACTACCACCTGCATGGGTGCTGACTGATCCGAAAGAGAAAACCTATTTTCCTGTAAATGTTGCTATTGAAAAATTTAACCGCATGATGCGACGAGATAAAAACTCACCTTCGGTTATGATTTATAATATTGCCAACGAACAAAATTCCGTTAGTATAACACATAAACGGATTTTTGACAATGCGATAAAAATTGACAATTCGCGCATGATTACAAATCAGTCCGGAGGACAATTTGGTGGCGAATCAGGATTTGTACCGCACTTGCGACCTTACGAATACAAGTTGAGGCTTGACTATCAAGACGACCATACTATCGAAGCCGAAACGCGTTTTCAGGAAAAAGATTTAAAATCGCACACCACAAACAATGATAGTTGCATTATTCATTGGGGTGAAGTGCGCTGCTATACAGGTCCTGATAATTTTTATCTGTTGGCAAATCCTTCTGATACAACTGGATACGATTACAAGTCATGGTCGGCTTTAGCAAAAAAAACAGCAACTTACTTTGCGCAAAACGACTTTAAGAATCACCCATTTATCAAATCACCAGCTGACCTGAGTGTACAGGCAGGAAGAGGGTTAATGTACACCGATGGTCGTTTGGGGCAGGCAATAATGCTCAATAACAGTGCCGATGGTTATGCAATAAATGGCTGGAGTGGTGCAGATTTAAGTTTGGGAGATGATTTTTTGGCCTGGTATTCTGCCATTTGCGACGAAGGAAGAAATCTGAAAGGTCCGGCTGCTGATTATAGTTATTGGATTCGACCTTTACAAATAGCAATCACCCGACAGAATGGTAAATATTTTGAACCAAAACAGTC
The DNA here is from genome assembly GCA_964466415.1 of uncultured Paludibacter sp. Lineage (GTDB taxonomy): Bacteria > Bacteroidota > Bacteroidia > Bacteroidales > Paludibacteraceae > Paludibacter. The sequence goes on from CAYXQZ010000420.1 coordinate 2,020, forward strand.
AGCGGTATTTAAA
>CAYXQZ010000421.1:0-2022 GCA_964466415.1 uncultured Paludibacter sp.
AAATTTGGTTGGGAGTATGTGGTGATTGATGCTGGTTGGTATCACCCTATAGATATAAATACGGCTAAATCGAACACATATAGACCAGTACAGAATCTTGATAAATACGGACGATTAATACCTGATACCGTTAAATATCCATCGGCAAAAGCCGGTGTAGGGTTCAAAGCATTGGCCGATTATATTCATGCTAAAGGTCTGAAATTTGGTATTCATGTGCAGCGTGGTATCCCCTGGAATGCTGTTGCCAATAATACGCCAATTAAAGGCACAAGTTATTTTGCAAAAGAGGTGGCTAATCTCAAGGATACATGTATTTGGTCGCCCATAATGAAAGGAGTGGATTTGACAAAAGCCGGAGCGCAGGAATATATCAACTCTGTGTACGAACAATATGCTGCATGGGGTGTGGATTTTGTGAAAGTAGACGATATGTCATATCCCTATCATAAAGCTGAAATTGAAGGAGTTCGCAAAGCCATCGACTATTCAAAAAGAGCCATTGTGTATAGTCTGTCGCCGGGCGAATCGCCTGTTGCTGAAGCTAAACATTTATCCCAAAACTCAAATTTGTGGCGTGTTTCGGGCGATTTTTGGGATGGTTGGAAATACCTGAAACATCAGTTTGAACTGCTACGCAAATGGAATCATTTTGACCAACCCGGACGTTGGCCCGATGCTGATATGCTGCCCATTGGTAAACTTCGCAAAACAGGTGGCGATGCGTGGATTGCCTCTTTACTTGGCAAAACCATAGCTGAAGTTACAGACGAATATTCACGTTTTACTGATACCGAGAAATACACCTTGATGACTCTTTGGTGCATTTTTAAATCTCCATTGATTTTGGGTGGATATTTACCCGAGAATGATGCGATTACAACCAAACTCATTACCAATGCCGAAGTAATTGCGGTAAACCAACATGCCATACACCGAAAGGAACTCAGAAACGAAAATGGACTTGTTGTATGGATGTCCGAAGAGCCCCGAACAGGTGCAAAATATGTGGCCATGTTTAATATAAATGATGGAAATGCTCGAAAAATTTCTGTTTCGTGGAAAGAGTTGGTTTTGGCAGGAAAATTAAAAGTTCGAAATCTTTGGACGAAAAAAACTGTTGGAAAATTTGAAAATGAATTTAGTGCTGAAGTGGAAGCTCATGGTTGTGTACTTGTAAGGATAGGAAAATAAAACGAATATGCAGGTTACAAAAAGAAATTGGGGGCTTGATAAAAACGGGAAAGAAGTATTTCTTTACACACTTTCGAATGCAAATAATCAAACAATAAAAATCACGAATTATGGAGGAATTATTACTTCGTGGTTAGTGCCGGACGGAAATGGAGAAATGGTTGATATTGTGTTGGGCAAAGACAGTTTTGAGGATTATCTCGACAACACCGCCTATATGGGTTGCATTGTAGGGCGGGTTGCCAATCGGATAAAAGGCGGACGGTTTACATTGAATGCTAAAGAATATCAGTTGGCTCTTAACGATGGTGAAAATCACAACCATGGAGGTATAAATGGTTTCGATAAAGTGGTTTGGGATAGTGAAAGTTTTGAAAATGAAGCAGATTGTGGCATTGTTCTCAGGTATTTAAGTCCCGATGGAGAGGAAAACTACCCCGGAAATTTACAAGTTGCTGTAACTTACACTTTTACCAATAATAATGAACTAATTATTCATTATGAGGCTGAAACGGATAAGCCAACAATCATAAATCTTACCAATCATACCTATTTTAATTTGAAGGGCGAAAGTAGTGGGGATATTCTTACTACAAATCTGAAAATTAACAGTTTGAAATACACTGAAACTGACAAAGATTATATTCCAACAGGCAAAATTTGGCCGGTTTTAAATACGGTTTATGATTTTAGTGCTTTCAAACAAATTGGTAAGCATATTTTAGTTTCCTCGTTTGGTTATAATGTCAATTTAGTTTTAGAAAAATCCGACGACCTTTCTTTTCCCGCAGCCATTGCCGTAGACGAAGAATCGGGTCGTACACTCGA
>CAYXQZ010000422.1:0-2020 GCA_964466415.1 uncultured Paludibacter sp.
TCCTTGAGTTCAGCATTTCCATTAAATACCAACAAATGATCTACCACTTTATCCATAAAATAGCGGTCGTGGCTTACTACAATCACACAACCTTTGAACGACTGCAAGTAATCTTCCAGAATATTGAGTGTTACAATATCAAGATCGTTGGTAGGCTCATCAAGCACTAAAAAATTAGGATTACGCATAAGTACAGTACACAAATGCAAGCGGCGTTTTTCACCTCCACTTAGTTTATATACATAATTATACTGTGTTTCGGGGGTAAACAAAAAGTGTTGCAAAAACTGCGAAGCCGACATTTTTTTTCCATTCCCCAAATGCACTTCCTCGGCTATATCGCGCACTACATCAATCACTTTCATTTGTTCGTCGAATGCCAAACCATCCTGACTATAGTATCCAAAAACTACTGTTTCGCCTATATCAAACGAACCACTATCGGGTTTTACTTCGCCCAAAAGCATTTTCAGGTAAGTTGATTTTCCGGTTCCATTTTTACCCACAATTCCCATTTTTTCGTAACGGGCAAAGTTGTAATAATAGTTATCGAGAATTTTTAAATCGCCATAAGCTTTGGAAACGTATTTAGCCTCAAAAATTTTGGAACCCAAATAGCTGGCCTTAACGTCTAATTGCACTTTGTCATTGTTTCGGCGCTGTTTGGCTCGTTCTTCTATTTCGTAAAAACTCTCCTGTCGCGCTTTAGCTTTATGTGCACGAGCCTGAGGTTGCCTACGCATCCATTCCAGTTCGGTTTTATACAAATTGATGGTTCGTTCACTTTCAGCACTCCAATTTTCAATGCGTTCTTGTCGTTTTTCTAAATAATAACTGTAATTTCCACTGTATTGAAATAATCCTTGATGATCAATTTCGATAATATTAGTACAAACACGGTCTAAAAAATAGCGGTCGTGCGTAACCATCAGCAGCGACATAGTGGAGCGTTTCAAAAAATCTTCGAGCCATTCTACCATTTCGAGATCTAAGTGGTTGGTAGGCTCATCCAAAATCAGTAAATCGGGTTCGCTAATCAATACATTTGCCAAAGCTACACGTTTGAGCTGTCCGCCCGACAGTTCACCAATTTGCTGTTCGAAGTTGGTAATTTTCAGCTTGCCCAGAATTTGCTTAATGCGTGTTTCGTAATCCCACGCTTTGTGCAAATCCATTCGGTTTATAATATCGTCTAACTTGCTATGGTCATCACTAAGCATACAGTGCTCATATTCAGCTATGGTGCGTACAACCTCATTGTCTGTTCGGAGACATGCATCAATTACCGACAAGTTTTTAGGAAAATCGGGACTTTGCTCCAAATAGCCGACCCGTAAATCCCTTCGAAATGATATTGTTCCCGAATCATAATCTTCGATTCCGGCAATAATATTCAGCAAAGTGGTTTTACCCGTACCATTTTTGGCAATGAGTGCTACTCGTTGATTATCAGATATTCCAAAAGATATATCCTCGAAAAGCAATAAATCGCCAAACGATTTGGTAAGTTGTTCTATTTGTAAGTAGCTGATCATTTTTTTGATGTGATAATGAGTTGAGAAAAAAGATTTTCGCAGGCATCTTCCAATAAATCAATAACATATTCGAATCCACGCTCGCCTCCATAATAAGGATCAGGAATATGTGTAGCCTGGTGGCGAGTGCAATAATCAGTCATGCGCACAATTTTATTTTTTTCATCAATAGTATTAGCCATATCGCATAAATCATCAAAATTAGCATCGTCCATAGCTATAATCAAATCAAATTTTTCAAAATCATTACGAATAAATTTTCGTGATCTGCTTTCGAGCGAATAACTTCTTCGGGCAGCATGCATACGCATTCGACTATCAGCCAACTCGCCAACATGATAACCATGAGTTCCAGCCGAATCTACAACAAAGTCGTGTTCACGATGTTCGCGCTTCAATATATGCAAAAACACGCCCTCAGCCATTGGCGAGCGACAAATATTGCCCATACAAACGAAAAGGATGGATTTTGGAGACATTTATTT
>CAYXQZ010000423.1:0-2009 GCA_964466415.1 uncultured Paludibacter sp.
GCTTTTTGACCAAAAGCTAGAGTTGAAAACAAGAGCAATAACGCCGCAATGGCAACTAACAAATTCTTTTTTCTCATGTTACTTAGTAGTTAATTTATATGACTTAATGTTGATAATATTTGCACAAAAGTAATTTGCATTGTAGGAATAAACGAAAAGTTTGATAATATATTATACTTTTTTAATATGCACTAATTATACAAATATAGAAAATTCAATATATCTATATTCTCATATACTACTCATTTTGTGCACTTTAAATTACAACAACAATTTTGTTTATATAAAAGCTCTAATTCATCACAAAAACCGTTTTATACTTGTCGGCAGGTATATAATGTTTGTAATCCGCTATACTACAAACATATACAAACATTAAGACATTTACATTTATACGGGTAAAGGCGTATATAAATATTAGAACAAAAAAACACGAATAACGAAATAAATCACACATTTATTTGGTCAACTAAAATATTGTTCGTAGTTTTGCGAACTACAAACAACAATACAATATTACATCAATGGAATATCTCAAAAACAAAGACTACACAATTGACAACGAGCAACTTGCACGCTTCGCAAAAGCCATGGGGCATCCGGCTCGTATTACCATACTACAATTTCTTGCGTCGTTGGATTGTTGCTATTTTGGTGACATACACAACGAATTGCCCATAGCCAAAGCCACCGTATCGCAACATTTAAAAGAACTGAAAGATGCAGGACTCATACAAGGCGAAATAGAAACTCCCAAAGTAAAATACTGCATTAACCGCGAAAACTGGGAAAAAGCACAAGCTTTTTTTGAAGCATTTTTTGATACAAAAAAAGAAAAAACATCTTGTTGCAATTAAACATCAAACTTTTCAAACGTCAAACTTTTCAAACCAATTTTTATATGAATATTCAAATTCTAGGCACAGGCTGCCCCAAGTGTAAAACACTCGAAAAACTCACTCGTGAAGTAGTAGAACAAAATGGCATTACAGCCGAAATATCGAAAGTGGAAGATATAATGGAAATAATGAAATTTAATGTAATGTCCACTCCAGCTATTGTAATTGATGGCAAAGTTGTATTGAAAGGTCGAGTACCATCAGCTAGCGAATTAAAAGATATACTAACCAATAAAGTTTTTATGATATGAGAAAAATTATCGTTTTCGCATTGCTTTTTACAAGCATGATGACTTATGCTGCCACCAAAGTGGAGGTGTATTATTTTCATTATTCCCGCCGCTGTGCCACTTGCAATGCAGTGGAAGAAGTTACAAAAAAAACAATTTCCGAATCGTTTACTTCGCAATTCAAAAAACGCGAAATCACTTTTAAATCCATTAATCTCGACGAAGACAAAAATGCAGCTTTAGCCAAAAAATGCAAAGCCGAGGGTCAAGCTCTTATAGTAATGGGCAAAGGAAAACGATTTGACCTCACCGACAAAGCATTTATGTATGCCCGCACCAGTCCCGAAAAGCTGAAAGCGGAGGTAAAAAAGGCTATTGACACAATTTTATAATTTGAAAAGAAATTAATTTGAAAATGAAAAGAAGATGAGAAATGACAAAGAAAATCCAATTGTAGATAAATCTTTTCAATTTGCTATTGAAATAGTAGAATTTTGTGATTTGTTGTACGAAGGCCGAAAATATGTGATTGGTCAACAATTATTGAAATCTGGAACTTCCATTGGTGCCAATATTCGAGAAGCTCAAAATGCTGAAAGTAAGGCTGACTTTATTCATAAAATGAAAATTGCAGCAAAAGAAGCCGACGAAACTGAGTATTGGTTACTGATATGCAAACATTCAAATTCATACCCAACAAATCTCGACTTAATAGAGAAAATAAACGAATTGCTGAGAATCTTATCTAAAATAATCAGTTCATCAAAATCGTAAGTAGCTATATATTATCAAATTAGCACATTTTCAAATTTTCAAATTACTTATATGGAACTTCTGCAATCAATTCTCGATAACACACAATACTCATTCGTTACAGCCA
>CAYXQZ010000424.1:0-2008 GCA_964466415.1 uncultured Paludibacter sp.
TTTAATTTGCAGTCCTTATTTCAGTTATAACAATTCTTTAATCAAAAATAATTTTCGTTTTCTAACAAACAATATTCACAATTTTACCGGGAACAACTATCACTTTTTTAGGAGTTACACCGGCTAATTGTTTGATAGTTTGTTCGTTAGTCATTGCTGTTTTTTCCACTTCTTCTTTAGGCATATCGGCTGGTAATTCCAACATAAAACGCACTTTTCCGTTAAACGAAATAGGATATTTTACTGAACTTTCAATCAAATAATCTTCGTTGCAAATAGGAAATGCTGCATCGCAAACTGTACCTAGGTTACCCAAAACATGATACAATTCTTCGGCAATATGTGGTGCAAATGGTGCTAACAAAATTACTAAAGGTTCGAGTATCGCTTTTTTACTACATTTCAAGGTGAACAATTCGTTTACACAAATCATAAATGCCGAAACGGAAGTGTTGAACGAGAAATTCTCGATATCGAAAGTGATTTTCTTAATGGTTTTATGTAAGGTTTTTAATTCCTCAGCGCTTGCTGCATCGTTGTTTAATAGCAAATTTGTTTCTTTGTAAAACAAACTCCACAGCTTTTTCAAAAAGCGGTGCACGCCGTCAATTCCATTGGTATCCCAAGGTTTAGATTGCTCCAATGGTCCGAGGAACATTTCGTACAAACGAAGGGTGTCAGCACCGTATTTCTCTACTATATCGTCGGGATTTACAACATTATACATCGATTTCGACATTTTTTCGACTGCCCAACCGCAAATATATTTACCATCTTCCAATATAAACTCAGCATCGGCAAATTCAGGACGCCATGCTTTAAATTTATCAATATCGAGTATGTCGTTCGAAACAATATTTACGTCGCAATGAATTTGAGTCGTTTCGTATTGGTTTTTTAAGTTCAACGAAACATAAGTATTCGTTTCTTTTATACGATACACAAAATTGCTTCGTCCTTGAATCATTCCCTGATTAATCAGTTTTTTGAAAGGTTCTTCTTCGCAAACAATTCCCAAATCGAATAAGAATTTATTCCAGAAACGACTGTAAATGAGGTGACCTGTAGCATGCTCAGTACCACCAATGTACAAATCCACATTGCGCCAGTAGCCATTTGCTTCGGGGCTTACCAATGCTTTATCGTTTTTAGGATCCATATAACGCAGGTAATAGGCCGATGAACCGGCAAAACCGGGCATGGTGTTTAGTTCCAACGGATACCCCACCCCGACCCTCCCCGAAGGGGAGGGAGATTCTGTATCTCCAAGGTTCTGCGAGTTTAAACCAGAGCTCACTCCCCCTCCTTTGGAGGGGGTTGGGGGGAGGTATTCCCAATTCTTCGCTCTCCCCAATGGTGGTTCGCCTTTTTCGGTTGGTAAAAATTTATCCACTTCGGGCAATTCGAGTGGTAATCTACTTTCGTCGAGCATATAAGGCAAACCTTCTTTGTAGTACACAGGAAATGGTTCACCCCAATAACGCTGACGACTGAAAATGGCATCGCGCAAGCGGTAGTTTACTTTTACGCGTCCAATTCCTTTTTCAACAATGTATTTTTTGGCTGCCGCAATGGCTTCTTTCACTGTAAGTCCATTCAGGAATCCAGAGTTCATCATAATGCCTTCTTTGGCATCCAGACTCTGTTCGCTTACATCGCAACCTTCAATTAACGGAATGATATCCAATCCAAAATGTTTAGCAAACGCATAATCGCGACTATCGTGAGCAGGTACAGCCATAATAGCTCCTGTTCCATAACCAGCCAAAACATAATCCGATATCCAAACTGGAATTTCAGTTCCACTCACCGGATTAATGGCATACGAGCCTGAAAAAACACCTGTTACTCGTCGGTCGGCTATGCGCTCACGCTCAGTACGTTTTTTTGTAGCTGCAATATATGCCTCAACATCGGCAGCTTGCTCGGAAGTGGTACAGGCTTTTACATAATCGCTCTCAGGAGCCAACACCATAAATGTAACACCGTAAATGGTATCGGCACGGGT
>CAYXQZ010000425.1:0-2007 GCA_964466415.1 uncultured Paludibacter sp.
CCTTTCATGCCTGGCTCAGTATAGGTAATTTTCATTTGAACTTTTACAGGCATATCAGCATAAAGTACTGTGTCGGTCGATGCATCCGAAACAACCTCAAGTGTCATTCCTTCGAGCAAAAAGTCAACGCCATTTATAAGCGATTTTGCAATGGGATGTTGATCGTAAGTTTCTTGATTCATAAAAATGAAATCATCAGCTTCTTTATATACAAATTGATAAGCACGGCGTTCAACACGAACGTCTTCCAATTTTTCGCCAATATTAAAACGGCGTTCAATTACACGTCCATCCACCACATCTTTAAGCGTTGTACGCATAAACGTATTTCCTTTTCCTGGTTTTACGTGCAAAAATTCTATTACAAAATACAGTTTACCATCCATACGGATACATGTTCCGTTTTTGATGTCTTGAGCATTCATCATGAAGTGAGTTTTTTTATTTAATTATTTATTTTTAAAAATCAAAAAAAGAGATTGTGATATAAATTTTAAAATCCTGAAATATAGTATTTTAAAATAATTATGTTTCTTTTCAAAGCGGCTGCAAAATTACAATTATTTTTTTGATTTTCAAAATACATCCTACTTCTTTAAAATCATCCAACTTTTCACTGCAAATATTGGTTGCTGAGCTTGTCGAAGCACAAATTTCTACCTTTATTGCGTATCTTTGTGCCTTATTTTAAAAACAATAATTTTTTATGGAAAACAAAGATCAAAAAGTTGCTTCGACGGACTCTAAATCCGTTTTGAACGACAAAAAACTCTTTATTGAGACCTACGGCTGCCAAATGAATGTGGCCGATAGCGAAGTGGTGGCATCCATTATGGAAATGGACGGTTTTGAACTAACCGATACAATTACCGATGCCAATGCAATTTTTGTAAACACTTGTTCGGTGCGCGATAATGCCGAACAAAAAGTAATTCAACGCCTAAAGTATTATCAATCGCTCAAACGAAAAAAGAAAGGCTTGATAGTTGGCGTAATTGGTTGTATGGCCGAACGCGTGAAAGAAGAATTGATAACCGACCATGGCGTAAACATTGTAGTAGGTCCCGATGCTTATTTAGACATTCCAAACCTTATCAATACGGTTGAAAATGGTGAAAAAGCCATTAATGTTGAACTTTCGAAAACCGAAACCTATAAAGATGTAATGCCTACCCGCATTGGCGCATCCATTTCGGGCTTTGTATCCATTATGCGTGGTTGCGATAAGTTTTGTACCTATTGCATTGTACCCTACACCCGAGGTAGAGAACGCAGCAGAGATGTAGAAAGTATTTTAAACGAAATACGCGACCTGAAAGCCAAAAACTACAAAGAAGTAACCCTACTCGGACAAACCGTAAACTCCTACAATTTTACGCAAGAAGATGGTAAAGTGATAGAATTTCCTGAATTGCTGAGCATTATAGCCGAAATGGTTCCCGATATGCGCATACGGTTTACTTCGCCGCACCCCAAAGATATGACCGACGAAACCATAGCAGTAATTGCCAAATACCCCAATATTTGTCGGTTTATACATTTGCCGGTGCAGTCGGGCAGCAATAAAATACTAAAACTCATGAACCGCAAATATACCCGCGAATGGTACCTCGACCGTGTTGCAACTATGCGCCGTATGATTCCGGATATTGCTATAGGCACGGATATTTTTTGTGGATTTTCGGACGAAACGGAGGAAGACCATCAAGAATCACTCAGTTTGATGCGTGAGGTGAAATTTGATATGGCCTTTATGTTTAAATACTCCGAACGACCGGGAACTGTAGCTGCCAAGCGTATGGAAGATAACGTACCTGAGGAAATAAAACTCCGCCGATTGGACGAAATTATTTCATTGCAAAACGAAATTGCCAACCAAAGCAATCAGAATGATATTGGAAAAACTTTCGAAGTAATGGTCGAGGGATTTTCAAAACGCTCTAAAGAGCAACTTTTTGGACGAACTTCGCAAAACAAAGTGGTGATTTTTCCACGCGAAGGTCGCAA
>CAYXQZ010000426.1:0-1999 GCA_964466415.1 uncultured Paludibacter sp.
GGCACAGGGAAATGTGCTGAAAATCACCCTGCTTTTTGAGTATTACGGTCGCTTTATCGATATGGGTGTCGGCAGGGGCGTCAAGATCGGGGATGTGAAAGAATCTGCCACGTCACGCCGACTTTCCGGAAAGATGCTTGGTAACAGAAGGAGACCAAAGAAATGGTATTCCAAGACATTTCATGCCGAGGTCATGAAACTGAGTGAAATATTTGCCAAAGAGTATGGCCATAGAGGTGTGATCGCGATCACCGAGAACGTATCTGATAAATCAATAGGAAATGGCTTTCAAAAATCGTAAAAAAACATCCTGCACTGACCCCTGCCGAAATTAAATTGTGCGCCCTGCTCACGCTGAACCTCGATACGAAAGAGATTGCAACGATCCTGAATCTGGCATTCAACAGCATACGGATTGCCCGTGCCCGACTGCGAAAAAAATTACAACTTGCCCCGGAAGAAAATCTTACGGCTTATCTTATGACATTTAAATAACCTGGGTTTTGGAATCCTGGAAATGGTTATTATTGAATTTCAATTGTCAAGTAGCCAATTAAATACCTTATAGTGTTTTACTCCGCTTCGATTTTGCGTAAACGAATCTGCTGTGAGCAAATATTTCGGATAATTATCGTTTATTTTTTCTAAGGCTCCAAATTCACTTTCTGCAGTGCTTTCGTTTGTCATTTGCCAGGCAACCTGATAGTACTCAATGTCGCCAGCAAGAGTTTTGCAAACAAAGTCCACTTCAGTGTTTCGGGATGTTCCTGTCCAAATCTTATTACCTCTGCGCAAAAGTTCTAAATAAACAATATTTTCTAAAATGTGACCTCTGTCATTTATGCGCTCTTTGCCAACTAAAACATTCAATAAACCTACGTCTACCAAATAGTATTTTTCTTGTGTGGCCAATTGTTTTTTGCCTTTCAAATCAAAGCGATTTACTTTGTAAAACACAAAACTCTCTACCAAATATTCAATGTATTTTTCCACTGTGGCATGATGTATATTTTGTTCATCTTGCTTGAGTGTTTTGGAAATATTGCCTGGCGAAAGTGCATTTCCAATATTAGAAGCCACAAATTTTACAATATTTGCAAAAGCACGTTTATCGTTTATTTTGTGCCGTTGTGTTATGTCCTTTTCTATTATTGTAGTATAAATAGCGGTTAGATATTCATAAATTTTATCAAAACCGCTTTCTCTCAATTCCACTCCTTTTGGCAATGAAGTTTCGTTTACAAAGTCAAAAAACAGCGCTTCGTAATTGAGGTACTTGTTGCTCGTGTCAATATGGCGCGTTATTAAGTATTCATTAAACGAAAAAGGTAAAATAGAAATTTCTATGTAACGACCGCTCAACAAAGTTGCTAATTCGCTACTCAACAAAAATGCATTTGAACCAGTTATGTAAATATCTGTATTTTGGGTGGCAAAAAGACCATCCACCAATTTTTCAAAAAATGGTATATTTTGCACTTCATCTAAAAAAACATAATTTGTTTTATCGGCTTGCATTTTTTTCTTTATCTCAAAGTAAATATCGCTCCACGATTTATTCAGGTAATTTTCTGGTAATTCAAAATTATAAAACTGAATTTGTCGTTTGCCAATGCCTTGTTTTAGCAAATGTTCACGGTAAAGTTCCAGCAAAGTACTTTTCCCTGACCTGCGCAAACCACTTATTACTTTGATAAGATCCTTGTCTTTATAAGCCTCCAGTTTGCTAATATAATGCTTTCTATTTGTGTAATTTGCCATAAGACAAAGATATAAATTAAATTATCAAAACATGCAACATTTACAAGTTTCGATAATATATTTGTTTAGCTGTTTTACCAAAAAGGTTAACTGGATAGAAATATTAATAGCAAATCAGGCTTGCCACATGGCTCCATGATTTTATTCGACCACTTGCACCGGAAAAAACCTTACGGCTTATCCTATGACGTTTAAATGGCGATTGTTCTACTTGCGAGAACTCCAGGATCAATCCCGG
>CAYXQZ010000427.1:0-1993 GCA_964466415.1 uncultured Paludibacter sp.
TTATTATTCAAAATTACTTTATCACTTCATTGGTTTTAAAATCGTAAAAAGTTTTACGTGTTATGTCGGAAAGCATTAGTTGGTATTTGATATAAGCGCTTAGGTGCGAATTATAGGCATTGTTCAACCTGTTGCGTTCAAGCGCTATAGCCTGATTGTCAATATCGCCATCCGAAAAACGTTGACGGGGTTTGTGAACCAAAATCGAGGGTAATAATTTTTTCCATGAAATGAAATTTGATAGGGATGTAACGGAGTTGTTTTTAAGAGCCGCAAAGGTACAAAAAAACAAAAAGTTGTGCAAATTTTATTCCTGCGATTATTGCCCACTTCCACCACCGCCTTTCATATCATCGTTTTGGATACCCCGTTTCGCTTTTTTGACCGAAATATCCATTTTGCCAAAATTATAAGTGAGGTTTAATCGCAACGAACGAGACTGACGGATATACTCCGATGTATAACTGAAATCGACTGAAGAACTGCTGTTTTTGTAAATGGTTTCTTTAGTTAATGGATTGTTGAGCGAAAGGTTTAACATTAACTTTTTCTTCAAGAAATACTGCGAAAGTGCAATACTGCTATATGTGTAGGCCGACGATTTGCCCTGCAACTGTATGGATGATGAATAATATCCGCCATTCAAGCTAACTGCGCCATCTTTCCAAAGCGTGATACGGGCATTTAATGAACCTCTAAAGTTAAAACCATCGTTTTTAAGTATTCTGTTCATACTCAGTGCTTCGAGACGCGAGTAATTACCACCTCCATTAAATCCTATATTGAACTTACCGCTTGGGCGATACGAAATATAGGTATTGAGACCAATTTGCGTATCTTCGCCAATATTGTCAAACGTCATATTCTGAACATTATTTGCATCAATAAACTGTATTTGTTCGATGGAATTATTTGTAAATGAAGTTGTTCCGGTTAGTCCAAAGTTAAATTTAGGCGTAAAACTATTATAGCCAATCTCGAACGAATGTGCCACTTCCGATTTCAAATTTGGATTACCGTAATATACAAACAAGCGATTTTGTTCGTTTCGATAAGGATTCAAATACCATATACTTGGCCGTTGAAGGCGTTGTGTGTACGACAGTTTAATTGTTTGTGTTGGTTTTAGTTTATAAGTAAATGTAATGTAAGGTACAATATTTTGCAATGTATTTGAAAATGAAGTGTCTGTAGCCGATTTCGAAACGGCATTGTTCCAAGTAAGCTCTGCTCGCAACCCGCTTTTCATACTAAATTTATCCAACTTATACACATATCCACCATACAGTCCTACAATGGTTTGGTTGTAATCCAGCTCATTGCTTTTGGCTGGGTCGAGAACCATTTCATTTTCACTGTTTAGCAAAAAATAATCGGAGTTGCTATAATTCTGACGGTAAATTCCTTTCAGCCCGCATTCAATTTGATGCTTTTTCGAAAGAGGGTCGTAATAATCGGCTTGTAAGGTTTGCTCACGGGTAAACGATTCGCCAACACTATTTTGTTTGTAAGTGTCGTAGTTTACAGTATTCTGTGTTTCGGATACATAATCCTGCGAATGCGGATTATTATCTAATTTATACGAAATGGTAAATGTTTTATCGGGTTTTTTATAGGTTTTCTGATAATCAATATTGCCCGACATAGTTCCGTAGCTATATTGGCCGGAATTTTTCATTTCAAAATAACTGGTTTGTACTTTTGCACTATTCAGAATTTCGGTTTTCGATAAACCATCGCTCGAATTATTTCCCATATATCCCCAAAATGAAGCAGAAATAAGATTGAGCGAATCAATGTCATAACTTGCCTCACCGTTAAAGTTTTGCGAAAAACCACCGCCTTTGTTCGTCCCGTTCGTATTCAAATAATACTGACTTTCGGCAGTTGGAAGGTAGTTCTCGCGACTTGTATTCATGCGCGATTCGGGATTCTTGCTTTGATTAATGGAATAACGACCCGAAAATCCGAATTTATTTACTTTAGCCGTAAG
>CAYXQZ010000428.1:0-1985 GCA_964466415.1 uncultured Paludibacter sp.
TCAAAAGAAGTGAAGAAATAAAAAATAAAATGATTTCAAATATTGGCGATGTAATTGTTATAATCGACCAAAATGGAATAAACCGTTACAAAAGCCCAAACATTACAAGATTGTTTGGATGGCAACCCGAAGAATTGGTGGGCAAAAGTACCTGGGATAATGTTCATGCCGATGATATAGATGCTGCAAAGAAGGTTACTGCCGGACTTGCCACAAAACCAAATGCTATCGAAACAACTGAAATCAGGTACAAATGCAAGGACGGTAAGTATGTATGGATTGAAATTACTTTGGCTAATCTTTTGACCGATCCTGATATTAAAGGACTATTAGGAAATTATCATGATATTACCGAGCGAAAAAAAGCAGAAGAAACCTTGCGGAAAAGCGAAGAGCGATACAGCAATTTATTATTGCATCTCGAAACAGGCATTGTAGTTCATGCACCTGACTCTGCTATTATAACGAGTAATCCTCGCGCATCAGAATTATTAGGATTAACTTTCGAACAAATGCAGGGAAAAGTTGCCATGGATCCTGATTGGAACTTTGTAAATGTTGATAACACCAAAATGTTGTTCGAAAACTATCCTGTTCAACAAATCATAAACACCAAAAAGGCTATTAAAAATCAAATACTTGGAATTCAGAAAACTGCAAATCATACAATTATTTGGGTTAATGTCAATGGATTTCCGGTGCTTAATAATGATGGTAAAATTACCGAAATTGTAATTAGTTTTAATGATATTACTAATAAGATAAATGCAGATAAATTGCTCGAAAACGAACGCGCACTTTATTTAGATCTAGTCAATACACAACCTGCAGGTATATATCGCATTCGTGTATTCCCAAAAGAAAACTGGGAAAATGATGCTTGGAAAAACGCGTATACTCCTCCTTTTAAAATGGAGTTGATAAGTAATCGTTTTTGTGAAATACTAGGTATCAATCAACAAACCTTTGAATTAAATCCCGGAATAATAATTGATTTGGTACACCCCGATGATAAAGAAGAATTTATTCGTAGAAATGAGGAGTCCAATACCTTAGTTACAAATTTTAATTGGGATTGTAGACTGGTGATAAATAACAAAATAAAATGGATTCATTTTGAATCATTACCTCGAAAACTCGAAAATGGAGATATCCTTTTTACAGGAATTATGTATGATATAAGTGAGCAAAAAAAAGCTGAAAAAGATTTGCAGGAAAGCGAAGAAAAATACAGAACAATCATAGAAACTATTCCTGGAGTGGTTTATGAGTGCGACATGGACTGGAATTATATTTTTGCAAGTAACGGATTTAAAGAATTAACAGGTTTCCTTGCTTCAGATATTATTAATAACAATATCAGATCCTTTGTGAGTTTGATGTTTGAGGATGATATAGAACGTATAAACCTATCGTTGGATGAGGCTATTAAAAGGAACGATCAATTTTACTTTAGCGAATATAAACTTAAAACAAAGAGCAGTGATATAGTATGGGTGCATGATAGTGTTCGGATTTTATATAATGCAAAAAACGAAGCAATTGGTTATAAGGGAGTTATTTTAGATATTACCGATCGAAAAAATGCAGAAAAAGCATTAATCGAAAGTGAAGAATTACTTTCGTTGTATATTAAAAATTCTCCTATTTATTCTTTTATAAAAGAAGTAAGTGAGAATGAAAGTAAGGTATTGTATGCCAGCGAAAATTATATTGATATGATTGGCATTTCGGGTCATGAAATGATAGGAAAAACAATGTATGAATTATTTCCAGATGAATTTGCAAAAAAAATAACTGCGGACGATTGGGATGTGCACAAAACAAGTGAAGTATTGAAACTCGATGAGACCTTGAATGGGAAAGATTATATTACCATTAAATTTCCTATTGCTCAAGGAAACAGGAACTTACTTGCTGGCTTTACAATTGATATTTCCGAACGCAAACATGCAGAAGAACTCTTTATAGATATTGTTGATAAA
>CAYXQZ010000429.1:0-1962 GCA_964466415.1 uncultured Paludibacter sp.
TCTTTTTTTTAAAGTAAAAAACGTAGTTAGTCGTCTCCTTTGATATGGAGACATCAATTCAACTATCAATGGCCGAACAAAGATCCGTTTCGATTACGAAAACCATACAGCAGTTTGGAAAAAACTTGTTTGGTTTTGTTCGTGGCCGTGTAAAATCGCTCGAAGATGCCGAAGATGTGGTTCAGGACGTGTGGTATCAGCTGAGTAAACTGAATAATATTGCCGAACTGGAAAACGTGAGCGCGTGGCTCTACGAGGTTGCCCGAAACCGTATTACCGATAAAGGACGCAAAAAAACCAATCTTGCGTTGGAGGATTTCAGCTACGAAAGCGAAGAGGGCGAATTTAATTTTAAGGAAATTCTGTTGATGGACGACAGCAATAATGCCGAGTTGGGTTTTTTCAAAGAACTTTTCTGGAAAGAATTTCAAACAGCGCTCGATGAATTGCCTGAAAATCAGCGGGAGGTTTTTTTGCTTAACGAAATGGAAGACCTCACACTGCAACAAATAGCCGACCAAAAAGGCGAAAACCTGAAAACAATTATCAGCCGTAAAGGGTATGCCGTAAAGCATTTACGCAGTAAACTGAATTATTTGTACAAAGAACTAAATAATTGATACTTCGCCGAAAAACAAACGAAATACAACAATCATTATTAGAAATAAAAATTTAATCAAAACGATATGAACACAGAAAATAAACGATTTTGCCGAGGCAGAAACTGCTTCTTTATTCCGCTTTTTATACTAGGTTTCTTTGCAATGAGCGCGGTTGTTATGCTGCTCTGGAACTGGATAATTCCTGGAGTTACAACTTTTGCGGCTATTACCTATTGGAAAGCGATGGGACTTTTAGTACTTAGTCGCATACTGTTTGGAGGGCTCAACTTTAACCGCCATCACCAGAAAATGCGAACTCATTTGGAACAACATGCTCCATTTAAAGACAAATTTATGGATATGACTAACGAAGAAAAACAACAGTTTAAAGATCAGCTCAAAAGCCGTTGTTGCAAGTAAATAGCAAGTAACTTATTACCCTAAAAAGTTCATCATTACACAATGGTGAACTTTTTTTTTCGAAAAATAAAGTAAAATAGAGCTGACTTCGTCTTACATTATATAAACAAAGATTATTACAACAATTCAAATTTAAAAAAAATGACAAAAACAATTTTAAAAACCATTTTGGGTGGCATTCTGGTTGGTGCGTTAGCATTTTTTGTGCCCCGTTTAGTAGTAGGATTATTCATTATTATGCTTATTGCGCGACTGTTTTGCGGTTGCCGACACCGACATTGCTGTGGTGGACATGGCAGAGGTAGCAGGTTCGAAATGATAGACAAAGTACGTGCGATGAACGATGCTGAGTATGCCGACTTTAAAAACAATCACGAATATGGCTGTTGCCATTCAGGTAAAAAAAGCGAATGCAAAACTCCAACTAGTGAATCAACCAAATAACAGAACAACTAAAAAAATAAAACAATATGTCACATAAATCAAGATTTTTAGTAGGCTTAGCCAGTGCCGTAATCACTTTTTCAACCTTATTTGCCACGCTGGGTCAGGATAAATTCAATTGCGGACGCCCAATGTGTCACCCACATCACCAGCACAGTTGCATAGATGCATGTAATCACCACGATGCATCGTGCGAAAAAGACAACACTGCTGAAGAAAAGGTAGTGGAAGATTCGGTGAAATAAACGCTCATACATTTAAATTCGTACGTATTTCTTTCTGATAAAGAGACTGTTCTTCGAAACAGTCTCTTTTCGTTTACTACAGAATTTAAACTATAAATTTACTTCGTATTTAGAGATAAAAGAAAACTGCACTCAATTACCGTTTTTCAATTGTTTCTTAATTAGCGGCACAAATTTATCGATATCGCCAGCACCAAAAGTAACTAGAACATCAAGCTCCTTATCTTTTAGCAAGGTCAGTAAGTTTTCTT
>CAYXQZ010000430.1:0-1948 GCA_964466415.1 uncultured Paludibacter sp.
TGGCATCGGAAGGAACTTATCCCTTTATATTGGCCAAAGCCATGGATTGGCAACTTTACAATCTGGGTGTAAGTGGCTCTAAAATCACTGATATGATTGCAGATGATACAAAACCAATTAAAGCTGATGTAATTACAATTCTTTGGGGTTATAACGATTGGAATAACAGTAAAAATATTGTCGCCGATGTTATTCCACGCTATAAATTGCTAATTTCTAAGTTGCGAGAATATCATCCAACATCTACTATTTATTGTATTATGCCAACTACTACCACAACGTTGAAACCTGATAACGGTGGAGCAACTACATCTATTGACACCTTGCGAAATACTCAGAGACGTGTTGTTAATGAATTTATTGATGCTGGTGATAAAAAACTATATGTAATTGAAGGTGGCTTACTTACTACAACAGCCGATTTGAATGATGCTGTACATTTAAACAATAATGGGGCAAAGCACCTAGCTAATGGTTTGATTGATTTTATTAGGAAAGTAGAAACAACAGGTATACAGCAAAACGCAATAATGGATTTTGAAAACTCAAAAGTCAAAGTATCGGGAAAAAATGCTTTAGTTTATGTAGGTTCAATTGGAGCAACAGTAAGCGTGTACAATTCAGAAGGTAAAATGATTTTTAATAGAATAAGCAAGAATTTAAACGAACAATTTTCATTTACCGAAAAAGGTGTGTACATAATCAACATTAAAAATGAATCGATAAAAATTGCAATTTAAAATAAGAGTATAAACAAAAAATAAATAAATTGATATGAACAATAGACTGATAGGAAATACCCCAAAAATTGGGATTCGTCCAGTAATAGATGGTCGTGAGCGTGGTGTGAGAGAGTCCCTCGAACAACAAGTAATGGATTTAGCAAAAGCAGTAGCCAATTTTATAGAAAACAATGTTATACTGGCAACCGGAGAAAAAGCACAATGTGTTATTGCCGAAACATGTATTGGTGGAGTTGCTGAAGCTGCAATGTGTTCAGAGAAATTCAGAAAAGAAGGAGTTGGTGTTTCGTTAACAGTAACGCCTGCTTGGTGCTATGGTACTGAAGTTATGGACACCGATCCGCTGATACCCAAAGCAATATGGGGATTTAATGGTACAGAACGACCCGGAGCAGTATATTTGGCTGCAGCCATTGCAGGTTACAATCAGATGGGTATTCCTGTTTTTGGTATTTATGGTCGCGATGTAAAGGATACGGGCGACAAAGAAATTCCCGGAGATGTGCAGGAAAAGATTTTACGATTTGTAAAAGCCGGTTTAGCCGTAGCTCAAATGAAAGGCAAATCCTATTTGTCGATAGGTTACAGTTCGATGGGTATAGCCGGATCAATGGTTGACACTAATTTCTTCCACGATTATTTGGGCATACGCACGGAGTTTGTTGAATCGATTGAGGTACTCAGACGAATTGAAGAAGAAATATATGACAAAGATGAGTTCAATAAAGCAATGATTTGGACAAAAAAGAATTGTGCCGAAGGAACTGATTACAACAAACCTCACTTGCAAGCCAATGACCAAAAGAAACAGTTGGAATGGGAAACTGTTGTGAAAATGACACTCATTTGTCGCGATATGATGATTGGGAATAAGAAACTTATTGAAATGGGATTTCGTGAAGAAGGCTTGGGCAGAAATGCTATTTTGGGAGGATTTCAGGGACAAAGGCAATGGACAGATTTCAAACCCAATGCCGATTTTACTGAAGCGATTCTTAATTCGTCATTCGATTGGAATGG
Source organism: uncultured Paludibacter sp. (assembly GCA_964466415.1). Taxonomy (GTDB): domain Bacteria; phylum Bacteroidota; class Bacteroidia; order Bacteroidales; family Paludibacteraceae; genus Paludibacter. The sequence goes on from CAYXQZ010000430.1 coordinate 1,764, forward strand.
AATACGCGAAGCTTATGTTTTTGCCACCGAAAATGACAGTTTAAATGGTGTTGTAATGTTATTTGGACATTTGCTTAGCAATACCGCTCAGATTTTTTCGGATGTACGCACGTATTGGAGTCCTGATGCGGTTAAACGAGTTACAGGAAAAACACTATCAGGAATAGCTGAAAATGGTATTATTC
>CAYXQZ010000431.1:0-1947 GCA_964466415.1 uncultured Paludibacter sp.
ATCTGATTTTAAGTTTGTTTGTTAAATTTTGACAAACAAAAAGAGGAAGTTTTTAACTCCAGTCAAAATGCTACTTTAAACTAGCGCCACTACTCGTGCTATTTACTGCCATAAAAGTAGTACCTTTGTGTCCGATTTTAAAAAAAAGCTGTGAAGCAAAATAAAACAATACACAACGAACTATCCATTTATGAAGCGTATTAACGAATACAAGAAATTATTTAATGTAGAACCTGACACTGACCTCAAGGCACTTAAAACCACCTACCGTAATTTAGTTAAAGAATGGCATCCCGATAAATTTGCTGAAAATGATGAACTAGCTGCTGAAGCAGAACATAAAAGCCGTCAGATTATTGATGGGTATCATTTTTTGGTGAGTATTGCCCCTGAAACCATAGCTGCAAACGAAAACGAACATATCTCTTCGGCTGATACTGGTATTGCCGATTTTAAACATAAAGGACAGTTGCTCGAAGTTTCGTTTATGGACGGATCGACCTATGAGTATTTTGGAGTTTCCAAAAATATCTTTACACGTTTTGTGAATGCTGATAAACAATTGCGATTTGCAAAGCGAAATATCTTCAATTCATATCTTTACCGCAGAGCAAAAAAAGCAGCATAAATCTTATTAATATTCTAAATCAATAACAACTACTTCGGATTGGGTTCCAATGCGGTATTGTGGCCCCCAGAGTCCTAGTCCGGAAGAAACGTAGAAGTGAGTTGCTCCTTTTTTAAGATAACCGTGTGCCACTTCGTACATCCTGCTTACAATCAAATTTCCTGGGAAAAATTGACCATTGTGCGTATGTCCCGAAATTTGTAGATCAATATTGTTTTTGGCTGCTTCGTCCAAATGAAAAGGCTGATGGTCGAGCAAAATTATTGTTTTATTTGTGTCAATGCCTTTCACTAACTCATTCAGAGATTGGCGTTTTGTGTTCATTTTATCGTCGCGCCCCACCACATAAAAGCTACTATCTACCAACACAGCCGAGTCGCGCAGGTACGTTACACCCGCAGTATTCAAGTAATTTTCGAGCGCAAAAGGACTTTCGCCAAAATATTCGTGATTTCCCGTAATGGCAAACACACCCAATTTCGACTGTATTGCCCGAAACTCTTCAGCCATATTTTGTCGAATAATTGGCTCGGTGGAATGGTCGGCAATATCGCCCGCAAACACAACTATATCAGGCTGTTGGGCGTTGATAAGCGCTACGTATTTTTGGAGCATTTTTTTGTCAATCGACACACCTAAATGCAAATCGCTGGCAGCCACTATACGCAGTTTTTTGCCTTTGAGCGGTTTTTCCGATTTAATACTTAAGTTTACAATCTGGGGGTTATTAAAATTATAATTCCCTACAATCATGCTGATTATAATTACAACAAAACTGGTAACAAATACACCAAAACGAAAAGCTTTCATTCCCGGAGGTGCAAAATGAAATAATAGGTTTAGCAGATATGCAATATCGCTAACCAGAAAAGATAAAAGGATGTAAATTACAAAAATGAAGTAACTGAAACCAATGAAAGCAAATACCTTGGCAATATTGTCGGGTAGTGCATTTCGAAGTAGAAAGTTCGAAAGTAAAACGACAAACAGTGCAATATTTATAATTAGGTAGCCAAGACGAATATTTGGAAAAAACTGTAACACCTGCCAGCCTCTATACGTTGCAAAAAAAGTAAGCAGTAATAAAAATGCAAATACAGAGATAAAGAAAATTGATTTCATATTTTATTAATTGACATTAGACCATTGAATTTGAGTTTCAGAAAAAGTAAAACACAAATAGCAAAGGATTGTTTTAACTCAGGGTAGGAATTAATATTTTTCAACAAAATACCGTTGTTTTACGCCTTAGTCGTTCATTAACAAACTACTGTCACCATAACTCAGAAAGCGAAAATCGTTTGTCAGCGCATAATCAT
>CAYXQZ010000432.1:0-1945 GCA_964466415.1 uncultured Paludibacter sp.
ATGATTATGCGCTGACAAACGATTTTCGCTTTCTGAGTTATGGTGACAGTAGTTTACTGCTAAATGATTGAATTTTTGTTGAAAGTTATTAATTTCTTAGTTACTCCAAAACAATCTTTCAAAAATTATGTTTTAAAGTTTCAAGTTTGGAGCTTGCGTTAGGCTTTGATTTTCTAATTTCTAATTTTAACAAATGAAATCAATTTTCTTCATAACCATTTTCACTATTACTGTTTTAATGGTTTTTTACGTTACACTCCGTGGCTGGCAGGTACTACAACCATTTAGCAATTTGAAGGTTGGTTACCTGTGGGCTAATATACTCCTTTTTATTGTCATGTTTTCGGGCTTAGCAATGCGTAATATTTTTCCCGATAATGTTGCAAAAGCAGTAGCTTTTGTGGGCTTTTCGTACATGATAGTGGTTATATATTTACTTTTATCGTTTTTGGCAACTGATATTGTACGCCTTTTTTCATTGGTTTTTCATTTATCGACCGAATGGATTAAAATGTTCCGCTTTTGGGCTTTTGGAGTGAGCTTGGTGCTTATTACCATAGCCATGTTGGTGGGTAATTACAAATTTAATAATCCCGCCATTGTTCATCTGCAATTGAAATCGGATAAACCACTGCAAGCTAAAAAAATACGTATTGTGGCCGTTAGCGATTTACATTTGGGGATTTCTATCGACAAAAGCTATTTAAAAAAATATGTTGCACTTATAAATGCTCAAAAGCCCGACTTGGTATTGCTTGCTGGCGATATTGCTGACAATTCCACGGCTCCAATTATTCGCCAAAATATGGCTGATGAGTTTCGGGCAATACAGTCGAAATTGGGTGTGTTTGCCATTACGGGAAATCACGAATATTTTGGCGAAAGTCCTTTTGCGCTCGAAAATTACTTGAATACTGCGGGTGTAACGTACCTGCGCGACTCGGCTGTGTTGGTAGATAGTAGCTTTTATGTGGTGGGGCGCGACGATAAAATGAACACAAAACGCCAATCTCTGAATGAGTTAGTGAAAGGCATTGACACAAATAAAACAATAATTTTGCTCGACCATCAGCCTTTTCATTTGGACGAAGCAGCCAAAAACAATATTGATCTACAAATTTCGGGACATACGCACAATGGTCAATTTTTCCCAGGAAATTTGATTGTAAGCAGGATGTACGAAGTGGCACACGGTTATCTTAAAAAAGGAGCAACTCACTTCTACGTTTCTTCCGGACTAGGACTCTGGGGGCCACAATACCGCATTGGAACCCAATCCGAAGTAGTTGTTATTGATTTAGAATATTAATAAGATTTATGCTGCTTTTTTTGCTCTGCGGTAAAGATATGAATTGAAGATATTTCGCTTTGCAAATCGCAATTGTTTATCAGCATTCACAAAACGTGTAAAGATATTTTTGGAAACTCCAAAATACTCATAGGTCGATCCGTCCATAAACGAAACTTCGAGCAACTGTCCTTTATGTTTAAAATCGGCAATACCAGTATCAGCCGAAGAGATATGTTCGTTTTCGTTTGCAGCTATGGTTTCAGGGGCAATACTCACCAAAAAATGATACCCATCAATAATCTGACGGCTTTTATGTTCTGCTTCAGCAGCTAGTTCATCATTTTCAGCAAATTTATCGGGATGCCATTCTTTAACTAAATTACGGTAGGTGGTTTTAAGTGCCTTGAGGTCAGTGTCAGGTTCTACATTAAATAATTTCTTGTATTCGTTAATACGCTTCATAAATGGATAGTTCGTTGTGTATTGTTTTATTTTGCTTCACAGCTTTTTTTAAATCGGACACAAAAGTACTACTTTTATGGCAGTAAATAGCAAAAAGTAGTGGCGCTAGTTTAAAGTAGCATTTTGACTGGACTTATAAACTTCCTCTTTTTGTTTGTCAAAATTTAACAAACAAACTTAAAATCAGATATG
>CAYXQZ010000433.1:0-1944 GCA_964466415.1 uncultured Paludibacter sp.
TTATAGTATACTCTTCTGTAGACACATTTCCGCCACAAGTACTAAATCCTGTTTGAGCACTGAGGTGTAAATGTATCGACAGAAGCAATAGACTACAAATAATCAATATTTTATAATTCATGATTTTTTAGGACTTAAAATATAATCAAATTCCATACAATGAACCATAATTCTTACAAGCTAAAAAATCGGCACTTGTTTTTTCTTCACCAAAACCAGACCATGCATTTGGACGGAATATCTTTTCATTAGGCACATTGTGCATACAAACAGGGATTCGCAGCATGGATGCTAATGTTATTAAATCAGCTCCAATATGACCATAACTTATGGCTCCATGGTTTGCACCCCAGTTTGCCATTACGGCATATACATCTTTAAAATTGTCCTTTTCATTCAAGCGTGGAACAAACCAGGTTGTAGGCCAGCTCGGATCTGTTCGGTCGGTAAGTGTTTTGTGGATATCATCCGGAAGCTCTACGGTCCAGCCCTCAGCCATCTGTAAAACAGGTCCTTGTCCTTTTATAATATTGATACGCGACATAGTAACCGGCATTTGTCCGGCAGTATTGAATTGTGAAGAATAGCCTCCGCCACGGAAATATTCACGAACAGCCTGCGGCCAAGTTGTGTTATCAAGACAAAGTTGAACTTCATCTTCAGTGATTTCCCAGAAAGGTTTCATTGCCGGATTTCCATCCTTATCCCGTTGTTGTGCTGTAGCATCAAGTGTAGTAGAACCAGAGTTAATTAAGTGAATAACTCCATTTTCAGCTATTCCTGAAAGTGTTTTTCCTGTAACTCGTTTAACAGCATCAGGACTCCAATACGTGCGTACATCCGAAAAAATTTGAGCAGTATTGCTAAGCAAGTGTCCAAATAGCATAACAACACCATTCAGACTATCATTTTCGGTGGCAAAAACAAATGCTTCGCGTATTCCATTCCAATCGAATGACGAATTAAGAATCGCTTCAGTAAAATCGGCATTGGGTTTGAAATCTGTCCATTGCCTTTGTCCCTGAAATCCTCCCAAAATAGCATTTCTGCCCAAGCCTTCTTCACGAAATCCCATTTCAATAAGTTTCTTATTCCCAATCATCATATCGCGACAAATGAGTGTCATTTTCACAACAGTTTCCCATTCCAACTGTTTCTTTTGGTCATTGGCTTGCAAGTGAGGTTTGTTGTAATCAGTTCCTTCGGCACAATTCTTTTTTGTCCAAATCATTGCTTTATTGAACTCATCTTTGTCATATATTTCTTCTTCAATTCGTCTGAGTACCTCAATCGATTCAACAAACTCCGTGCGTATGCCCAAATAATCGTGGAAGAAATTAGTGTCAACCATTGATCCGGCTATACCCATCGAACTGTAACCTATCGACAAATAGGATTTGCCTTTCATTTGAGCTACGGCTAAACCGGCTTTTACAAATCGTAAAATCTTTTCCTGCACATCTCCGGGAATTTCTTTGTCGCCCGTATCCTTTACATCGCGACCATAAATACCAAAAACAGGTATTCCCATTTGATTATAACCGGCAATAGCAGCAGCCAAATATACAGCTCCGGGACGTTCAGTACCATTAAATCCCCATATTGCTTTGGGTATCAGTGGATCGGTGTCCATAACTTCAGTACCATAACACCAAGCAGGTGTTACTGTTAATGAAACCCCAACTCCTTCTTTTCTGAATTTCTCTGAACACATGGCAGCTTCAGCAACTCCACCAATACATGTGTCGGCAATTACACATTGTGCAAATTCTCCATAAGGAAGTTGTACATTTTTTTCAATAAATTCAGCTACTAATTTAGCTAAATCCATTACTTGTTGTTCGAGCGACTCTCTCACACCACGCTCACGACCATCTATTACGGGTCTTATCCCAATTTTTGGGGTATTTCCTATCAATCTATTATTCATATCTAATTATTTAT
>CAYXQZ010000434.1:0-1941 GCA_964466415.1 uncultured Paludibacter sp.
GACCAGCTGGTGGTGCAGATTCCAATGCTAATGAAATTTCGTTGTCAAGTTGTATTAACTCAATTTCGGGTGCGATATATTTTTTAGCCCCCCGACCCCCAAAAGGGGGAGTAAAGAGCTGGGTGCTATTATTTGTTGTTTCTTTCATGATATAAATTTTTGAAGGTGGAATATTCCCCCTTCGGGGGTTAGGGGGCTACTACTCTTTTTGATTGATTATTCACTTTAACCATAGTGGAGTTTATTGGCTGGCAGTAGATGTCATTTTCACAATATAATGTGATATTCGCTTGTTTATAGAATAATATTTAGTAATTTTGCCAATTATCACACTATATTGTGATAATTGCTTATTTTTACTCGGAATTATTGTTTGTAATTGCCAAAAATCACACTATAGTTGGATTATGAAAGAAATTGGAAATGAAATTAAATCACGACGGAAATCACTAAAAATTGACCAGAGAACGCTTTCCGAGCTGGCAGGTGTAAGTATAAACACACTTACAAAAATTGAAAGAGGTGAAGCAAATCCATCCATAAATGTGTTATTTAAAATCCTCGATACACTTGGTATGGATATTAAAATCATTATCAAAAGCAAACTGTAATTTATGAGAAAAGCAGCAGTATATTTACGAGGTGAATTTGCAGGTGAACTTACAGAAGCATCTAGAAATGAGTATATATTCAGATACGACAACGATTATTTTAAAGATTCTGATAAGCCTGATATAAGCATATTGTTGAATAAGTCTCAGCAAGAATACCGTTCTGATTATCTATTTCCATTTTTCTTCAATATGCTATCGGAAGGTAGTAATAGGTTAGTTCAATCGCGCATGTTGGGCATTGATGAAAATGATCATTTTGGAATTTTATTAGCAACAGCTCAACACGATGTAATTGGTGCTGTAACCGTGAAACCGATTTAAGATATGAAAACTTTACATATTTGTCCATCTACTTTAGCAGCCGGACACGAAACATACTCTCCAATTGCACGAAAGCGATTATTCGATGGAAAAGATATATCGCCAATTCTTCCATATAATCCTATTGAAGAAAAAACAGATGAAATAGCACTTTTCATTCATAATCAAGAACATATTTCATTATCCGGGATTCAAACCAAATATTCTTTAGTAGTTAAAGATAATCATTTGGAATTATCCCAACTAAACGAACAAGGTACTTATATTTTAAAACCGAGATTGACCAATTTTCTGTACAAAGATTACAGTCCGGCAAACGAAAATCTAACCATGCAGCTTGCAGAGCAGGTTTTTAATATTGAAACAGCTGCAAATGGACTTTGTTTCTTCAAAAATGCAGAAATGGCTTACGTTACAAGACGTTTTGATATTACAGCAAATGGAAACAAACTTCGCATTGAAGATTTTGCGTCATTAGCAGGCTTAACATCCGAAAATAGAGGAAAAGACTTTAAATACGATGTACTTAGCTACGAGGAACTTGCAGAACTCATACAGCGATATGTTCCTGCATCGAGAGTTGAATTATTGAAGTTTTTTGACTTAATGTTATTCAATTTTCTGTTTTCAAATGGTGATGCACACATAAAAAACTTCTCATTAATCGAAACTTCGGTTGGCGACTTCAAGTTATCACCAGCTTACGACCTTATTAATACCAGTTTACATCTGCCAAGTGACCCTATTTTTGCTCTAAGCAAAGGATTATTCAAAGAGGGAGACAAAATAGCCTGCCCAATGGGAATTTATACCGGCAATACATTTTTAAAGTTTGGAGAAAGATTGGGAATTCCAACTAATATGGTAAAAAGAGAAATCGAAAAATTCTCCACAAAATATGATAAAGCAGATGAGTTAATTTTTAATTCTTACTTATCCGATGAACTAAAAGATATGTATCGAACGATGTATCATACAAGACGTGATTCCTATTTAAAAGGTTAAT
>CAYXQZ010000435.1:0-1931 GCA_964466415.1 uncultured Paludibacter sp.
TGAAAGCCCCAAAAGTAAACACACAGCAAATCATTCGTTTGCAGGTTAACAATGGCACTGCTACCGATGAAGTATTAATTTATTTCGATGCTGCTGCTTCCAATGCTTACGATGCATTTGATTCGCCAAAATTTGCAGAAGCGAATACGGTTACTCAAATTTACACCTCGGTAGGTGCTGAAAAATTAGTGATTAATGGTATGAGCACCATTCCGCTTGATACGCCAATAGGATTGGGTTTTGTACCTGGAAGTGCCACTGCTTTCAGCATTAAAGCCAATGAAATCAGTAATTTGTCTACGGGCGTAAAGGTAATATTGAAAGACAATGTAACGTTGGCCGAAACTGATTTAACGGATGGTGTTTCATCTTATCAATTTAGCCCCGAAACCACAAGCACGGATCGTTTTAGTATTATTTTCCGTTCAAGTGGTGTTTCTACTGCAATAGGAAAAGATAATTTCGATAACTTGCCGTTGAATGTTTATAAAAACAGAAATAATCAAATCGTCATACAACGTGCTGTGAGCCAGAATGCAACGGTAACGGTTTGCAATGCTATTGGTCAGAAACTTTTCAGCTCTCAAATGACAGGTAGTAGCATGGTAATAGATAAGGCATTCGATGCCGGAGTTTATTTTGTAACCCTCAGTATTACAGGTATCAAAACAACCCAAAAAATAATCATCAATTAATAACGAAAGCCATGAACACTATAAACGTAAAAAAAACATATACACAACCACTTTTGGAAAGTGTGAAATTGGATAATGAGATTTCGTTGGCTTTAGAGTCATCACCACCTGCGGGGCCCGAAGAAGCAAAGCTTTCAACGGAATATTACAACAATAATCCATTTGATAAAAAACTGGGGTAATTTGTGTTTATGCAACTAAGGAAATAAACACGCTTATTAGTTGACTCTAATTATTGAGTTTTAGTAAAAATGCAGGAAGACATTCACTATACTGAGATGGCAAAAACGAATCAGGACTTGATTTAAAAAAAGGCCTATACTTTTTACAAATTTCAGGAACAAATGCTAAAACTGTCATGAAAATAATTAAAGATTAGAATTAATTAGTCATACTGTATATTCATGGTCTGTTGTTTATTTTATGGATGAGTCATAGTAATGGCTCATCCATTTTTTGTGGTTTATTATTTGATTTTTAAACAGATAAAAGCACAATAACAAATGAGATATGTATGCAATTTCAATAAATATGCATGATTCTTACATTCCAATATCAAAAATAAAATTACTTTTGTAAAGAAGTCAACTCGTATAAACTAACTCTAATGGTTAAAATGAAGAACGAAAGTACAATTCTTTCGCTTCGTAAGGGAATTTATATTTTAAAATCAAATTCCGGTATTCAGAAAGTGATTATAAATTAATATAGATTTAATCATGATAAAATTGCTCCTTCCATTTTGTTGAATGACAAGCGTGGAAGGAGTTTTTTCAAGTATAATAATAAATATGAAAAAAATTACTTTATTTTTCGGCTTATTGCTAGTTGTATCAATACAAACTCTTTTTGGTCAACAAACTCAAGAGTTAAAATCATTTGATGATACTTACGTTTACAGAAGTACATCCGGAACTGGTGACGAGATCAGAGGCTTGGAACAATTTGTATATACTTACCATTCATTAGCAGGTTCGCAGTTTCGTCGTGAGGTTTTTTTACGTTTCGACATTAGCGGACTTTCAGTATTTGTAGAAAATATTAAACTCCGCATGTATGTTGATTTGAAAGAAGCACATACATTTGATCTATATCCGGTAGCAAAAACTGCGTGGGTAGAAGATGGACTCAATGCAAACAATAAACTCGAAAAGCTTGGTGCCGATGCAACTACTTATATTGCATCAGCCTTAACTGCAGATCAGGGAATAAGTGCAAAATATTATGAATGGGATG
>CAYXQZ010000436.1:0-1926 GCA_964466415.1 uncultured Paludibacter sp.
AAAGGTTGATACTGCTTAGCAAAGCAGCAAAAAATATAATTCTGATTTTCATTGAGTAATAATTGTTTTCTTAATTCTTTGATAGTTTTACATTAGTTTGATAAATCGAACTTTATTAGAGATATTAAGGCATAACGCAAAAAGTGCTGTTTCGGTTTAGTGAATGTTGATTTCAAAATGCAAAATACCTACATGTTGGTATGTACGTGTAATATCAGATTAATTCCATCTGCTCGTTTTTTCATTCAGTAGCCGAAAATCGCTGTTCGGAACTATTTATTTTTTGTGAAAAGCAATCGATTGTACTTTTGTTTCAGTAAAATCAATAAAAAGATATTTTTATGAAACGAAAAGTAATAGTTTTAATGGTAATTGTATTAAGTACACTCAACATTTTTTCCCAAAACAACGGACAAACCATTCGTGGTACAGTGGTAGATGCATTTACTAGCAGTCCGGTGATTGGTGCCAATGTGGTAATTTCGGAATCGAATCCGCTTATTGGTACAACCACCGATGTAAATGGCGAATTTGAAATCAAAAACATCCAACCAGGCCGTTGGTCGTTTTCGGCATCCATTCTGGGTTATAAATCACAAAGTTTTTCGAACGTGATGGTCATTTCGGGAAAAGAAACAACACTTAATTTTAAACTCGAAGAAAAAGTTACTACTCTTGGCGATGTGGTAGTAAAAGCAAGTCATTCGAAAGTAAAACCGCTCAACGAAATGGCATTAATCAGCACCCGATCGTTTAGTGTAGAAGAAACCGAACGTTTTGCTGGTAGCTTAGGCGACCCTGCACGTATGGTGGCAAACTTTGCCGGAGTTGTAGTAGGAAATGATGCCCGCAACGATATTGTTATTCGTGGCAACTCGCCTATGGGTCTGCTTTGGCGCATCGAAGGTGTGGACGTACCCAACCCAAATCACTTTGGTTCTCAAGGATCCACCGGAGGACCAGTAAGTATGCTAAACAACAATTTGTTGGCAAATTCCGACTTTATGACTAGTGCTTTTCCAGCCGAATATGGAAATGCCATGTCGGGCGTTTTCGATTTGAATTTGCGAAACGGTAACAAAGAAAAATACGAATTTACCGGTCAGGTAGGTTTTAATGGTTTCGAAGCCGCCATCGAAGGACCTATTAAGTTGGGGAAATTCATTCGGAATGGTTCATTTATTGTGGATTATCGTTATTCCACCATGGATTTAGTAAGCAAAATGGGCATGGATATGGGAACAGGAACAGCGATTCCCGAATATCAGGATTTATCGGTCATTGTTGATTTGCCAACTTCCAAAATTGGACGTTTTAAGTTTGTAGGGCTTTATGGTAAAAGTTTTATCAGCATGGGGCGCAATTTTAATATCGACGAAACTACTTCGCACAATCAGATAGGTTATGCCACCGATTTTGGCGCCGGATTGAATGTTAGTTTGTTGACGCACACGCTGATGCTGAGCGAAAAAACAAAACTCAAGACCTCGCTTTCGTACCAAAACTCAAGTTCAACTACGCAAAACGATACAATTGACTATGCCAACGAAAGATTTTTTGAAAACTATGCCGGCAAATTGAACGAAGATAAAATGACTGCATCTATTCAGCTAAAACATAAGTTTAGTGCCCGTAATAATATGACAGCAGGTTTTTCGGCCAATCGGTTTATAACAACGTTCAACGATTCGGCATGGATAAAAACTGCTGGATACCGTGTTAAACTCACCGATGTGGACAATGAACCTTCCACTTTGTACAAAGCGCATGTAAACTGGCAACATAAATTTACCGATGTATTGACACTCAATTCAGGATTGCATTATCAACTTTACGATTTGAATACCGAAAGTGCATTGGAACCACGCCTCGGGCTACAATGGCAAGCTACCGATAATCAAACATTTAGTTTGGGTTATGGTTTGC
>CAYXQZ010000437.1:0-1924 GCA_964466415.1 uncultured Paludibacter sp.
ACTCCTTCGTCCACTACTACTTTTTCGGGAGGCAAAAGTAATGCTGCCGGGTTTGATAGAATTTTATTGAGCATACGCATTGATGAAGCATAATAAAAACCGTCGCAAATACGTTCGTCCATTACAAATTTCAGTAAGATGCTTTTAGTTACCGCCAATTCGCCATGTTTATCCAAATTATGTCTACGAGATTTTTTACCCATTGCTACAAACATACTGCATGTGCCAAATTCGTACAGATGATGATAGATAGATTCTACACCTATTGAACCTATATTTGTCAGAAAAACACTGCAATGCCATGGACTAGCCTTTTCGATAAATTTTGGTAACAATCCTACCTTATCGAGCCAAAGTAACATCCAAACTACAATGCGTAAAGCTAAATCAGGAAGCATACCCAGAATTTTGGAGATTGTATCCGATGAGTTCTGTTGTCCTACTTTTTGGTTATTCTCTTGCTCCAAACGAGTACGATTAACTATATCTTGAAGTGTATCAGTAGGCTGAAAGTAAGGTTTAATTAGTGTTTCCTCACCATTGTCGGAAAGAGAACGCTTTACGGCAATGGAAAAACTGACATGATTACGGGCAAAAATTTTATTCCACATCACAAAACGATTTAAATGTGGACGCTGTGAATACAAACGTACCAATGCTGCCATTACCACATGCATTATCGACAAATCGGGTATATCTTCTTTATGCTCTTTAATAAAAGCTTCGATATCATCAATCGGCACTCGTTCCTCAAAATAATTTTGCGCATCCATTCGCGTACGCAGAAAATATGGAATTACCGAAAATACAGCATCGACTTTACGAACACGCCAACCATCGTATCTATCACCAAAACTCCATTTGTAGTAGTTTAATTTATCCTTTTTATCCATTCGTTTTCAATTTTATTCGTTTTAAAGATTCCAAAGATAATCTTTATTTGTAAAAATCAAAAACATTCGTTTAGACATAGAAGTTTTAATAAAAAAATGCCGGACAAATTATATCCGACATTCTACTTAGTTTAAACCTGCTTACAATGGCTATTTTTGTTCTTTCAATAAATTGATACATCTCTCCAAACTGTCTTCCCAGTATGGAATTTCGATGCCATAAGTGGATTTAATTTGGAATTTATTGAGTACGCTATAATGAGGGCGGGGCGTGCGGGTGGGATAATCTTTTGTTTCGATGGGTTTTACATGGCAAGTTACGCCGGCCAATTTATGTATCCGTTTGGTAAAATCGTACCAACTGCAAACACCTTCGTTGGAGTAATGATAAATGCCAGAAACAAAACTTGCAGCACTTAACACTTGCAAAATTGCGTCAGCCAAATCGGCTGCATAAGTTGGTGTTCCTACTTGGTCGAAAATCACATTTAATGCATCGCGTTCAGTGCCTAACTTTATCATTGTTTTCACAAAATTGCCACCAAACGACGAATATAACCATGATGTGCGAATAATAACTGAAATTGGACAAAAAGTCAGTAATTCTTGTTCACCTGCTAATTTCGACTTTCCATAAACTCCCAAAGCAGAAGTTGACATATCTTCGGTAAGTGGAACGTGACTTGTACCATCAAACACATAATCGGTCGAAATGTGTATTACTTTTAAATTGTGAGCCGCAGCTACTTCGGCAATATTCCGAACGGCATCGCGGTTTATTTTATAACACAAGTCCACATCGTCTTCGGCTTTATCAACAGCGGTATATGCTGCACAATTTACAATGGCATTAACGGCATTTGCCTGCACAAAAGATTCGAGCGCTGCTTTATCGCAAATATCCAATTCAGCTACATCCGTAAAAATATAGTTAAATTTCGGATATTGAGCCGAAGCTACACGTATTTCATTTCCTAATTGGCCATTACTGCCGGTTATTAATATATTCATAATTTTACTTCGTTTTTTTG
>CAYXQZ010000438.1:0-1923 GCA_964466415.1 uncultured Paludibacter sp.
TTATTTTTCAACGAGTTTTGTGATGGTGTTATCTTTTGTTGCATCAGCCGGCACCGGATTAGGTTCCATACCTGCACTAATTACTTCTTGTGGGAGCTGAATAGCACGTCGTGGGTCGTCGAAAGTAAGTGTTTCGGTGCGAATTCGACCAATGGCATGTTTTATTTCAATGCCATAACGTTTTAAATCGAACCAACGATAACCATCAAAAATAGTTTCGATGCGTCGGAAATGTAAAACGCATTGAATAAAAGGCTCTTTTGCCGGTGTAACGACAAATGCCGAACTCATTTTAGTCGTATTCAACGTATTGACATATAGCTTATTGGATGGCACATAGTAATTCCGAATTATTTCTTCGGTCAATTCAACAGGTGCTAAACGCGATTTATTCCAGGCTTGCAAATCGGCAACAGCATCGGCAGTTCGGTTTAAATAAACCAAGGCTTCGGCACGGCAAAGCAAGGTTTCTTCGGCTGTAAATTCAGCACGGACAACATGTGCAAACCCAATACCGGCAATTTTATCAGTATATTCAAACATTTCCATGCATTTTGGGAAAAATACGCCATAATCCTGCTGTCCACGTATGTAGAGTTTTCCTTCGTAGCAAGGCAAGCGGTCGTTCCAAGTTGGACCTGGACCATAGGTAGTAGCAATCATCGCATCGCCATTGTGTCCGTAGCGTGTTCCAAATATTCTGAAAAATAACGATTTTGTATTGACAATTAACAGGTTACAGTTTAACTGCTGTTCAACATAACTATACCCAATGGATAGAATATTATTATAACTCGGTGTCCAATCACGCATCATGGCAGCAGGTGTAGCTGTTAAAACTACATCGGCATATTCCACCACTTTCACATAATTGCGTTTGTAAAGGTAAAATCGCGCAGCAAAAGCGGCGGCAGCTTTTTGGGTAAAATGTTGCTTCGGTACTGAATAATTGGCATCCGATAGTAAACTGTAACCAGCTTCGATGTCGGCTTCTATCTTTGCATATACCGAAGCAACCGTTTCGCGCGTGTAATTTCCGTGTACAACGGTTTCGGGAACGGTGCTGTACGGAATTCCCAAATCAATCGCGCTCGCAGTTTCGTCCTTGTAAGCTTGCGAAAAAATATTGACCAACACAAAATGACTGTACGCTCGGCACAGCAATGCTTCACCACGCTGCGCTTTCAAGTCGATGGTTTTATCCGATTTTTCCAATTCGTCGATTGCTGCCAACGCATGATTGGCGGCAGCAATTGCTGAATAACAAGTTGACCACAAGTACGATGGACTGTCCTGCTGTGTGGAAGCGGTGGCTGGTTCCCATGCAAAAAGCTGGTCGTCGAGCCGACTGAAACTTGCCAAATCAAAATAATCGCCTTCTGCATTCGGCGCATTATTATCCACAAAATTATCGGAACTTAACTCGGCAATATGCGCATAATTAGCCGACGGATAAGCCGAAACAAGCAATTGAGCAATTTTCTTTTTTGTATCAATCTGTGTCCGATTATCGGGCAAAGTACTTAAAAAGTCGCTGCATGAAGACAGGAATAATAAAAAAAGAAGCCCCCAAGCCCCCTGAAGGGGGATGTGAATTACGTTTGATTTTGAATATTTAGTTTTGTTCATAATTCAATTATTTACTATTAATAAACAAACCACCCCAAACCCCTAAAGGGCTTAAAGAAAGACCATTCGGTACTTATTTACATCCCCTTTAGGGGCTTGGGGCAATATTTTATTTCATTTTAATTTCTTTTTCTCTACTCCCCCTTTGGGGGTTGGGGGGCTTTTAAATTCCCATCCTCAACGTCAGCGTAAATTGCCTTGGCATAGGCGTTGATACGCCACCACTATTGAAAAACTCAGGGTCCTGACCGTTTAGTTTTTTATCGGCATACAATAGGAATAAGTTGGTAGCCT
>CAYXQZ010000439.1:0-1918 GCA_964466415.1 uncultured Paludibacter sp.
TTTCGTTATTGCTTGCCGTTTTTAGTTACAAAGCACATAAAGTACGTATACAAGCCAATAATAAAACAATTAGTGAGAACATGTTTACCATGAATATTGCCAACGGTTGCTATAGTGGAGGTGGATTGAAGCAAACACCCAATGCGCTGCCCTACGATGGACTACTTGATGTTATGATAGCCCGCAAGCCTACTTTCCTTAAAATTATCGGTGCATTGGGATTTTTGTTTCGTGGTAAGTTATTGGAACATTCGCTTATCGACTCGTTTCAAACCACCGATTTATACATACAGTGCGATAAAAAAGCACTTCTGGAAGCCGACGGCATCATAGTAAATGGCTCTTCACCTTTTACTATTAGCATTTTGCCGCAGGCCATCCAAATGATAGTGCCCTGATAAATTAAACCAACAAAATTTTCATATTTCTGTAACTTCATACAGAAAATAAACTAAATTTGCACCGATTACCTTATAGTAAATAGCCATTATATAAGTTAGTGCATTTCTTTAAAATATACAGATAAACGCAAAGAACGCAAAGTTTATATATGCCAATTATTATATCATCAAATATTCGCAAAGTACGCAAAGTGAAAAACTTAAAAGTTTTTCATCCGATTCTCGGATTGTTCCATTAGCGGCTTAGCAACTTTGTGTTCTTTGCGTTCAACAAAATATTATTCAATAAGTGTCTAACTAATATAAACTCTAATAAAAACAAAAAAAAATATGAATATTACCGACCGATTTCTGAAATATGTAAGTTTCACAACTACATCCGACGATAACACAAAAATGACTCCGAGCACACCAGGTCAAATGATATTTGCTCAGCACTTGGCTGAAGAACTTAAATCAATTGGATTACAAGAGGTTGATTTAGACAACAATGGCTATATTATGGCTACTTTGCCTGCTAATATCGACAAAGACATACCCACAATTGGCTTTATTTCGCATATCGATACCAGTCCGGATATGACAGCTAAAAATATAAAAGCACGCATTATAAGCAATTATGATGGCGAAGATATTTTGCTAAACGACGAAAAGCTAATTGTTTTCGAAACTGAAAAATATCCTGAGATTTTGCAATACAAAGGGCAAGATATAATTGTTACAGATGGCACAACACTCCTTGGAGCCGACGACAAAGCTGGGTTGGCCGAAATAGTGACTGCTATGGAATATTTGATGGCGCATCCCGAAATTAAACATGGAAAAATACGCATTGGATTTACGCCCGACGAAGAAATAGGACAAGGTGCCGACCACTTTGATGTAGCCAAGTTTGGGGCCGAATGGGCTTACACCATGGATGGTGGCGAAATTGGCGAATTAGAATTTGAAAATTTCAATGCCGCAAGTGCCAAAATTTCGTTTCAAGGTGTAAATGTTCATCCAGGATATGCCCGACATAAAATGCTAAATTCTATGCGTGTAGCGCATCAGTTTGCATCTATGCTTCCGCGCCACGAAACACCCGAGCATACCGAAAAATACGAAGGATTTTATCATTTGGTAGGCATGGAAGGAACGGTTGAGAAATCGAGCCTGACCTATATTATCCGCGACCACGACCGCGACCGTTTTGAGCGACGCAAAAAAGAAGTTCAACATATTGTGAATAAAATCAACTCTGAATTTGGCGAAGGCACAGCCACGCTCGAAATGCGCGACCAATACTACAACATGCGCGAAAAAGTAGAACCTGTGATGCACATTGTGGATTTGGCTTTCGAGGCCATGGAAGCAGTGGGCGTTAAACCCAATGTAAAACCCATACGTGGCGGCACTGATGGATCACGACTTTCGTATATGGGTCTCCCCTGCCCTAACATTTTTGCCGGTGGTCATAATTTCCACGGACGCTTCGAATATGTGCCCGTACAATCGATGGAAAAAGCCACCATGGT
>CAYXQZ010000440.1:0-1912 GCA_964466415.1 uncultured Paludibacter sp.
TAAAGTTGCTTACTTATAACCCTTAATCTGTCTTTTTAAATTCTAACCAGTCAATATTTAACAAATCACTTTCGTCTACAGAAAAGTCAAGATAGAGTGCATGAATTCCCTTAGTTAATTTAATATCCGTAGTGAACACACAAAAGTTTTTCCCATCACCACCCCCGGGTATTTGCAGTAAGCCAACAGATGTTCCCCACACATTATCCAGTCTAAACCTGATTTTAGCTGGTTTTGCTCCTGGCGCTACGCAAACAGTAACTGACTTAGCACCCGCACCAAAATCAATGTATTTATAAGCTGCCCAATCTTTATTTTTTATTTTGCCAAGCTGGTCGTTATTCGAAGGATTAACAGGATTCGTTTGGTCAAAACTCAGGTACTCAATCCGGGCATTTCCAAACACCAGACAAGCCCGCTCTGCTTCAATTTTCGAAAATGCATCCAATGGCTTTCCTGCTCCCTGCGATGTCATTTCCACTTCATTAATGCTACCATCCGCATTGAAAAAAATCGGTTCGATACAAGCTTTTCGTGAATTAATGACGCCATTGGTCGTACGGTGATAAAAAACATACCATTGACCTTTGAATTCAACGATAGAACCATGATTATTCCAATTTACAGGATCACATCCATCATTATCCACAATCACACCACCGTATTTATAGGGTCCAAGTGGAGAATTTGAAGTTGCGTAGCCTATACAGGTTGGCATTCCTTTGCGACTCATATCAGCATAAACCAAATAGTATATTCCATTGCGTTTTATCATAAATACACCTTCGTGAAAGAAGTGTTCTTTTTCAGTTATCAGATTATCAATAATCGTAGTGGTGTCAATCTCCATCATATCAGGCTTAAGTTTTGCAATTTTTGCCTGAAACTGACCCCATAAATAATAAGCCTGTCCATCATCATCAATAAAAACTGTGGGATCGACCTGATTTTTCTTTTTCAGATAAATCTCTTTTACATTGGTAAAAGGTCCGGTAGGCGATGTGCTTGTAGCAACTCCCTCTCTGCCTTTTTCCTGACAATAATATAAGTAGTACTTGCCGTTTTTATACATTGCATCAGGAGCATAGAGCGCCAGATCGTTCCATGGAATCTGATCATTTTCGCCTTTCGATGCAAATACATTCGGCGTGTATTTCCAGTTTAGCAGGTCGGATGTTGACAAAACCCAATAATCATAGGAGCAATAATAATTCAAACTTTCGTCACGCGACCCGTATACATACAAACGACCATCCTTCCAAACCCTGGCAGTTGGGTCAGCTATATTCAGTCCCGGAGGACAAATCGGATTTTGGGAATTAACTGATGTAAAATTTAAAAACTGCAATACAGTTATTATTGCTAAAACTCCTCTTTTCATATCAAAATAATTTTTATTTCCGTATGTCACCTTCTTATTTAAAGACTATATCAATCTCGTTATTAAGCATTTGCATGTTTACTTGCTTTTGTTTAAATGAACAACTTCTCCTGATTTTCTATTCAGCCTTTTTCCTGATGCTTACAAGATGTTTGTCGAGTGCAGCTGCCAAACGAGCTGCAATTTCCGGATACTGTTCAATCACATTAGTTGTTTCTCCAATATCCTCTTTAAGATTGAACAAAGCCGGAGAATTTATCTTTTTAACGGGTTTGGTTGTTGTAAATCGTTGGTTTTTATGATATTTCCAATCACCCCATCGTACGGCCTGTGCGTCGTACACATAGAAAAAATACTCCTGCGTTGTTTTAGCATGTTTCTTCCCTTTCCATATATCAATAGCATTTCTCCCGTCTAATTCCACATCAGGAAGTATGGCTCCTGTAACAGCAGCCAGTGTTGGGAAAATATCGATGGTGGTATTTACAACTGATGAAGTTTTACCAGCCCGAATTTGATTAGGCCAGCGAA
>CAYXQZ010000441.1:0-1911 GCA_964466415.1 uncultured Paludibacter sp.
ACAACACATAATCTCAATTTTAAATACAAAAATGACAGAGCTACGAAGTAGATTTGAGTATTTTAAAGTTTTACAATTTTGTTATTTAAGCTAAACAATAGTATATAATGAACTAAGATTTGTCAATATTCAAATCAACACCTAAAACATTAAGGGAAATAGCGTTTAAATGCTCAAAGTCTCATTTAAAATGCATTGTAGTATGCGTATGCAGAAGCGATTCTCTTGGTTCTAAATTGGCAGCCGCCGATGAAGTTTCAATCTCGTAAAATGGTCCCATAATACTACCATCTTCCATTGGTCAATCGTTATAGGGATTTATCACATAGCCTTTAAACAACAAGGAATTCTCGGTAATAGTTAAACAATTTGAATCAATTTTAGCAAAATAGCTGTCTCTTTGTCGCCTAATTTTGAAGTGTATGGATTGGCAGTAGTTTCGAGTGTTGCTAAACCACAACCAAGAATAAATAAGACAATTAGGAATAAATAAAAAGATGCATTGATAGAGGCAGGAACTATTATAAAGGAGCCTATTGAGAAATGCAATAAGCCTGCGATTATACCTTTTTTATAACCAAAGCGGCGCATAAAATAACCTGCAGGTAGTGCTTTAGAAAAATAGGCCATATATACCGAATACTGAATTAATAAGATTCGGCTTTTGAATTTTTTTAAACTGCTTGAAAATGTGCATTTAGTACATCCAACATGCCATGGGCACTTCCCCAGAGGAAAAAGAGTGACGAAATAAGAATAAAAGAAATCAAGTTTTCCTTGGTTGTTGGTTTATGTTTCGACACGATTTTTTATAGATTTAATGATTAGTTTTTATATAAAAGGCGGTTTTGCAATTGAAGTATTTTCCATATGCAAAACCGTTTTTTTTTGAGAATATTTACATGGTAATTTCCCCATTCAAATCCCAAAGATCTTCCCAGCCTTTTGCACTTTCCCACAAGAAAACCTGACCTTTGATGAGACGACATTGTTTGTCTATTTTGGACACAGCTACCATTTCTTCTTCTGTTAACGGACCTTCGGTAATTCCTTTTAGGTTGTTGAACATTTTGTCAGTTTTCACCGAAAATGGAATGGTTATCTGACCACGTTGCACCGCCCATTTCAGACAAACAACTGCTGGATGAACACCTAATCGTTCGGCAATAGCAACGATGATTGGGTCTTCCATATCAACTGTATCTTCGGGTGTTTTATCACGCTCTGGGCGACCAGGAGAACCAATAGGGCTATAACCAATTACCTCTACACCATTTTCTTTCATAAACTGATACAATTCTGGTTGTTGGAAATGTGGGTGAATTTCCATTTCGTTCAATACGGGTATAATTTTGCTATCACGCAAAATCAATTTCATTTTAGGAATAGTCACGTTTGAAGTTCCGATATTACGCACCAAACCTGCTTCAACTAAGCTTTCCATTTGCGCCCATGTTTTCATATACTCCGCATGAATATAGGGCACAGCATCTTTCTGACGCATTGTTACATCGCATTTTGGTGGATGAAAGTTTGGGAAAGGCCAGTGAACAAGATACAAATCAAGATAATTAAGTTGTAAATCGGCTAATGTTTGTTTGCACGACTCTACGACTTGTTTGTGCTTGTCGTTCCAAACTTTAGACGTAATCCAAAGTTCTTCACGAGTTACAATTCCTTCGGCAAAAACTTCCTGCAAAGCTTCGCCAATCTCTTTTTCATTGCCATAAACCGAGGCGCAGTCGATATGACGATAGCCCATTTTAATAGCTGTTTTCACTGCTTGTGCAATGGTTTCGGCATCGTAATTGTCCGAGCCGAATGTTCCTAAACCAATAACTGGAATTTTATCGCCGGTGTAAAGTGTTTTAAATGGAACTAATGTTGGATTTATTGTTTGCATAATTATTT
>CAYXQZ010000442.1:0-1893 GCA_964466415.1 uncultured Paludibacter sp.
TCGGTAATGTCTCGTAAAGTGCCTAAATACAGATCTTTGTCACCAATTCTAACAATTTGCGACATTATGTCAACCGGAATAATAGCACCATCTGATGCAATGATCGAACTCTCAAAAATTGATTTCGAATCATCAATATCCGATTTAACTAAGTGATCGACAAATGATTCATGGTGGTTATCATCGTTTGAACGTGGATGCATATCTTTATGCGGCATTCCAATAAGTTGATGTTTTTCGCATTTAAACAGCTGGAGCGCTTCTTTATTAGCATCAACAATTTTTTCGGTGTCCAAATCGCCCAAAATAATGGCATCGGGGGCATCTTCGAATAAGACTTTGAAGCGTTCTTCACTTTCCAAAAGTGCTTCTTTGGCGAGTTTGCTTTCGGTAATATCTTGCAAAATACAATGCGTTTGCTTAAAGTTGCCATCAACATCATTCCCAATCCTGCCATCGAAAGCAATAAATAAGATAGATCCATTTTTATGAACCATTTCAAACTCGCTGTGAATATGCCCTTGTGCTTTAAAAATGGGGAAACGCTCGCGGAAACCATTTTGATACATGGGTGTGAGGAAATCGCCAAACCATTTACCTATTACATCTTCGCGCTCATAACCAAGCGTATCCAACCATTGTTGGTTTACTTCAATAAAATAACCGTTAATATCTAAGGATTGATAACCAAGCGGAGCTTTATTAAAAAGTAGCTGGAATCGCTCTTCGCTCGTTTGCAGGGTTTTTTCTACAGCTGAGCGTTCAATCTTATCTTTATCTGAAATAGCTTTTAGGGAATCAAACTTTTGCTGCAATTCTTCTAACTCTGTAATTAGTTGCGCTTTTGTTTTGTCTGAATCATTCATTTTTATATTTTTTAAAAGATGGCTATTTTAATTCATTTGGGAGTGTTTTCTTGGCTTATGTGCCGCTTTTATGTATACATATAAGATGCGAAATTGACAAATTTTAAACAAACGAATCGCCAAATATAATAAATTATTTGACGATTAGTGTATAAATGTAATAATTACATTTATGCTACAATAAAAATATGTTAATTATCCATAGATTCTGGCAATTATCCAAAGCCTTACGTTGGTAGGTAACACATTGAATAAGTGGTAGTAAAATTGGTTTAAAATACCTGTAACGTAAAAAGTATGCATGCGTTTATTCAAAATTTGACGTACAATGGGGCGTGCTACCGATAGGGCCGTCATGCCGTTTTGTTCGTCGCGTTCCATACGACCCACCGAGTGTTTCATGGTTTGGTAGTAAGGCGATTTTTCGTTTTGCGAATTAATGGTATATTTACGTGTTGCGGTGAAATCTGTTTTAGTATCGCCTGGCATTATGGTACAGCACTGAATGCCGAATGGTTTAAGTTCCATTGATAATCCGTTCATAAACAGCATAAGTGCTGCTTTTACCGATGAGTAAAATGTTTGGAATGGGATGGGAATAACACCAGCTAGCGACGAAACAGTGATAATTTTTCCGTATCCTTGTTTTCGGAAAATTGGAATGCAGGCTTGGATGGTTTTTACGGTGCCAAAAAAATTGGTTTCGAACTGATAACGCACTTCGTCGATACTAGTTTCTTCAATGGCTCCTGCTATACCATTTCCGGCATTGGCTATTACGGCATCTAACTTGCCGTGTGTGTCAATTATTTGTTTTACAATCAGTTGAATTTCTACTTCGTTGTTTACATCCATTTTTACGGAAATAATTTCGCCTTTGGATAGTTCATCTTTTTGTGCCAGTCCTCCGCTGCGTGAAGCGCCATAAACAATTACGCCGTTTTTCATTAAAAGCTCAGCGGTGGCCTTGCCTATTCCGGCACTTGCACCAGTTAAAAATACAATTGATTGATTCATTATTACTAAA
>CAYXQZ010000443.1:0-1884 GCA_964466415.1 uncultured Paludibacter sp.
TTGGCGGTACGCCTGAACAACGCACCGATTAGGTGTAATTACTTTCCGCTCTGCCCATTCGGGCGATTGGGTATTCGGGCAGCGAAGCGGGGCAATGGGTTGCTCTTGTGCGGCTATTTTACATAATTAGATTATAAGCTTTTTCAGGCTTATCCCTTGCCCGTCAGGGTGAAAAACGCTTATAATGCCATTGTTATGTAACTTAGCATTGTGTTTTGCGTTGATTGCGCGGAGGCATGCAAAAAGACTGTGCAAACCCAGAGGTACGAGGGGTGAGGATTTTTGCCTGCCGATGTTTGCCCTGCGGAGCTACCCGTAATTAACTTTCAGGTGAAACCTGACCGCTTCCTGCACGACGTTTTTAAAAATACCCGTTGGTTGCGGTGTATTTCTTCTGAAAGCCTTACTAGTAAGGATTTTCAACAGACTTTGACCGCAAGCATGTAATTTCTATTTTGGAATGATTTTTAGCAGTCCTTCAGTATGTTCCAAAAAGGCGTTGCATTGTGTCAGAAATTCTTGCATTTCGTTAATGTCATCTCCATAGATGGTAGCACTAAATTCGTGTGCTCTTTGTAACATACGAATGTATGGAACACAATCGCCTTGTTTTGTTAGTTTCTTTAGTGTTCCAATGTAATCATCTCTGAAAACTGTTGGAATGATGATTTTTGATTGCCCTCCTTTTACCAGCTCTGCATTCATCATAATCCTTGCGAGTCTTCCATTTCCATCTAAAAATGGATGAACTTCACTCAAAATAAACATCATGTAAGATGCTTTTGAAAATGGGTGCTCCAATACCTTATAGTAATTAAAAGCCTGAATTAATGTGCCTTTTACCAGATTAAAATCAACAAAAGATGTGCTTCCTGCAAAGTTGTTCTTGTCTTTGAATTGCCCTGGATTTTTATCCTCTCGGGCACTGAGTAAAATTTTATGTCGATAAGACAGTATTTGTAAAAACTCATCCGGTGTTTGTGGCGTGACCGACATTTCTTGTCGGTTTGAAACAAGCTGATAAGTGCCTAACACATCGTGACTATCTTGATTTCTAGCTGCTAACGGTTTGTTCGTTTCAATAATTTGTTTGGCTTCATCTATTTCAAATACTGTACCTTCTATATAATTGGAAAAATAACTTTCAAAGAAAGCAAAATTACGGAATGACTTCGGGGAAGTGTTTGTTTCTGGTCGGTTTTTAAACTCCAGTTGCTGTAATTCCTGAAAAACAGTTTTAAACAAATTCATTCTGATTGGGTCATAAGGAAAACCAAAAGCCCGTGCAATAGCAATGGGCGATGAAAGAATTTTTGAAGTATGAGTTGAAAGCAATGCACTTATCATTTTATTCAGCTGTTCAAACTCTTTTTGCATATTGAGTTTTTCCGCTATTACCTTTGCATTGTCTCTAAGCTTGTTTATTTCGACATCTCCATTTACCCGAATGATTTGCTCCAATTTTTCTTCGAGTTCCGGCAAAGTCAAACATTTGGTAGTAGAACCCACTTTCTTAGTTGCTTGTAAGTTTTCCAAAAATGCCCTTGATTTTTGTGAAACGTATAATTCACCTGAGATAGCATTATCACCGTCAATAGGTTTGCCTCCCTCCAAAAAACAAAGTGTCACACCCGGAAGTTTTATATTTTTTGTATAGCTGTAGGTTAAATATATTTGACCAGCTTTAGTAGGTTGAAATTCAAAGGCTGACCGATGACTTAATATTGCTCCCGGATAAAGTTTACCCAAAATAATAAAGAGGTTTCGCTTTATTATATCTTCAGCTGATTCAACAAAATTGGTTGTATAAATACGGGCTGCAATTTTTTTGATTTTGCCTTCTTCCCGTAATTTGGTAAGTTGTTTTGAAATTTTCGGTTCGGG
>CAYXQZ010000444.1:0-1878 GCA_964466415.1 uncultured Paludibacter sp.
GTACCTGTCCAGGATTTATCAACCAGTTTGGAGTATTGCCCCTGAGCATTGGTAACTACCGTTCCATAACCGGTAAAAGTTACAGTTACGCCGGCAAAAGGAATCAGTGTACTTCCTGCATGGTAGCAGGTTCCTGAAATAGTAAATTGTTCTAATACTTGGGAAGATGATTTATCGCCTGATGCTGATAAAATAACGAGGGACGAATTTAATTGTTCATTTTTTAGGACATCTCTTCCGTTAGAGTTTGGAGATTTATCGGCGAAAGCGAAAATCCAGAAAAAACTAAAAAAAAATACGAGAGCAGATTTCATAATTCAACAGGTTTTAATAGAAACATTAAAAAACGCATTTTGTTTTTATAAATAAAATATTATATAACACAAAAATAGTTGCATCTGTTATTAAGAGCAAATCACTTTGAAAGACCGGATTTTTCATGGATATATATTAACAATACTCTGTTAAGAAAAGATATAAATAGTTGATTATCAGTAAAATAAACGAAAATAAATTAGGTTAAACCATTGGGAATCAGTATCTTAGACGATTATTTTCACCAATAATCTAAGTATGACTCCCAAGGTTAACCAAAATATTAAGTGTCTAATTATCAATATATTAAGAATGAATGTTTTTTCCGGCCTTTGCAAAGCCCGGAAAGATTTCATTGTCAGCGTTCTTTGGCATTTTTTAAGCATCAAAGGTAGGATTAATTTTATGCAACTCGAGCGTTATAGTCCGTATTGTGAGCAAACCCATCGAATTCATTTCGAACAAGAGTTTGATTTTTTATCGTTCAACAAGAATTTGACTGAAAGAATCGTGAGCAAAGATTGCATTGTGGCACTTGACCCTTGCTACATTCCCAAATCAGGTAAGCAAACCTACGGAAGAGGCAAATTCTGGTCTGGTTGTGACAAAGCTGCAAAGTTTGGTCTCGACATTTGTGGATTTGCAGTAGTTGATGTTGAAAACAATACCGCATTTCACTTGAAAGCCTGGCAAACTCCGGGAATTGAAGAAAGAAATACTCAGGAGTTCAATTTGCTTTCACACTATGCTTGCATAGTTTCGCAAAATGCAAAAGCGTTCAAAGAAATTTCAGCCTATGTAGTGGCTGATGCGTATTTTTCAAAAAAGCCCTTTGTAGATAGTGTTCTGGGGGCTGAATTACACTTCATCAGCCGGCTCAGAGATGACAGCGTTTTGATGTACAACTATTACGGAAAACCAACTGGCAAAAGGGGAAGACCAAAAAAGTTTGAAGGTAGGGTCAACATTAAAGATCCCGATACAAGTTATTTTGAAAAAGAGATCTGTGGCGAAGAATTGACAATCTATACTGCTGTTGTACACTCTAAAGCTTTCAATATCGAGATCAAACTTGCTATTGCCGTTTTTTCTAAAAATGGACACGAAGTAGCCCGTAAACTATATTTCTCTACTGACCTTCAACAGCAAGGAAGGCAAATTGTACGTTACTACCGTTCGCGCTTTCAAATTGAGTTTTTGTATCGCGATGCAAAGCAACATACTGGGCTTACAGATTGTCAGGCCAGAAGTAAAAATAAACTGGATTTTCACTTCAATGCTTCGCTTACAGCAGTCAATCTTGCAAAGTTTGATTGGCTCTCAGCTAAGACAGACAACAAAATACCTTTTTCAATGGCCAACTATAAAACCTTCTTTAACAACGCTTTGATGCTTGATCAATTTATTTGCAGGTTCGCAATTAACCCGAACTCTGCAAAAAATCAGAAAATTTTCAAAGAACTATTGGATTTAGGCAAAATTGCCGCTTAAATTTTAACGGAGTATTGTTATCAGCAAATGTAATTAAAAAGTAAAACCTGTTCTTTTCATAGAAATAAATGT
>CAYXQZ010000445.1:0-1874 GCA_964466415.1 uncultured Paludibacter sp.
TTATAAAAAAACTGACGCCTGAACAACAGCAAATTGCAAATGCCATCAACCGCCGTACCGAATTCAGGGTACTTTCGACCGACTTTATCGAGAAGTTTGATGCCGAACCGGAGAAGTAAGGAAATGATTTTAAAATAACATAAAATGTCTGATATAAAGCTAAAATCCTTTTCCATTCAAGGATATAAAAGCATAAAAGCAATAAAAGGGTTTGAGCCTCATTCTCTTAATATTCTAATTGGCCCTAATGGAGCTGGTAAAAGTAATTTTATCTCCTTCTTTAAATTTTTGAGCTGGATGCTGAACTCAGATGGCAAACTGCAAGAGCATGTCGCTTATTTGGGTGGAGCTAATGATATTTTACATGATGGTGCAGATATTACAAAAAGCATTGATGCCCATATAGAACTAATAACAAACAAAGGGTTTAACGAGTATCAATTTAGTTTGATGTTTGCAAAACCTGATAAGCTTGTTTTTAAAGAGGAAAAATATCGTTATTCCGCAAAAAGATTTGAAGGTAAAAGTGATTGGTCTAACTGTGGAGTTGGTCATGAGGAAGCAAAACTTCCTGAGACCACAAATGAATCAGCTAAGGTTATTTTAAATTTGCTCAGAAAATTGATTGTTTATCAATTTCACAATACCAGTGACACTGCACCTATGCGTTTGAAATGGTCACAAGCAGATGGTAGGTGGCTAAAACAAAATGGGGAAAACTTAGGCAGTTTTTTATACCGGCTTCAAAATGAAGAAAAAGCCTACTACTTAAGAATTATTAAGTATGTACGACTGGTTTTGCCATTTTTTGACGACTTTGAACTTTATCCCGAATTTGGTCAGATTTTATTATGTTGGAAGGAAAAGGGTACAACTAAAGTTTTTAATGCCGGGCAAGCATCTGACGGGATGTTGAGAACTATTGCATTAATCAGCCTGTTGGCTCAAAATCCTAAAGATTTACCAACGGTTTTATTTTTAGACGAACCTGAACTTGGGTTGCATCCAAGTGCAATTGATGCTGTTGCTGGTTTAATAAAAGCAGCTTCATCTCATTGTCAGGTATTTGTTGCAACTCAATCAATAAGTTTGGTAAATAATTTTGAACTGGAAGATTTGGTGGTTATTGACCGTAAAGGAAGAAATTCTGAGTATCACCGACCAGATTCTGAACATCTTCAAGCTTACTTAGAAGAATTTTCGACAGGGCAAATTTGGGAGAAAAATATAATAGGAGGCCGCCCGTGAAAAACTTACAAATTATAGTGGAGGGGAGTTCTGAAGAGATTTTCGTTAATGATGTGTTGGTAAAACATTTTGCCCCGCTAAGCATTTTTGTATCTGCCCGCAAGATAAGAACAGGTTGGGATAGAAGAAATAGTAAACCTGCAAAAGGAGGTTTATTAAAGTATGATAAGTTTAGAAACGATGTGTTAAGATGGATTGAATCCGACAGAGGAAGATCTAATACTTTTTACACCAGTTTTATTGATTTATACGCATTTCCAAAAGATGCACAAAGTCCATACACTTCGCAAATACAAAATATCGCAGACCATTATCAAAGAATTGCAGCATTGGAGGCTGCAATTGCCCTGGATATCAATCATTCCAACTTTATTCCATACGTTCAGCTACACGAGTTTGAAGCATTGTTGTTAGTTGCCCCCGATAGATTGATTACAATGTATCCTGACGAACAATCGGGAATTAACAAACTAAAAAGAGACATTGGGAAAACAAGCCCGGAAGAAATAAACGAATCTCCGCAAACCTCACCTTCAAAAAGAATCATTCAATATTTGCCAAATTACGAAGGTCAAAAAGCACAAGTTGGCCCTTTGGTTGCGGAAGACATCGGGTTAACCATGTTA
>CAYXQZ010000446.1:0-1871 GCA_964466415.1 uncultured Paludibacter sp.
TCCATTTTCATAAAATCCTCGAAAGCTACGTTTTCTTTTACAGCATTGGGTT
The DNA here is from genome assembly GCA_964466415.1 of uncultured Paludibacter sp. Taxonomy (GTDB): domain Bacteria; phylum Bacteroidota; class Bacteroidia; order Bacteroidales; family Paludibacteraceae; genus Paludibacter. Next base: position 53 of record CAYXQZ010000446.1, read on the forward strand.
TGTAAGCAGCTGCTTCGTTGGCAATTTTTGTATCTTGTAACTTTTGAACCTGTGCAGCAATGGTTTCGTCTTCAATTTTTTCGAAAAGCAATTCGGGAGTTCCTAGTTGGTCGCCAGCTTTGAGCAAATCAATGCGGCCAAGTTCTTTCCAGTCGAAAGTTGAAAGATTGAGCATGGTGCGCAATTTAGCCGATGTAAATGGCAAAAATGGTTCGAAAGCAATGGCTAAATTTGCAGCAATTTGCAAACTCAAATGCATAATTGTTGCCACTCTGTCCATGTCAGTCTTAGCCACTTTCCAAGGTTCGGTATCAGCCAAATATTTATTGCCAATACGAGCCAATGTCATGGCTTCTTTTTGCGCATCACGGAAGCGGAAATTATTAAGCAGTTTCTCAACATCCGCTTTCACGTTCACAAATTCTTCAAGTGTTTGCTTGTCGTAGTCTGTCAGTTCGCCTAACGTAGGCACTTTGCCATCATAATATTTTTGGGTTAACACCAATGCACGATTTATAAAATTGCCAAAAATGGCCACTAATTCATTATTGTTGCGTGCTTGAAAATCTTTCCAAGTAAAATCGTTATCCTTAGTTTCGGGTGCATTAGCGGTTAACACATAGCGCAATACATCTTGTTTGTCAGGGAATTCTTCGAGATATTCATGCAACCACACCGCCCAATTGCGCGAAGTGGAAATTTTATCGCCTTCGAGGTTCAGGAATTCATTCGCAGGAACATTATCGGGCAAAATATACGAGCCTTCGGCCTTGAGCATAGCCGGAAAAACAATACAGTGGAACACGATATTATCTTTGCCGATAAAGTGAAGCAAACGAGTTTCATCATCTTTCCACCATTTCTCCCATGTTTCAGGAAGCAATTCTTTGGTGTTGGAAATATAGCCAATCGGCGCATCGAACCACACATACAGCACTTTACCTTCGGCACCTTCTACAGGTACTGGTATTCCCCAATCCAAATCGCGACTTACGGCGCGAGGTTGCAAGCCCATGTCGAGCCAACTTTTGCATTGTCCGTACACGTTTGGTTTCCATTCTTTGTGGTCTTCGAGTATCCATTGGCGCAACCATGCTTCGTGTTGGTCAAGAGGTAAATACCAGTGTTTGGTTTCACGCATAACTGGTGCAGCACCACTGATAGCGGATTTTGGGTTAATTAAATCGGTTGGACTAAGTGACGTTCCACAGGCTTCGCATTGATCGCCATAAGCATTTTCGTTGCCGCAATGTGGACATTTTCCGGTAATATAGCGGTCGGCAAGGAATTGTTGCGCTGTTTCGTCAAAATATTGTTCGTTGGTTTTTTCAACAAAACCGCCTTTGTCGTAAATGGTTTTAAAAATTCCGGAAGCCACCTCGCGATGTGTAGCCGAAGTGGTTCGCGAATAAATATCGAAAGTAATACCAAAATCTTCGAACGACTTTTTGATAATTCCATGATAACGATCCACAATATCCTGAGGCGTAACACCTTCTTTTTTTGCTTTGATTGTGATAGGCACACCATGTTCGTCGGAACCTCCAATAAATAGCACTTCTTCGCCTTTCAAGCGTAGGTAGCGCACATAAATATCAGCAGGAATATATACACCAGCCAAGTGCCCTATATGTACAGGTCCATTGGCATAAGGCAAAGCAGAAGTTACGGTGGTTCGTTTAAATTGTTTCATTTTTTGTGTCGAAATTTATTTAGGGGTGCAAAGATACAGACAAATAGTAAATATTCAAAAAAATACCATGTAAAATTGAATAGTATTATTTGTGCAAACTTGTAAATCATAAATTGATGAAAATGG
>CAYXQZ010000447.1:0-1870 GCA_964466415.1 uncultured Paludibacter sp.
CGCGTTGCCATGCGTGGGTCTTTTTGTTGGTATCCCGCAACCGTAAATCCATTATCCCAACCATATTCCCAAGGTTCGCAACCAACTGCCTGTGTACAATCGCGCTTCCCGAGCAAAAAAGTTTTGTAACCTACTGCTTTGTAAAATTGTGGCATAAAAGCCTCATCGGGGAATGCATTGGAGCGTGGTGGAACTCCCCAAACTCCTGTAAGCAAGTGATTTCGACCGGTGTAAAGCGATACACGCGAAGGTGAACTGGCAGGGCAAGCTGTGAAGTTTGTCAGCACAGCCGATTCGCCAGCCAATTTATCGATAACAGGTGTTTTAACCAAGGGATTAATAAACCCGAAATCGCCTATTCCCTGATCATCTGTGATAATAATCAATACATTTGGCTGTCTGGCTGTTTGAGAGAACGCTGACAAACTTAACAGAGGAGCTACCAGTGCTATATTTTTATAGTTGAAAACAGTCTTCATTTTTTTAAAATTTTGATTATCATTTCTTTTTCACTTCTTTGGGTAGTCGCGTAACGGTTGGGTCAAATTTCAAATTACGTTCTTGCATCCAGTTTGATAATTGCTTCGACAATCTTGCCTTTTCCTTTTTTGCGCTTTTTTTATAGGCATAGTTTATGGTTTCCAACGGATCGTTTTTTGTATCGGTAAGTAGCTCAGTATTACCCGTGCCATCGTACATGGCATATTTATACCTGCCATCCATCACCATATATCCAACTGTATTTTCAATAAACAGATAGTCGCGTTTTTGTAACTTTCCTTCGCCGGTTAATTTGGGTTTCAACGAGATACCTGTTAAGTTCTGAGGAGTTTTGATATTAGCTAAATCGCACAAAGTAGGGATTAAATCCAAACCGTTGCAAGCCAGTGTTTCACTATCCACAACTCCCTGTTTTATTCCTTTTCCGGCAAAAATAAACGGAACCCTTGCTGACTCATCATAAAATCGGTTTTTCATAATTAACTGATGTGAGCCATTCATATCGCCATGGTCGGAAGTGAAAACAATTATTGTATTATCGGCTATATCGGATTTCTCCAGCGCTTCTAACACAACATTTAATTCGGCATCAACCATTTCAGTCAGACGGTGATACGCCCAGCTATAATAATTTAATCTTTCCTTATCGGTAAACTTTTGATAAGCATCCAATGCCGGTTCATCGTTTACGGGTGCAAAGTTTTTTGGAAAAGGTGGAATATGTTTTTTGTATTCAGCCTCTGACATATTTTTTTGGACATTATTCAATGCTGTAGAAGTCTCCCATTCACGTTGTGTCAGATTTTTTGGTTTCTCAGGGCTCGCTAAAATACTTTCCTGCCAAAAGAAATTTATATCATGCGGATTCATTAACGATACAAAAAGCAATAGCGGCTTATCTTCTTTTTTACGTTTGCTTAATATTTCGGCACTCTGTTGAGCCATTAGCATACCATCGTCCTCGCAAAAATAATCGAAACCATAATTTGCATCCATTCGCATTTTTACCGAACCCTGGAGCATAGCCATTGGTAGGTGGGTTTTACCTCCATAAAGTGTTTCGTACCCTCCTGCTCTGAAAACTTTACCCATAGCACTTTGTTCCAGAATTGGTTTCAATTTTTCCTTATCAGGAACCGCCTGATTATGCCGAACGTCAATTTCGGATCCGTAATGTCCTGTGAGCAAAGCAAAACGCGAAGGCACTGAAACCGGATTTACACAATAAGCCTTGTTAAAACGATACCCTCTTTCGGCCAATTTATCCATAGCCGGTGTTTTCAAACTGCCATTGCCAGCACAACTAAGCATTTGATAGCTCTGTTGGTCAGTCATTATATATACGATATTTGGTTTTGTTTGCTGTGCA
>CAYXQZ010000448.1:0-1857 GCA_964466415.1 uncultured Paludibacter sp.
TGCTTTTTTAGTCGCAATTATGCTTCCGCGAATGTCATATACTGTCACTAAATTACCTTCACTTAGCCCTGAAACTTGAATTTCAGTACCATTTAATGCTTTAATACTAATATTGGAATTGTTTGCATTTTTAATGATTGTACTTGTGTCAACTACTCCTTTTAGTTTCAGGTCAATGGCATCGGCACCTCCTGAGCGTATTTTAAGTATTTCGGAGTACGATTGAACTGCCAAACCTGCTTTTAAACGAACATAAATAGGCGTTAAAGCCACATTTCCAGTTACTGGATTTATAGTTACAGTGCTCACAGGACTAAACAATGCACCGGTGGCAGTTGATATTTCAAAATTAGGCGATGCTGTAATAACTACAGCGGTAGTTAAATCGTGTCCATTTAAAATAAATTGTTGTTCGGCCGATGGGCTACCTGGAGTGGTTCTAAAATCAGTCAGATTGGCAACGTAAATAGTTGGTGGATTGGGGGCTACATCACCAGAAAGATTGATAGTGTTGGTTGCAAAATCGGTAGAACTAATGGCTATACTTCCATTGTTTGAGCCAATAGCCAATCCCGATTTTAATCGCACGGAAATGGTGGTGGTAGGAATTAGTCCTGTACCATCTTTGGTGAGCGTAATAGGATTTTGCGTGTAACTCAAATCTTCGGCTCTTTTCAATTCAAAATTACCCGTAACTGTTAGCGTTAAATTATCGAGCAAATTAGCACCGCCCACTGTAAATGTTTGTTCCTCCGACGGCCCAAGCGTTACTTTATAATTCAACCCACTTAATGCCGAAGTAGAAACCGACAAAATGGGGCGTAAAGGTGAAATGTCCGCAGTATTAACTAGCTGGCTGCTTGTACTGGTGTAACCAGCATATCCGGTAACAGTTAAGGTAACATTATACGAATTGGCATTGGCATAAATATGTGTAGGATTGGCACTGGTGGAAGTGGTGCCATCACCAAAATCCCATAAATAGGAAATGCCACGCACAGAGGTATTTGTAAAAGTCACATCGTTTCCAACTGCTCTGTAGGTTTCAAAATTTGCAACAGGGTCGTAAGTGCCAATATACCAATTGCTTAAATTGTCGTAAATAACTGTTTTCGCAATGGCATTAACGTTGGCAATAAATGTGGCAGGTGCAACCGTTCCGCCGTCTGCGGTTAATTGTGTAGGTACTCCAGACGGAATATAGGTCGAAAGCGTAGGGTCTTTTCTAAAAATAGAAGTATAAGTTGTAATGGAAGCAATATATGTTCCGAGCGCATTTGGATGTTTTCCATCCAAAGCGCTTAAATATAAATTATAACTTGGATAAGCAGCTTGCACAGCACGCCATACGGCACATACTGCCGACACAGTAGCATTATTGGCATTGGCCCAGGTTTTAAAAACCGATTCAACTTTTTGGCTCATGGTGAGCGATGTGTAAGTAACTCCATCGCCACCGCTAGTTGGCGACGACACCAGCCCTGAATATCCGTCTCTAAAACCCCAATTCATAAAAATCATTACTTTAGCACCAGGATTATACTGTCTGATTTCTTGCTCAAAAAGTGTAGCGTAATCATACGTTTTGGATTGAATGATTGCCGGTGTTTTAAGTGCTGCATCAGTTATATCATTCATTACCACATAATCCCAACCACCCAATTTAATCTGCGGATGTGGCCCGGGAACCGCTGCCCAATACACGTCGAAACCAGAACCTGTATATGTGTAGTTATCGATAGTTAGTGTATGACCATTGGCTGCGGCAATATCTTTTGTTATATTAGCTACATAACCATTGTACGACATAAGGCTATTGCCTATAAACAATGCTTTTTTGGTTTCTCCAAAGGTATT
>CAYXQZ010000449.1:0-1849 GCA_964466415.1 uncultured Paludibacter sp.
TTTCAATAACAGTGCACAGCCAAACAAATCCAAATTACGTGGTGATATTAGCCGATGATTTAGGGTATGGCGACCTCAGTTGTCATGGTGGCAAAACACCAACTCCAAATTTAGATAAATTATTTAATCAGAGTGTTGAATTTGAAAATTTCATGACTTGCCCGGTTTCGAGTCCTACACGTGCAGGTTTGCTCACTGGTATAAATCCACTTCGCACGGGTCAAGGACCAAATACCGATGGGCTACTTGATACTTCGATACCCACATTGGGTAGTGTTTTCAAAAAGGAAGGATATAAAACAGGCTTATTTGGTAAATGGCACAATGGAAATGTTCCTGAGTTTTATCCCACCTTGCCACATGTAAACGATTATGGATTTGATCGCTTTGTAGGATTTTATGGTGGCGGTTGCGACTATTATACCAAAGTTTGGGCTAATAAACCAACGAGTCCGAATTGGTATAATGATAGAACGGAGATTAACAATAACTTGGAATACTCAACCGATGTTTTGGCGCGAGCAACCATAGATTTTATGGAACAAAACAAAGCCGGTCGATTTTTGGCATATCTTCCATTCAATGTAATTCACGGTCCGCTACATGTTAAAGATATTGATTTGCAGCGAGTACCAAGTTCGATAATACAAGCAGCAGGTGGAACACTTCGTACATGGAAAGAATATTACAAACTTATCAATGATGGTGATACGCCCGAAATGAATACCATGTATGCGCAACTTACCGGCGATAATAGTATTTTTGACATTACTGGAACCTTATCAGTAGCCGAACGTCAAATTCTTTATTCGGCCATGCTAATTAGTTTGGACGATAAAGTGGGCGAATTGATGAAATACCTGGATGATAACAATTTGACTAGCAATACAGTGGTTTTGTTTTTCTCCGACAATGGTGCTACTCCCGATGGAAGCGGATTACCATTTTCAGGAAATAAACACTCTACTTTAGAGGGTGGAGTTCATGCGCCGGCTTTAATACGTTGGCCTGCTGGTGGACTTGTGGGTCCTAAAAAGTTCAAACCAATGGTTGGGCATTTAGATGTGCTTCCCACATTTATGGAAATGTCGGGAATTTCGCCCACTTCCATTGGTCAGATTGATGGCACTTCGTTTCTGAACGAACTGAATACCGACGCCCAAACCGGAAACAGAACGTATTATTGGCTTTGGAGAGACCACGATGTAATACGTACTGATAAATGGAAAATGAATAGGTATATTAATTACAACGAATTATTTGCCATTCAGACCGACATAACCGAAAGCACAAATGTAGTGGCAAGCAATCCGACTGTTGAAGCTAATTTGTTAGAAAAACTCGAAACATGGAGAGCATCAACCGGTGTAGCTATTACGCATTTAGCTCCAAAATTGAATAGTCCAATTAATTCGGCCCCAGATGCAGTTGTGTTAAAGCTAACTGCTGATGTTGTTGTAAATGCAACTAACCCGGAACCCAATATTCAAATTTTGGGTACCGGATATAGTTTGCTTCCAGACGATTATCTGCACTTTGATATTAAAACGGAAGCCGGAAGTTTGTCTGAGGGATTTTATATAAGTCCAATGTATAACTCAGGAAAGTATTTTACATCTAAAAGAGGAGTTGATCAGTTTGGGAGAGTTCAATCCAGTGGCCCGGCTACCATGGGAGGTGCGGGAGTATGGGAACATCGCGTTATTGGCTTGGGAAATGAAGCACCAAGCACAGTAAATAAATTTAGCATTATCCTTAAAAAAACTGGGAAATATACTATATATATCGACAATATTCAGATAAGGAGAGGGAATGGAGCTGTGATTGATGTTTGGAGTAATAGTACCAG
>CAYXQZ010000450.1:0-1839 GCA_964466415.1 uncultured Paludibacter sp.
ATTATTAATTGAATTGCTTCTTCCAATTCGGCCACATTAAATGGTTGTCCCTGAACTTTGTTGAACTGTTTGTATTCGCCAGGCACTTTTGAACGCAAGTAGGTGGCAAATTGACCGCTATTCAGTTCACAAACCAACACTTTTTTGTAACGTTTAATTACTTCTTCGGTGTTTTTTGGTAGTGGGTGAATATAACTAAAATGTGCTAATGCTACTTTTTCGCCTGCTTTTACCAAATTGTTTACGGCAGTCATCAAATGTCCGTGAGTTGAACCCCAGCTAATAACTAATGTGTCAGCCGATTTATCACCTTCGAGTTCTAATTGAGGAATAACATTGCTAATATAATTTATTTTTGCCTGACGCGTATCCACCATTTTTTGATGATTCATTGGGTCGGTTGAAATAGCACCTGTTGTAAAGTCTTTTTCCAAACCTCCATTTCGTTGGTTAAAACCTTCCATGCCAGGAACAGCCCAATATCGAGCTAAGGTTTCAGGATCGCGTGAAGTAACTTTAATGCCCTCCATGCCTGGTTTTACAAAGTTTGGAGTAATAGCAGGCAATTCGGCTAATTTTGGTAATTTCCAAAGCGATGAACCATTACCAATGTATGAGTCGGTTAATAAAATAACAGGCGTCATGTGCTCTAATGCAATTTTAGCCGACATGTAGGCATAATGAAAACAATCATCAGGAGTGTTGGCTGCAATAACCACTGCTGGCGATTCGCCGTTTCGTCCGTAAAGTGCTTGTAATAAGTCTGTTTGTTCTGTTTTAGTTGGGAGTCCAGTCGAAGGACCACCACGCATAACATCAACAATAACGATTGGTAATTCGGCCATTACAGCCAAACCAATAGCCTCCGATTTTAACGCCAAACCAGGTCCCGAAGTATTTGTAGCTGCCAATGAACCTGCAAATGAAGCGCCCAATGCAGTAGTGATACCTGCAATTTCGTCTTCGGCTTGCACTACTTTCACACCCATATCTTTACGGTTGGCCAATTCTTGCATAATATCGGTAGCAGGAGTAATTGGGTAACTGCCTAAAAATAGTTGTAATCCAGCTTTTTGAGCAGCAGCAATCAAACCCCAAGCGGTTGCTTTGTTGCCATTTATGCTTGTGTAGCGGCCTTTAGGTACTTCGTGCGATTTGTCAACCAAATAAGTAGAAACAGCTAAATGTAAATTATGACCGTAGTTAAAACCATCGGTTAATACTTTTATATTGGCTTCTAAAATGGTTTGTTTCTTGCTAAATTTATTTTGCAAAAAATGTATTGCTTGGTCGATAGGACGGTTAAATAACCAGCAAACCAATCCCAGTGCAAACATATTTTTACTTCGAAGTATCGATTTGTTGTCGAGTCCCGAACCCTCGAGAGCAGCAACTGTAAGCGATGTGAGTGCAGCTGGAATAATTTGTATTGTATCCGAAAGTTTCAGTTCTTCAAACGGATTGTCGGTAGTAAAACCAGCTTTATCCAAATCCGATTTTTGAAACGAATCGGTGTCGATAATTAAAACTCCATTCTTTTTAATTCCATTTGCATTTACTTTCAATGCAGCCGGATTCATTGCTATCATCACATCGGCATCATCGCCTGGAGTATAAATTTTGGATGCTCCTAAATTTACTTGAAAGCCCGACACACCACCTAAAGTGCCTTGTGGAGCACGAATTTCGGATGGAAAATCAGGAAAAGTGGAAATTTCATTTCCCAGAATTGCCGACAGGTTCGAAAACAAAGTTCCTGTTAGCTGCATTCCGTCGCCCGAATCGCCTGTGAACCGAATCACTACGTTTTCTGCTTCAGTTTTGTTGGTAGTACTCATT
>CAYXQZ010000451.1:0-1833 GCA_964466415.1 uncultured Paludibacter sp.
GTATAAACAAGAAGGCTAGGACAAGATTAGTTGTTTTATTGTTATTGGGAATATTGTTGGTTGGTGGAGTATTTGCTATTTATGCTTTTCCTGGTGCGACTTCGCCAAATACGGTTTTGGTTTCTCAAGCATGTAATACTGAGACAACGTCCCTAACTCCCGAAAATTTTGGGGGAAGTTGTTCTGCTACTACTAATATAGATACAAACAACGGTGTTACGCAGACGGCAATTGTTGCTACAAATAATTATTATGCAGGATTTAGAACCTTGAGCTTTAATTCTTCGGTTTCAAGTTGCGGAGGTATTACAAATGTAAAATTATGTTATGAATGGTGGAGTTCTTCGGCATCGATTGGTACTTGTACTGTAAAAGTAGACGCGAATGGGGGAGCAAGTTACTCAACTGCTTCTTCTGCTTGTCCAGGAACAACTGCAAACCCTGGAGAAATTTGTACAGACGTTACTTCTTTGGAAACGTGGACTTGTGATAGTTTTTTTACAGCTTCAGGAACAAGAGCTTTAGGTTATTTGCAAGTTAGGGCTGCAAGCGCAGGCTCTAAGACTTTAACAGTTGATTCTTTATATTTTAATGTGACATATAGTCCGGATGTTGTTGTTCCTACTGTTTCAATTATTTATCCTGCTAATACAACTTATACTTCAAATGTAACAACTTTAAATTTTACTGCAACAGATACAAATCTAGCTAATTGTTCATATTCTATTGATGGAGGGGCAAATACAACTGTTAGCTGTAGTTCCGGGGTTCAGGTTAATGTGACCGGATTAAATATTGGTTCTGGATTCCATAATATAAGTGTTTTCGCAAATGATACATATAGCTATAATGGTTCAGATATTCATTTTTTTAGTGTTAATCTTGCTCCAACAATTTCTAACATAACTGTTTCTCCTGATCCGTCTGGTGTTGGTGCTAGCTTGAATATAACGGCAAATGGAGTTAATGATTCTGAGTTGGGAACTTTGCAATTTTATTGTTCAGAAACGGCAGGTGCTGTAAATAATAATATGTGTAGTTCTGGAAATATTTCCAATATTGCGAGTCCATATGGACCATATTGTGCATATACACCAAATAAAATTGCTGGAAATTATACTGTTTTTTGTAGAATGTACGATGGATTTTCGTATTCTTCTGAAGTGAATAAAACTTATCAGGTTTTAGGAAATACTTTGTCTACTACTATTATTAGTGTTGCTGGAGACTCTGTTGCCGGTTATTTTGATACGGTAGATGATGATAAAGCTGATATTTTAATTAATGGTTCTTCTGGGATGCTTTGTAAGTGGTTTACTACAGATACTGGTTATTCTGGAATTGGAACTGCTTGTAATGTAACTGGAACTGTTGCAAATTGTTCTACTAGTACAACTGTAGAAGATGCGTATACACGATATATTTCTTGTCAAGATATTTATGGTAATTCTCAAACAGCTTTGGATAATCTGAATGTAGATTTTTATTTAGATTATACAGCACCAACAACGTATGATGATGGTGATAATTCTTCGATAATTGTTCCAACTTATGAAGTTACTATATATGAACAAGACAATGTTGATACGGATCCAGATACAAAATATTGTTATTCGACTTCTTCGGGATGTAATCCAACAACGAGTATTGATAATGGGGGATTAATTATTTTAAGTGCTTCCAATAGGGGCCCAATTTATTTAAGATATAATTCTAGTGATGATGCAGGTAATAGTCAGACAATACAAAATAAAACAATAAATATTAATCAGCTGCCAATTTTTACAAGTGCTACAGATAATGCTGCAACAATTTTAGGAGGAACAACAGTAA
>CAYXQZ010000452.1:0-1831 GCA_964466415.1 uncultured Paludibacter sp.
GCACGATTGACCATCGATTATCTGGATCAGGGAACCGACAATTTTAAAGTGCTGATTAATTTGCCTACAGGAACGATTGAGTTAGCTAATGTTACAAAAACCAATACGGGAAAATGGAAAACCATTTCGCTCGAAGACAATGGCTGGGGACGAAAAAGTCAGGATTCGGGCAAAGATGTGCTGAACGAAATTGAAATTGATGATAATAATGATGGGGTTGAGACGTTCAGATCCATCGAGATTGATTATGTACCAGCTAAGGAATGGCAGGAATATACCATTTTTGCAAATCCTCCTGTCAGTGGAAGTAAGGCACAAATAGTAAATAACTATACGGTTAATATTGCCGTTCCGACCAATAATAATGCAAGTAGCATATCACTCAGTGTTAATAATGAGATTAATTCACAAATCAATATTGTGGCTACTGTATCAGCTCAAGTCAATGGTAATTATGTTTCGTTAGGAACCAAAGAATATTACATGCCCGAAAAAGAGGACTGGTTTTACATTCCCTTGGCCAAAGTTCCAAATGCCACCAATTACAGAATTATACTCACTACCACCAAAGGCGCTGCTTCAATCAATTTAGGTGCCGATAATAAACCTGCTTTCCGTTTGTATAGTTTTGCCACCGAAGCTGGAATTGCCGTACAAAAAAGTGACCCGCTTGCAACCAATTATCAAATTGAAGCCTTAAAATCTTTCAGTCAACTGCAGGTAAGTAATCAAGCTAATAGTACACTTACCTTAAAACGAAAAATGCCCGATGGCAGCTATGCTTTGGTTTCAACAGTTAATGTAGGAAATACGGGTACAGCATTTATTGAACCACAAACACCGGGCAGATACCAATTGAAGACAACTTCAAATCAGGCGATTTATAATGCTGTGCCGCAGTATTTAAAACGCTTATCTGTTCCAACAATTCCTACTCGAAATTTTAAAGGAACTTTGGTGCAAGAGTTCAAAGCCGACAGTTCATTCACAGTGTTAACGGGATTAAAAAATGTAAGCAATGATCAATTGGGTTTTCATGCCGAATTATCGGCTGAGAATCCGGTAATAGCAACTTCAAAACCCTTTAGTTTACTGAAAGATAAAGGTCATATTTTTCATTTTATCATAAAAAACGAAACCAATTCGTCACTCTCAAAAGTATATTGGAAAACCGACAAAAAAGATTATTGCGATGAGAATTCCATGCTTATTCCTATCGTACCAAATGACACTCAATTTCGTGAATACTCTTATCCAATAGGCATTGAATCCGGCTGGATTGACAAAATTACCGGTTTAAAATTTATGCCGGTTTATGGTCATACCGAGGTTGGTAAAATTGGAATATTCGGGTTGGAATTGCGCAAAGGAGAAACCAATCCAAGCATTTTCGACGAAACGCTGAGTGTTTCGCAAACAGATTTTTCAGTCAATCCATTGATGGAAATTGTAAGTTTTAAGCTCGAGAACGGTAGTAATTTTACTGAAAAACTGAATATTGAAGTAAAAAGTGAGATTTCGGGTAGAGTTCCCTCCGATTATTTAATAAGCGAAAAATCAGATTTTAGCGGAGCAAGCTGGATTAGTTATAATCCTGTTGTTAACTTTACACTATCGCCAACAGCGGGAATGAAAACCGTATATTTTAAAGCAAAAGATGCGTTGGGAGAAACTCAAGTGGTAAATGCATCCATCATGTTTAAATTGCCTAATGAAAAGTTGGATGCCTCCACCAGAACTCATATCAGTGCATTCCCTAATCCTGTGAAGTCGTCAGTGAAATTTGAATGTACGAACGATGATGGAGAAAGGTTCAATGTTTCAATCATGT
>CAYXQZ010000453.1:0-1828 GCA_964466415.1 uncultured Paludibacter sp.
TATCTTATCCCACATAATTATTGGTAATTTTGTGCAAAGTTAATGCAATTACTCTAATATTAAACAGGTTTAGTTACTATAATTTGAAAAATTAGAAAACTCAATACTTAGATAAATTCATAACTATCTGAAAAACAAAGGACTTGACTGCCTGAATGTATGAACAGCCGAATTTACCTCCTTGATGTTATTTTATTAAATTTTTTAGCCAAAACACGGAGTAAAACACAGCCAAAACACGGAATGAAATAGCGCCAAAACACGGAATTAGTTGTGTAATTGATTTATTATTAATATATTTGCAAAAATATTTATTGATAATGAAAACCAGCAATTATGTTTCGCGTATTAGCGACAAATTATTGAAAGAACAACTTGAATGTACTGGTGCAGTTTTGGTAGAAGGCGCCAAATGGTGTGGTAAAACAGTGTCGGCACTTCAATTTGCAAATAGTGTTGTTTATATGCAAGATCCGGACGAAGGTCAGGGATATTTAGCATTGGCCGACACAAAACCTTCACTTTTATTGGAAGGTGAACCGCCATTATTGATTGATGAATGGCAAATGGCTCCAGTTTTATGGGATGCCGTTCGCTTTGCTGTTGACAGACGTAATTTAATGTCACAATTTATATTGACTGGCTCGGTAACTCCAACCGATAATGCAATGTCTCATTCTGGAACTGGCAGAATAGCACGATTAACAATGCGCCCAATGAGCTTGTACGAATCAGGCGAATCGAATGGAGAAGTATCCTTAGGAGCACTTTTCGAAGGCGATACCGATATTGCCTCTAAATCTGTATTGACCGTAGAGCAAATAGCTTATACTATTTGCAGAGGAGGTTGGCCTGCTGCTGTTATTTCTAAATCACAGACTTCGCGCATTGCACGAAATTATGTAGATGCTGTGGTTCAGTTGGATGTTCAACAAGTTGACGGTGTTGATAAAGACCCTGAGAAAGTTCGTTTATTGCTTCAGTCTTTGGCACGCAATATTTCCACAATGGCTACTTCCAAAACTATTATGGACGACATACAGGCGAATCACTCTCAGTTGTCGGATAAAACTCTTAACACTTACCTCAACGCGCTTCAACGGATTTATGTTATTGAAGATGTACCTGCATGGCAGCCTTCGTTACGTTCCAAAACGGCTATTCGTTCGGCCAATAAGCGTCAGTTTGTAGACCCATCCATTGCCGCAGCTGTGTTAAGGACTGATGCGCAGGGAATTTTGAAAGATTTTAAAACATTCGGATTCTTGTTCGAATCGCTTTGCACACGCGATTTAAGGGTTTATGCACAAGCAGTTGATGGTGATATTTTTCATTATCGCGACAAAAATGAACTTGAAGCTGATTTAATACTGAAACTCCGCGATGGTAGATGGGCTGCGGTAGAAGTGAAACTTGGAAATTCACAAATTGATGAAGCAGCAGCAAATTTATTAAAACTTACTTCAAAAATAAATACCGAGAAAATGAATAAGCCGTCGTTTCTGATGGTAATAACGGGTGGAAACGTAGCCTACCGAAGAGCAGATGGAGTTTTAGTTGTGCCAATTGGGTGTTTGAAAGATTAAGAAAAATTACTTGTGTTACCGCAAGCCGCATAAGTTTTTGCCTACGGGCAGCAGGGGTTAGGCTTGTTCTTGTAAGTGCTTGAAAGATAAATATTTTGCTTTGGCTTGACACAAACGAACTTACAAAACCAATAGCTCGCAAAAATATACAAAAAAATATCGTATCTTTGCGCCCGAAATATAAATATTAAAAACAAAACATGTAATTTTATGAATGTAGTTACAAAAACTATCACACTCGG
>CAYXQZ010000454.1:0-1817 GCA_964466415.1 uncultured Paludibacter sp.
ATAATTGATTTTTTAAGGCCAGATGGACGTTACATTCCTTTTATATTGTTTTGTTCTGTAGTATCCTACAAAACTTTTCTTGCTTTTTCACCCCTCCCTACAAATCGAACCCAATATCGCTGCGGAAGTATTTGCCTTGGTAATTGATGATTTCGGCATTCTTAAAGGATTGCGCCAATGCTTCTTCTTTGGTGTTGCCATACGAGCTAACGGCTATAACGCGGCCACCATTGGTCACAATTGCGCCATTTTTGCTGGCTGTGCCGGCATGAAAAACAATGCTGTTCTCAGTATCGTTTAAGCCCGAAATTTCTTTTCCTTTTTCGTAATCCTCTGGATATCCACCCGATACGAGCATAACGGTAACTGCTGAGCGCTGGTCGAATTCAACAATACGTTCGTTCAGGTTCTTTTGAGCAACACCTTCGAGCAAATCCACTAAATCCGATTTCAAACGCAACATAACCACTTCGGTTTCGGGGTCACCCATGCGCGCATTGTATTCGATGGTAAGTGGTTCGCCATTAACTTTAATAAGTCCAAAGAAAATAAATCCGGTGTAATTGATGCCTTCGGAATATAAGCCTTCCACCGTAGGGCGAATAATGCGATCTTCGACTTTCTGCATAAATTCGGCATTGGCAAACGGAACAGGCGAAACAGCACCCATGCCACCTGTATTGAGTCCTTTGTCGCCTTCGCCAATTCGTTTATAATCTTTGGCTTCGGGCAGTATTTGGTAGTTTTTACCATCGGTAATTACAAAAACAGAACATTCAATGCCATCCAGAAATTCTTCGATAACCACCGTTTTGCTGGCAGCACCAAATTTCCCATCGAGCATGGCTTTCAACTCCGAAATTGTTTCATCCAAATCAGTCAATATAAGCACTCCTTTTCCGGCAGCCAGACCATCGGCTTTGAGCACATAAGGCGCTTTTAAGGATTTTAAAAATGCAATTCCTTCGTCAATATTATCGGCTGTTACACTTAGATATCCTGCTGTAGGTATGTTGTGGCGAAACATAAACTGCTTCGAAAAGTCCTTACTTCCTTCGAGTTGCGCACCCACTTTATCGGGGCCAACAACCGGGATATGACATACTTCGGTATCTTCAGCAAAAAAGTTAACTACACCTTTTACCAATGGGTCTTCGGGGCCAACAAGGATTAAATCGATTTGGTGAGCAATAGCAGCATCTTTGAGTGCGGGGAAATTATCGGCAGCAATATCCAAATTAGTACCCACCTGCGCTGTGCCAGGGTTTCCGGGTGCAATAAAAAGTTTTGTAAGTTTCGGACTTTGTGCTATTTTCCAAGCTAGTGCATGCTCGCGACCACCCGAGCCAAGTAGAAGAATGTTCATATCAACTGCATTTTTTAAATTTACTGCAAAAGTACTCAAAATGTATCAATATGCCAATATATTGATGTGGTGATATGATAATACGATGATGTGGTGATGATTTAGAAATTATGAAACTGAGAAATTAGTTTTTTAACCTTATGAACTTTATAAACCTTAAGAACTTTATAAACTAATGCAGGTGTTATAAAATGCGAAAGGTAGCTTAGTCTCACGACTATCTACCAATCTTTTGTTAACCTTAAATCTAATACTATGAAAAAATCACGATGCAAAGATACGGCAGATTTTTATTCCATGCAATAGTTTTGCAGAAATAAATCTCAAAAAAGCTGTTTTATAACATGTTTTAATAGTTCGAATAGTTAAATTCGTAGTTTATGTAGTAAAAACGCAGGATTTTAACAATATTTTCTGAGAAGAGGAAGGATGTGGTGATGTGAAGATGTGA
>CAYXQZ010000455.1:0-1817 GCA_964466415.1 uncultured Paludibacter sp.
TTTGCATATTTATTGAATTATATTGCATATTGTTGCAATTTTACATTGGCTTATCCTATATCGACCTTGTATCGTTCTTCTATCATCGCTGTATGCTTTGCATATCTAGCTAGTGATAGTATATTTATACCAATTACACAATAAGTAAACTACGGTGCGTATATCTAAAAAGTAGAGTTATTGGAGTAGCTTACTATTCATATACTCGGCTAAATACTCTTGTTCGGTTTGGCCGGGTGTTGGGATAAATTCAGCTTTTGCCAAACAGTTTAAGGCGTGTAAATCCATAATGGTGGAATAACCTGAGCGAGCAATTATTTTTTCGGCTCCCAAAAGGTGTTTAATAAACTCTTTATCTGGTAGATGTGAAACAAGAGTGGTGTTGTTGATTGTTTTGGTTTCTTGATTTTCGGAAGGTGTTCCACAAATTAGCAGTACTTTTTGTGTGCTATGCTCAAAACGT
Source organism: uncultured Paludibacter sp. (assembly GCA_964466415.1). Classification (GTDB taxonomy): domain Bacteria; phylum Bacteroidota; class Bacteroidia; order Bacteroidales; family Paludibacteraceae; genus Paludibacter. The sequence goes on from CAYXQZ010000455.1 coordinate 464, forward strand.
TTTACTAATTGGTCTTGAAATAAGCTGCGCTGAGGTTCAATGCCCGAAACAATAGCTACAATTTCGAAACTTTGATCCTTGTTTTCCAACTTGTGACTTTCAAATCGCGATTGCGGACCAATAAAGCTAGCGTTGTTGGGTAAACGGTACTTATGTGCCAAGTCGCCCGAAAGGCCACCATTGTGTTCGTAATCAGGTATCCAACAATGCGTGTATTTGTTTATTATTTGCCTGTGTAGCCACCATGCTATAGGTTCAAGCATTTTTAGTTGGCTTGGCATTTTTATCATTAATTGATGGGTCATGTAAATGCACTCGGTTTTTCGGGTCCATAATCCAAACCGATTGTCCGAAATTACGAGGTCGAATGTTTCTGTTTTTAGTAGATTGGAAAGCCATTTATGCTCTTTATAAACAGATAACACAATGTTAGGCAACTGGCGTAACAGGGCCATTACTTGTGAGTTTTTGGCTGAATATCGAATAGGGTAGGAGGGTAATTCCAGTTTTTTGAGTGCTGGAAATTCATGTTGTAGTAATTGCAAAGGATATCCATCGGCTACCAATGTAACTTGGTGACCATCATGTACATATTTCCGAATTATGGGTATGCAGCGCGTAGCATGTCCAAGTCCCCAATTGAGTGGACAAATTAAAATCTTCATCCAGCAACTGAAACTTCAAATCCAACGGCTTTAACTTGCTCGGCTATTAAGTTAAGCTCGTCGACACTCACTTTTTGTAGATTTTGAGCGGGGGTGTCACGGTCGAGCGAATATATCATTACTTGTTTTGGTCGTATTTCAATAAGCGCATTTATCCAGGCTTGAATCTCTACTTCAGTGGTATTATCAATCAATTCTCCTTGATATTCACCACGCAGAAACATAGTTTGAATAATCAATTTTCCATCAAACTTTTTAAGTTCATCTATCAACCACCTAACATCAATATGTTTCCCCACAGGCTGATCCATAAGTTTCATAGTGCGGTCAATAGCAGAATCGAATTTCAGGATATTATTATCAACTTTGTTTAATGCGCTGAATATATGTGGTTTGTGTATGCGTGTGGAGTTGGATAATACGCTTACCTTGGCTGAAGGGCAAATCTCGTTTCGTAGTGCAATCGTATCATCTAGTATGCCTTCGAAATCGGGATGGAGTGTAGGTTCACCATTTCCGGCAAAAGTGATAACAGCAGGGATTTCACCCTGACGGATCATTTCAGTTAATTTTGTTCTCAGTATGGTTTTTACTTGCTCGCGTGTTGGGAATGAAAATTCGTGCATAGTAGTATTAAATCCACACTCGCAATAAATGCAGTTAAAAGAGCATATTTTGGCATCCACAGG
>CAYXQZ010000456.1:0-1816 GCA_964466415.1 uncultured Paludibacter sp.
GAGGTATTGCGTATTATTTTTAATTGCAAATAGTATTTATGTGTGGGAAAAAATTAGATATAATTTGATGATGTTACCTAAATTTGCCTTCGTCAATTGATTACAAAAACTACAGAATGGATTGGCGCTAATAAATTAAACATTTAAAAAAATTATGATCATGAAAAAAATTACTAGATTTTTTTTAGTTTTAGCCGCTTTCGTGGCTTCTGGAACAATGGCAAATGCCATTAACACTGAATGTGCCGGTACCGATACACAGGCCGCTCAGGGATCTTTTACATTGGGGTATAATTATACCTTTAGCACTTCAGGAACCAGTGTAACATTCACTTGTGAGTGTTTAGACGCAAAAACTGGTCTTGTTGCTTATGCATGGACTTACAATCCGGGTTTTGGTGAAGTCCAAATGACACAAGGGACAGGACAAATATTCTCTAAAACGTTTACAGGACAAACTATTGGGGCTTCATTTAACGTAGCATGCAAATTTGCCTATGCAGGTGGAATGGCTGTTACCAAAACATTCACATATACTGTAGGAAATGCTTGTAGTGGTGGTGCTTCCGATACTGAAGCACCTACAGCTTTTACAGCGACTAAAGGTACAGTAACCCCAACAAGTGTTGAGTTATTATTAAATGCTACTGACAACTCTGGCTCAGTAAGCTATGCAATTACTTATGGAACAACTACGGTAAATACTACAGGAACCTCGGCTACTCAAAAATCGTACGTTGTTACAGGCTTAACTGCCGAAACTGCTTACAGCTTTTCAGTAACAGCTAAAGATGCAAGTAACAATGCTGCTGCAAATAATCCGCAAGTGGTAAGTGCTACAACAACAGCTTTCCCAGCCGCTCCAACTCCTATTCTTGCTGATGCTAAAGTAATGTCAGTTTATAGTGGCACTTACACTAATTTACCAGTGACACGTCAAGACTGGTATGGCAATACATTTTCAACAGTTACACTAGGCGGTAATGAGGCTACAAAAAATGTTTCAATTTGCTGTTTTGGATTCGAATTTACCGCAAAACCAATCAATGTTAGTTCAATGACAAAACTACATGTTGATATTTATCCAACTACATTGGCTTCTATGTCGTTAGGAGTAACTGATGGTGGTGACAAAATGAAAACTGGAATTGCTCTAACAGCAAATCAATGGAATTCTGTTAATGTAACTTTGTCGGAATTAAATGCGAATTTAGCTAACGTGAATCAAATTGGTTTTTGGAACTTGAATGGCACTTTCTATTATGATAATCTTTATTTTTATAATGATGCTACAACAGGAGTATCTAAAGTTTCTTTAGAAAATGCTGTACGTGTTTATCCAAATCCTGCTACAAACTCATTGACAATTAGTGCTCAAAGCGAAATTAGTGCTATCAAGATTACAAACTTAGTGGGTCAAACAGTTAAAAGCTTATCGGTAAATGCTGTTGAACGCATTATTGACTTGAACGATATGAGCAATGGTCAATATATCATCTCGTTATCGTTGAAAAATGGACAAATTGCAAATCAAAAATTCACAAAAAAATAAATTACTGATTGCAGTTGTTGGTTTGTGCTTAAACCAACAACTGCAATTTATTTATAATCAAAAAAAAACAAATTCTCATGAAAAGAACTACAAAATCAATCCTACTTGCAGTAGCATTTATTGCAATGGGTATCGCTTCGGCAATTGCACAGCCAACTACTTCGGCTCCAACACCTACGGCAGGTGCCTCAAGTGTGATTTCAATTTTCAGTAATGCCTATACCAATGTTGCAGGTACTAATTTTTTCCCAAATTGGGGACAAG
>CAYXQZ010000457.1:0-1813 GCA_964466415.1 uncultured Paludibacter sp.
AATCGTTTCCGAAAATCAAATTCAAAGTGTTGATATTTACGATTTAACAGGTAGATTGATGTTGAGAAATGAATTGCTTAGTTCAAATACACTTAATATTTCGGGTTTAGTACAGGGTGTTTATTTTGTTCATTCAAAATCCACTGATAGTGAAAAGTTTATCAATAAAATAATTGTAAATTAAATATTCAATACCAATGAAGCTCTTGTTAAGTGCTGGATCACTTGGTCTTTCAATGGTTTATGCAGTTACACCAACCCAAAAGCCAAATATACTGTTAATTACTGTCGATGATATGAACTACAATTCGGTTGGTGCGTATGGCTGTCCTGTTAAAAATATTACGCCCAATATCGACAGACTTGCCCGGCAAGGCATTCGTTTTGAACGTGCTTATGTACAATGTGCTGTTTCTATGCCTTCGCGTAATGTGCTGGCTACCGGCTTGTATCCGCAACGAAGTGGATTGGAGGGCTTTAATTATATTCCCGAAGAGTCGCCCGTAAAGTCGGTTTTCGAAATTTTGGGGGGAAACGGATATTTTACCGGTTGCATGGCCAAACTTCCGCATTGTTTTCCAAAAATGAGTGGCGAACACAACATCAACATGGCGATCAAATCCGACGAACTCAATCAAGGGCGCGAACCGGCATTGTTTTACAAAAAAACGAAGGATTTTTTAGCAGCGGCAAAGAAAAACAACAAGCCCTTTTACCTGATGTGTAATTCTCAAGACCCGCATCGCCCATTTTACAACAGCGATGATGTGAAGTTTGGGAAAAAGGGTGGTAATTTTTTTGGAAACCAGAAAGAACCTCAGCCGTCTTATATTTATACAGAAAAAGAAGTGAATGTGCCAGCATTTTTGCCAGATTTGCCCGATATTCGTAAAGAGATTACCCAATACTATAACAATGTAAAACGTGCAGACGACATTGTGGGCGAAGTACTAAAAGCCCTTGCTGAGTCAGGGCAGGAAGACAATACAATCATTTTCTTTCTTTCCGATAATGGAATGGCATTCCCGTTTTCGAAAACCAATGTTTATTTGAACAGTAACCGTACCCCACTCATTGTAAAATGGCCGCGGAGAATAAAGCCTCTACAGGTTGAAAAAGATGGTTTTATTGGAGGCGTTGATTTTTTCCCAACAGTATTGGATATTGTTGGTATTAAAGAACCCTACCAGCTCGACGGATTTTCGTTTAAAAACCGATTATTGGGGAAAAAATACATGAAGCAAAATGATGTGTACACCTTGTTTTTCTCAAATTCAGCATTTAAGGCATACCCCATGCGGTGTTTGCAGAACAAAGATTTTGCCTATATTTTTTCTCCCTGGGCAAACGAAGGGGATTATCAATTTACTTCAGAAACTAAAATCGGACTTACTTATAAAGCAATGAAAGCCGCCTCGAAGATGAATCCTGCCATTGCAGCTCGGATTAAATTGTTCGATTTTAGGGAGACAGAAGAGTTTTATGATTTGAATAATGACCCCGATGCATTGGTAAATTTGGCAAACGATCCGGCTTACAAAGAGCAATTAGAAATATTTCGTGCAGCCATGGAACAAAAAATGATAGCAACCGACGATCATATTCTGGAGGCCTTTCGCAATAGAGACAATCCTGAATCGTTGAAAAACTATGTAAATGCCATGCAGGTACGTGTAAACAAGCAGCGTGTACTGTCAAAAAGTGGAGGTTAAGCGCTGCCTGCGTAAGTTTTTCCACAGCATACTTTTTAGATATCACAGCATACCTTTATAATCTTATTCTGATATATTTTTGTAACGAATTAATTAAATTT
>CAYXQZ010000458.1:0-1807 GCA_964466415.1 uncultured Paludibacter sp.
AAATACCAACAGCAACAATCTTTACTGGAAAAAGAACTAAATCTACGCGAAATTGAGGAAGATATAAAACGGCTGAAACACTAAATCTTTCAAACCAAACAGGCTAAGTTGCTGAAAATAATGTTTATATTTGCGGGGCGAAAAATCCAACTGCACTAATTTACAAATACGGTGAGTATGTGCAATAAAATTAATAAACTAATGCGAATGTATGTGCAATTGAATGGTTAAGTAGTACATATATTGATGTTAGGCATAATTTTAAAAAAATGAAATACATATATTTACTAACTGTATTGACATTGATGTTTTCTTGTAAGCAACAAGACAAGAAGACAAAAAACGAAGTAGAAAAAAATACTATTTCAGACTCTACGACTAAAAGGGACACATTAAACCAAGAACCATATAACAGAGTCATAAGCTTTTTGAAATGGTACAAGAAGAATTATGAAGAAGTTAATAAGTTTGGATTAGTGAACAATGCAACTCTTGAAGATTATGACTCAACTAAATACTATTCTGTAAATCAAGAACAAACGGAAGCATATTTAGAGAAAATAAAATCAAGTGGTTTTGTGTCTGAGAATTATATAAACGAATGGAGAAAATATTTTAAAATATGTGACAATGACTTCAAAAAAAATCCTCAAAATGATGGACCTCCTGAAGGATTTGATTATGATTTCATTTTACAAACACAGGAAATTGATGAGACACTAAATGCAATTGAGAAACCAAAAATGATTTATTCAAAAATATCAAAAAATAAAGCGACTGTGGAGATTGATATAATGATGATTTTGACTTTTGATTTGTCCAAAATAAATGGTATTTGGCTTATTGACAAGGGTGGATATTACAAAATGAAATAAAAAACTATGCCTAACACCCTCGCTGCTCGTAGCCTAAAATCGCACGCTGGGCTGGGCGTTGCGTCCCGCTACGTCCTGCGAAAAGCAAGGCTCACCGATAAACCGGTATGTGCCACCTGCCTTGCATATTAAATTATTAAATATTTAAAGCAGGAGCTTTAATTTTCATCGGCCGTAGGCTGGAGCCATACGGCCAGCCTCCAATGCTAGATTTTAAGTTATGACGAGCTGAGAAGAAAGAGCAGTCACAGTACATTATTTACAGCTAACATCAAAAATTACTTCAAATTCCCCTTATTAAAAATACTGGAAGGTATTGAAGCATCAAATTGAATGCTTTCAATTATCATTTTGGTACCTTTTCCTTCTTTAAGCATATCTTTATAAATCATAACTTTAGGAAACCAACGATTCTGAATTTTTGAAACTTCGGTAAAAGTAATACGTTTAAGCAATTTTGCATTTTTCGAAAACGAATCGGCTTTGAGTGGAACAAATCTTTCCTGATCAATCCACATTTTTTGAGTATAATAATTCACATCCGGCTTAATGGCAGTGAGCGTTACTATCCAACATTTTCGGCCATCAAATAGCTCTTCACCAGTTACATCGGCTTTGTAACGTTCCAAAAGTGGCGAATCGTTCATCATATCTTCGTACGACATATCGCTTCCCATAACCGATTGACGCAGCGCATGACCCGATATTTGAATTACACGGTCGGTTGTGGGTGAGAAAATCCAAAGTTGGTTTTCGAGCTTGAGCATTTTAGTTCCCTTTTCGCGTGCAGGTGCTAAGTATTCAGTAAACGATTTTTTGTCGCCTTCGCCCCAAGTTTTCGATTGCATAGTTCGTGTACCCCGAGCCGATTCAATTTCCATTTTGGAAGTGATAATCCGATTCTTCGACGACATATTATCGTCCACTTTGTC
>CAYXQZ010000459.1:0-1797 GCA_964466415.1 uncultured Paludibacter sp.
ATACGTTGAAACTGGACAAAAAACAGGAAATGTGATATTGAAAATTGTAGATTAACGTGAGTTCGACATAAGATTAGTCCGTAAGGACTTCAATATCAATAGAAATCAGATTTCATGTTTAATAATTTCCCGTAGGGAATCAATATATTAATCCCCTATCGGGGAATTCGTTTTTTTGAATTCAATATTCTATTGGTATTAATTCCCTACGGGAAATATACACCAGTGTATTACAGCATTTTATTTTAATTCTTATATCGTACTCACGTTAGATTAATAAATAAAAACAACGGAACTCCAATAAGGCCGTTCTACATGTATTTAACAAACAATCTTCCGTGTATGTATTACTCCCGAAACTGTTTCAATTTTTAAAAGTATAAAATGATTGTTAAGTTGTAGAAAAGGAATGTTGAATAGGTCGGAATTGGGTTCGTATCGATTCAGAATGCTTCCAGTTGAATTATAAACCTGAATTTGACGAATACTTTCGTTTGCGCGAATTTGGATGTAGTCGTTTTGTTTTTCAACCACAACCATTTTGTTTGTTGTAGGTTGAGTAAGTGCTTGTGGTACACACTTTAGCTTATTCAGATATTGCCATATTTCATTATTCATCAAAAATGGAACATCTCCTCCTTCGGGAGCTTCGCCCATGCGTACCCAAACTAATTTTTCGCTCGGTACCACGTTTATAAACTGTCCGTTTTTGCCGATTGCGGCATACATATCGGCGGGTGCATCGGGGTTTAATGGACCGTTAAACTTGAACTGCGACTGTGGAACCATGTAATCTGGCGAGCCATTGAGCCACCACAAATAGCCGTAAGCTTTGTTTATTTCCTGAGAGCGGTGTGTCATTTGGTTAAAATAGGCCGTATCTGACAAAATGCTCGTTCCATTCCAAGTGCCTTTGTTCAACATTAGTAATCCAAAACGAGCCATGTTGCGGGCAGTGCTGTAAAACACATTATTGTAGCCCGACGGAATAAATAGCCCTGTAATGCCTGTAGTATTTTTTAGCTTTAAAGCACTGTAGGTGTTTAGCGAAACTCCAGTTGCCGATTCAATTACTTTGTCCATAAGCGTGTATGGTCCATTGTGATAAGCCCAGCGTGTGCCTGCATCCGATTTATAAACCAGACATTCTTTCATTGTACAAAAAGGGTCAGCTACACCATCGTCCAATCCCGTAGTCATACTTAAATGGTGTTTAATAGTAATTAAATTTTCTTTCTCGGGCGTGCAATTCGACCAACCCTGACCCAAGTATTTTGAACTGATATCCGATAATGAAAGTTTAGCTTCCTGAAGTGCAATTCCTGTAACAAAGGCAGTGAGCGACTTACCTGCCGAAGCCCAATACCAATTGGAGGTTTCGGTATGTGTACCAAAATATTTTTCGAGTACTATTTTTCCATTCTTTAGGAGTAAAAATGCTTTCGTATTATTGCTATCCAAAAAAGAATACAAACTATCAATTTTGTTTTGACACCAATGGAGCGAATCAGGCGAAAGTTTATCCCAATCTGATCCTTGAACTGGAGGAAAATAGGTTTGGCCATATAATAAAATGGCAGAAAATAGACATACAAATACGCTTAATAAAAATTTCTTCATAAAATACTGTTTTATAATATGACAAATAACGTGAATGCTGCCACTATTCGACTACTGAAATAAAACGAAAAATTTTTATAAATGTTTATTTTTTGAGTTGAATAGTAAATATACACGTTAAATCATTTCTTGCACAAATTTTCCAATACTGTGTAATTATTCCAGAAAATAATTTAT
>CAYXQZ010000460.1:0-1794 GCA_964466415.1 uncultured Paludibacter sp.
AATTGTACCTTGTATGTACCAATAGGATCAAAATCGAGCTATGCTAATGCAGTGGGTTGGAGTAGTTTTAGTAAAATTGTTGAAAATTAAAACATTGAAAATGTATAGACTTACATTCATATTAATATTTTGCGGAGTTTTCACGCTGATGCATGCAAAATCGCCACATGGCGAAAAGCATACCATAGATTGTGCAACTTGCCACACTACAGATAATTGGAATAAAATTAAAGAAAATGGTTTTAACCATAATAAGACCAAATTTCCATTAACCGGACAGCACAAAGCAGTTAGTTGTAAACAATGTCACTCCACGCTTAAATTTGAAGATGCAAAAACAGAATGTAATTCGTGCCATACAGATGTGCATCAGGGCACTACAGGACGCGATTGTGATCGTTGTCATACTACCAATTCGTGGATAATACCAAATACTCGAACTTTACACCAACAGGCGGGTTTTCCGCTCAAAGGAGCTCATGCCACAGCCGACTGTAACCGTTGTCATACTTCTGCGTCAAAATTACGTTTCGATAATATTCGCACCGATTGTTTTGCTTGTCACAAAGATAAATATTATGCTACTGCTGGTAAACCATTCGATCACAAAGCATTAGGTTTTGATACTGATTGTGCTCGCTGCCATACTATGTCGGGCATGAACTGGAATAGCATAGGCAAAGGCTTTGATCACAGCTATTTCCCACTTACGGGTGGTCATAATATTAGTTGCAACGATTGCCATAATGGTGGTGATTATAGAAAAAGACTTTCGACCGATTGTTTTTCATGCCATAGTAGTAAAAAAGGAGTAGCCACTGCAGTAATGCCTGTACACTCCACTAAATTTGCTAAATTCAGCTGTAACGAATGCCATACTGCAAAATCGTGGAATAATGTTAGCTTTAAACAACACGATGCTTGGGGAAAAATTTATTCGGGAGAACATAAAGGGGAATGGGATAAATGCACCGATTGCCATAATAATGATGCTACTTATGTGGCTAACTGTCGGAAATGTCATGATTTTAGCTCTGGTAGATTGCCTTAATTTAATAAATATTGATAAGTCATTTAAAAATCTTTCTCTTTTCCCCCTTTTGGGGGTTAGGGGGCTAAATATAAAATAATGAAATTTAAAGTTCTACTGATATTGATATGCGTTCAGCTTGGTGTTTTGGCTCAAAATACCGATTCGATGTTGAAAGGAAGCGTTTCGTTTATCAGTTCTCAAAATATTTACGTTCAGTTTGTCAATACATCAGGCATACAAATAGGTGATACTTTATTTGTAATGAATGCCAATACATTCGAACCCGCACTACTTGTAACCAATTTGTCTTCCATTTCGTGTATTGGCTATGCTTTAAACAAGAAAATATTAACGCTCAACAACTCCTTATTTGCTCGTAAAAGAATAGAAATACCACTTGAAGTAAGTGTCGAAAAATCGAAAGAGGCATTGTCGGTGAATGACTTAGCAATAAACACAAAAAAACAAAACGATACATTATCAATTGAGAAAGCAAGTTTCAATGGTCGACTTTCAGTTTCATCGTACAGTAATTTTTCGTCGAACCCGCTTAGTATTTCAACACCTAATTACCGCTTAAAATACAATTTATCACTCAATGCTAATCATATAGCAAACACAGGGCTATCGTTCGAAAACTACATGTCGTATACGCATACCTTGAACAATCCGGATGAAAAATTCAAAGATTTTAGAGTTTACAATTTGGCTTTGAATTACGAATTTGATAAAAAAACAAGCGTTTCACTCGGTAGGAAAAT
>CAYXQZ010000461.1:0-145 GCA_964466415.1 uncultured Paludibacter sp.
TGGCTCCCAAAATTTTGGGAACCCGATTACCATTAGGCGCCTTCATAACAATTGATAAGGAGTTTAGATTTGGATCATTACCTAATTCTATAACAGATACATTATCGAGGGCTAAACTTGGTCTAGTTCCGGGACTGGCACCGGA
>CAYXQZ010000461.1:245-1794 GCA_964466415.1 uncultured Paludibacter sp.
TGTCAAACTCGAAAAATTTTGTGAATAAGGTAATACTTGTGGTACAGGCATTGTTGGCATGGCAGTTCCCGTAACAGATACATTATCGAGGGCTAAACTTGGTCTAGTTCCGGGACTGGCACCGGAAATAGTTTTGCAAATCCAACGAATTTGCACAATGGGTTGGTTATCGCATTCAGCTGGTAGTATGGCATTCAATCCTGTCGCAATATTAACTCCAGCAGTTCCGGCAGTATTGATGGTACTTCCTGTATCCCAAGCAGATGGCGAATAATCTAAGGGTGTAAACAAAGTAGAAGTATCAGTTCCTACCCTGTATTGTAAAACCAAACCATGTTTATAACCTGTGCTTAACGTTATACCATCATAAGTATTGCGCATCGTCATAGCATCAAAAGTAACTTTAATATTTGTTTTGCCTGTAGTATTAACTGCCAAACATAATGTAATATCGCTTGCTGCACTCATGATACCAATTTTCCCGGTAAAGTCATAACACCCTGAAGCTGTGCTTGCTGCAGTGCCAATATTAAGGGTTACATCGGAAGCAGGAAGATTAGGTCGTCCGGTACTTGATGGCACCCAAGATCCGAGCTTCCAACCCTGCCAGCCAGCAGGAAATGTCGGAGTTCCTGTTCCTGTCAAACTCGAAAAATTTTGTGAATAAGGTAATACTTGTGGTACAGGCATTGTTTGTGCCATAGCATTTAAACCCAGGAAAATTAATACAAAAAGTGAAACACTAAATTTTACTTTTTGCCATTTGTGATTTGATGTGAAATTTGTTTTCATAATAATTTTTTTTAAAGTTGAATTTTATTGTTTAGAAAATAGGGTTTAAACATTTAAGGTGCTGCATACTATAATTCAAACTAAATTATAAATTAACAAATCATATTTGTTTATAAATATGTGAGATTAGACACCGATGCATTTACTTACAAGATAATTTTATTCACGAATTGGATTTGATCTATTATTGTTTTAATAAAATAAAAGCCTTTACCATTTATCCGTAAAGTATCACTTTTTAAACAGTTTGTTTCTTTTGCACACTCCCTTCCAAATGAGTCATATACAGTGTATGAAAAGAATTTATCAGTATTCGAATTAATAATATACTCTCCATTACTATGTTTAAAAACGGCAATTAAATGTCAGAACAGCATCTGGTGTTTGACCGATAAGCATTGGCACATTGCTGTAATCAGCACGAGTATTCATTCCATCGGTTGGAAACCAATTAGGATTTAATATCCAACCATTACTTGGCTCAGCTTTATTTGTATCTGCTAAATATACAGATTCATAATAATTTAGATCTATTTTATTCGTTGGCAAAGTTTTCGTGACGATAGGATCGGTTGATAATTCCAGTGGTTTTGCCTGCACCTAAAAATCCTGTGATAATATTAACCTGTATTTTTTTCCATTTTTTAAAACCACAATAGACACAATAGAAAATATTTAGAAATAAAAACTAATCTGGTTTTGTTTTTTATTTGTTGGTCAAATCCTATGACCCTTTAATAAGGGTCATAGGATGGAT
>CAYXQZ010000462.1:0-1788 GCA_964466415.1 uncultured Paludibacter sp.
AACGGTCGGCGGTAAGGCCAGTAAGGGATTGCGGGCGATTCCCAGTCAAGCTACACGAAAAGTTGGAGCGGGCTACAAACTTTCGCATACCACTGAAACCCTTATTGGCTATACCGCTTGTTAGCGGTTAGCCTTTTTTATTCTATCTTTTCTTTCATTCTTTAGTTGTTAAGTCCTTGTCCGATTAAATTCAATAAAACCCGAATGTCTATTTTATATGTAAGACGTGACTACTAAATAATCCGACAATAAATAAAACTAATATTATTGCATATATAGTTTCTTTACTAACTAACCTTGTTTTTGATTTGTTTAAATACCCCTTCATTGCTTTCCAATTATAAACAATATGGAATATTAAAAAAACAACAAATACAATAGTAGCAGCATTATGAACCGACATCCAAAAATGCTTTTCTTTGGCATAGTATTCAGTATCTGTGAAATGTATCAACCACCCTAATGGCAATAAAAGACCCGAAATGAATAAAATCGAAGATATAAATGCTCGCTTATTAAACGATTTCTTAATTGTTTCCATTCTGTAACCAACTTTTATTTTGTCTGTTAATTAATAGTAAGCCAATGTAAATTAAGTCAAAGAAAGCAATTGTTATACCTATAACTAATATAAAAAGACTTGGTCTACCAAATGCTTCTAATCCGATTATGCCAACCAATATTGTAGGCATAACTGTTCCAATAAATTTATTTATAGCAATAGTCAAATTTTGTCCTTCATCACCACGCCGTTGAATAAACATTGCAATAAAAAGTATTGACATAATCAGGTTTTGCAGAAATGCTGAATATGAACCACCTTTAACTAAGCCGAATTCTGCAACAAAGAAATACTGTAATAAATATGAAACAACTAATGCTAATATACTCCAAACTATAAATATTTTTTTCGGAAAAAATTCCGAAAAGTATTTCTGTCCGTATTTGAAATAAGTATATAAAATACCAATATCGAATAAACACCAAACAGCATTAAAAATGACTTGAATTGTCATTCCTTCTTCTCTATATCCCATAATTGAATGCACGGTTTCCCAAGCAATATTTAAAGCCAATGCCCAAAATGGCATTGCGTAAGTTTTTTGTTTGATACCTACTCTAAGGCTTTCAATATAAACAATTGTCCAACAAATACCGCTTATGCCTGCTAAAATCAGTTGAGTATCCATGGTTTGTTAGTTATTTTGATTATTTAAGTTCATTATATCTTTTTCAAATTTATATGCCATCGCAAAATCTTTTTAAGGTTACCGCTAACATCTGTGTAGGTACCACGATTTTGTATAGTTACCACAGTGTGGCAACTATATTCACTTTATAATAATCTCCATTCTTATTTATATTACTGTAAATAAGCAATTTAAATATTGAGAGTAAATTTGAAGTGTGGCACCTATCCATTCTGTTAATTTATATTTATATGTCTAATTTATCCATTGGATTTTTTATTTGATCAAATCCTTTTGTGGTTATGTGAGTATAAATCTCGGTAGTTTTACTACTCGAATGTCCCAACAAACTTTGAATATATCTCAAATCTGTTCCATTTTCCAATAAATGAGTTGCAAAACTATGACGCAAACTGTGTATCGATACTTTTTTTGTGATCTTCGCAGTCTTTAATGCTTTTGTGAAGATATTGTATATGCTACTGTCTGTATATTGTCCACCACCTTCACCTTCAAACAGCCACTCCTTCGGTTTATATTCCTTAAAATATTGGCGTAAAATTAATAAAGTTTTTTTACTTAACAAAGTATAACGGTC
>CAYXQZ010000463.1:0-1779 GCA_964466415.1 uncultured Paludibacter sp.
ATCCCAATTTTTGGGGTATTTCCTATCAATCTATTATTCATATCTAATTATTTATTTGTTTATACTCTTTTTTAAATTACAATTTTTATCGATTCATTGTTAATATTGACTATGTACACACCTTTTTCTTTAAACGAAAACTGCTCGTTTAAACTCTTGCTTATTCTATTAAAAATCATTTTACCAGCTGAATTATAAATACTTACTATTGCTCCAACAGAACCAGTATTTACTGAAGCATTGTTTCCCGAGACTATAACTTTTGAGTTTGCATTATCATTTAATTTGTGTTGCTGTATACCTGTTGTTTCTGTTTTCCGAACAAAATCAATCAAACCAGCAGCAAGGTGTTTAGCCCCATTATTGTTTAAATGAACAGCATCATTCAAATCGGCTGTAGTAGTGAGTAAGCCACCTTCAATTACATATAGTTTTTTATCACCAGCATCAATAAATTCATTTACAGCACGTCTCTCCGTATTTCGCAAGGTGTCAATAGATGCAGTGGCACCACCATTATCAGGTTTCAATGTTGTGGTAGTAGTTGGCATAATACAATAAATAGTTGCTGTTGGATGATAAGATCTTAACTTCGAAATAAGCAATTTATAGCGAGGAATAACATCAGCCACAATGTTTTTACTGTTATTCCAATCGTTATAACCCCAAAGAATTGTAATTACATCGGCTTTAATTGGTTTTGTGTCATCTGCAATCATATCAGTGATTTTAGAGCCACTTACACCCAGGTTGTATAGTTGCCAATCCATGGCTTTGGCCAATATAAAGGGATAAGTTCCTTCCGATGCCACACTGCTTTGTCCCCTTCCTTGTGTGATAGAATTACCAATAGCAATATATTTTTTTTGTGTATCAACATCAGGTGTTTCTATACTGTAATTTTCTAAAAGTTCGATACTTTTAAATGTAACTCCATAAGAGTAAGGCAAAACAATATCCCATGTCGTCGCATTTTTATTGTCCGCTACTGCATTCATTGTTAGCAATAATGATGTTACGTAACCAATGAATAATTTGTCGCGATAAACTGCAAATCGCAATTCACTACGAGCACCATCTACCCTTACTCTAAAATTAACTTTTAATTTCGGGCTTGAGGTTTTAAAACTAATTATTACACCACTTTGTGTGCGACTGTTAGAACGGCTAAAATAATCTGAAGCCTTCGTTAGAAATTCGTTTGAATGGCGGTCAATTATGACACTATCGGCATTTGAAGTTAGGTACATTGCTCCTTTTATAACGATATTTGGGTCGTTGGCCGGTATAACTTTATAAACATCTACTGCTTGCAAAAAGGTAGTACCGAAACTAAAATATGCGAAAAGGGAAAATAGTATTTTCTTAATTGTTTTCATTATTCTATTACTGATTTTATCAAATATTACTTTTATACCCCGAATTAGGTGTATACAGTATTGGTTTCGTAATGTTTAGCCAATTATGAAGCTTAGTTTTTAATTCTTCCGCTTTTTGAGGCATTTTGTCTATTAAATTTTTTTGTTCACTACTATCCTTAGTAATATTAAAAAGTTCGAAATGATAAGGGTCATAGTGTTCTATTAACTTGTAGTCGCCAGAAATAATTATGGAACCGGGGTCTTGTCCAATTCCATAGTGTGGATAATACCAATACAAATCACGCTTTTTCAATCGTTGATTCTCGTTAAAGTCAGAAACTATAGAACGACCATCTTCTGTATCTTTGATAATTTTTCCTTCAGTTGTAATATCTTTTATGGTGTGAAATATGTCGGT
>CAYXQZ010000464.1:0-1777 GCA_964466415.1 uncultured Paludibacter sp.
TAGGTGAAACTAACCATTCGTCGCGCATCACACTTTTGTTGTTGTAATTCACCCAGGCAATTTTTTTTCCATCCGTTGCACTGTTGGCTACATCGCGCACAGCCCAGGTCAGGTTGGTTGTACCTGACGTGTAGGTATTTCCGGTTTTGTTCAACTCAGTCCAATTGGTAGGTATCCAGTTTTTATTTGCCGTATCGTTATAGGCCTCAAAACTTTCGTAAAATGTAGTGTCGCTTGTAGCCATTTGCTTCATCAGCGGCGAAGTTACACTGTTTCGAATTAATCTTTGCTGATTAAATTGAATAACGCCACGCTTCACATTACCATGCGCATCAACAACTTTATGCATCTCATTTATAGTATTTTGCACCAAATTTACGCGTTTTGTGTCAACGATTTTCGATTGAATGGCATCCGCTTGTTTCTGAATATTTTGCTTTTCAAAAACGGTTACTTTACTGTTCTGACCAGCAATAACAGCCAAACTATATACGAAAAAAATAAAGTAAAAAAGACTTTTTTTCATTCTGATTATTTTATATATAAATGATTAATAACAAGTTGTCTCAAACCACAGACTCGCATCCGACATTTTCTCAAACTTTATCGAACGCGGATTCAGTGGCATTGGGGTTGAAATATTAAATGTGGTCGAAAGCGCATCGGCAATAGTTTTGTATCCCGCTACATTCGAATAAAAACTCATTCCGTTCATATCACCCGTTTCTTTGTTTAGTAAACTCAGTTGTGCCATGCCGTTTACGGTCATATTCATATCCACATTTCCTTCGTATTTATTTTTTCCGGAAGTAAATTGAATTACCAATCCATGCGATTTGCGAACATCGTTGTATCTTATAGAAAGAGTAATACCAGTTGCCTTGTATTTTGATATTAGCGACTGCTTCAGCTGATTATAAATTGTAAGCAGGGACGGACTCATTTTGTCGGGGTTAATTTTCCAGGTATTCCTATTGTTGCTGAAAAAAACAGCTAAACTGTCGGGACCCTTCAATTTAATGCTGTTGTCTTCGTTGCAAATAAGCGAAGCGCTATCGGGCGACAAAGTGAAAGTTTGGAATTTTTTACCTTCTAATTCCTGTGTTTTGTGAAAACGAATTCCTGTGCGTGTTACTATAAACGACGCCGAAACCGAACTCGAAGTTTGGGCATTTTCTTTTTTAATTACAAACACACGCGAAGCCCCATTCGCAAAAGTATATTTGTCGGTCAGTTGGAGCGAAAGTTGTGGTGCATTATTGGCAAACAGCGCTGTATTCATACTTTCCAACGATGCCCTGTAGTTGCTCCAGCTTATTGTAGTCGGTATTTTTGTCAATAAAATGGTGGTTGCCCGCTTTTTGCCTTGTAGCACAATTGTATCAGCCGACGAACGCATAATTACAAATTCATAATCGCCCTCCAAACCATAACCGTCAGGATTTACAGGATTCGAAAACGCGTGCAGTACTTTGTTGTAGGTGTTAAATGTGAGTACAGGCCCATTGTCGCCAATAGTTTTATAAACGGAACTGTCCGATAACACACGGTTTGTTGTCAGGTTGTTTTTTGCCGTAAACACAGCTTCGCCATTGGTTTTAAACTTCACAAACAAAGTGTAACCCGGACTTTCGGATGTTGCGAAATACTCCATCGCCCAACCATTTTCGGCACTTTGGAGCAGGGCTGTACTCGTTTTCAGAGCCTCATTCAAACGCACCATAGGCGAATCCGAAAAAATATCAGCTTCCTGCTTTTGGCACGAAAACGCAGCTAT
>CAYXQZ010000465.1:0-1772 GCA_964466415.1 uncultured Paludibacter sp.
AATATCTTCATAACAGCCGAATCGGCCTCAGTAGCTTTTCCGGTTACAATAATATGCTTATAGTATGGATTGTTTCGTCTTGCAATAATCGAATCGTGATAATTCTGAACGGTACCGAATTGTTTCAAAATTACTTGTTTGGATTGCTCTGATAAGGGTTTTGCAAATTTAAACTCTTTTTCCACATCGTTAAACGTCATTGGTTTCTGTACTGCCTGTCCCGATTTGCACGAAATCAGAACGAATAAACTGGCATATAAAACAATAGAAATAAAAAAAAATGGACGATTTGAAATCAATTGTTGCGTTTTCATAAGATTAAATTAGTTAGATAAATAAAAAACCCTACAAAGATAAAAATATATTTTATTTTATATGCAAATGTATTAATATTTTTATTAATTAAATGCTAGGGCTGTATCATAGTTGATTTTTGATACAGCCTTTTGCATTTGTACATTACTCTATTCTTGCTTTTTGGTTGCTGCACGGGTAGTATCACTCACATCGAAGCCCCACTGATTCAGTTCTTTGGGATTGTCGCGGTAGATTCCCATTAGCAGGTCGCGGCTCGACTTAATGGATTCGTCAATTTCGGGCAATAACAAATCTCGCTTGCGATAAGCCAGGTCGGTCTGACGTTGTAAATCTTCGGCTTGCTGATGTAATGCCTGCGCATTTGCAATTTCAGGACCATTAACATCCCATTTATGAGATTGCAAAGCATTTAATGGTGAGGCAACTCCCGTAGCATTGTGTTTGGCAAAAATACGTGCTGCAAGTTCTAATTTTTGAACCGGATTGGTGGGTATATTTACCCTTGGTTTGGAATTTGGCATAAAATTTTTTTAATTAATTGGTTTATAAAATATGAATTATTTAAAAGAGAAATTTCAATACTATACGCTGAACACAATATACTTCAAGTCAATGATAGAACTTATCACTTTGAAGCTTGATATTGGCATAATGAAGCTTAAATGTGCCACATTGAACGTTGATGTTGGCAGATTGAAGCTTCAACTTCAGGGATTTATTGTTCAACTCGTAACATGTAAAGATAAACTTGACGATATCATTGATAAATATATGGAATTCAACATTTCGTTTATAAATTTGCTTGTGTCGACCATCTGTACTTGTTTTGTAAAAGTAACATCTGCCCCTTGCAATTTAAGTTGCTTTGTTGGGGCAGATGTATCAGCCAAGGTTAAAAAGAGAATAAACCGCTTCAGTTCATACACCATGTTTGATTTTGCGGGTTATTGGTTGTTTGTCGTACTATTTATTTTTGTAAACTTGCCTATAAACTTAGAAATACCATAGTTTGTCGTAATAATGATTATATGCTTGTTTCTAATTGTGTAAATATTGATTTTTTGTGGTGCTAATTTAGATATTTGCATTGTGTTGACAAAAAAAAGTGGCTGAAAAATGGTACACAAACCATTTTCAACCACTACTGATTATCAGCAGGTTAACCAACTTCTAAAAAGAAATTGGTACACAGCTGTTTTTGAGCAATAAAATTAGGGTAATAAATTAGCCTTTTCAGGCAATGCGAAATTTGGAAGATTAATAAAATAGTTGATTACTTACTAATCAGCAGTCAATAATTGGAGTAGATAATCGCTTATAAAACCAGCATTTTCGAGACCTAGTTTAGGAGCTAAACGTCCTTTCATGCGTTTCAAACTATTTACCGATTCGTAGTCGAGCAGTATAAGCATATCGTGAGTTGGTACATCAAGCAATTGCAAGCAGCACCAGAT
>CAYXQZ010000466.1:0-1768 GCA_964466415.1 uncultured Paludibacter sp.
AACACACCACTATTCGCCCCAAAGCTAAGGAAGTGAAAAAAACCGATGACTTTGGATTTTAAGTATTTTGTTTTGTTATTTCGTTACTTCAAACTTATACACACAAACATGCTTGTAAGTTTCGCCAGTTTTCAATACTGAGTTTGGAAAATTAGCATGGTTTGGTGCATCAGGATAGTTTTGGGTTTCCAAAGCAATGCCTGTTCTGTAATTGTGTTTATCGCCGCGTTTGCCGGTATCTTCACCATTCATAAAATTACCACTGTAAAACTGGATTGCAGGCTGGTCGGTACTCACTTTCATAACTATTCCGGTAGCAGGTTCATAAACTTCGGCAGCCAATGAAACTTCGCCCGCGCTTTTGTTCAAAACATAGTTATGGTCATAACCTTTGCCATATTTCAAAGCCAAAAAGTCCGTTTCAATGCGGTCGCTTATGGCTGTTGCTTTTCTAAAATCAAGTGGAGTACCTGCTAAATCGGTAATTTCGCCGGTTGGTATCAACAACGAATCGGTTGGTGTATATTTATCAGCAAAAATTGTCAAAATATGCGAATTGGTCGATTGAGCCGATGTTCCATGTAAATTAAAATATGAATGCGATGTTGGATTAAGAATGGTTGTTGAATCGGTACTTGCTTCGTAATTAATGCTTAATTCATTCATTGAAGTTAGGCTATAAATAACTTTGATAGTCAGATTTCCGGGATAACCCTCTTCTCCTGCCGGCGAAAGATAAATCAATTCCAGCGACTCTTCACCTTTATCATTTTTAAATGGACGTGCATCCCAAACCTTTATAAAAAAGCCACCAGCACCACCATGCAATTGATTTCCATTGTTGTTTAAGGTTAATTGATATGCTTTTCCGTCCAACGAAAATTGACCTTTACCAATGCGATTACCATAACGACCCACAATTGGTCCAGCAAATATATCAGTCGCATTTAAATAGTCTTTAATCGATTCATATCCCCAAACCACATCTTTAAAATCACCATTTTTGGCAGGAACCCATAAACTAACTAAACGAGCACCATAATTAGTGATTTGAGCTGTCATACCGTTTTCGTTTTTCAAGGTATAAAGTGCAACTTTTTGATCAACAATGGTTGTGTCAAAATTACTTTCAGGCAAAAGCTGAACAGATGTTTTTTTACTTGTACAAGCACTGATAATTAGTGTAATAAGAGTAAGAAATAAAATTGTTTTTTTCATTTTGAATATTGATTTTGAATTGATAGATATAATACAAAATTACAAAAAAAATCCCACAAACAATTCATTTAAAATATATTGAGTTGCATGTAGGATTTTTTAAATGTTATACCGAATAAGTAATTTTACCAGAAATACCAGTAAAAAGCAGCACAAGCAGCAACTACTCCAAGCGAAGCAATTACATCCCACTTGTTCCAACTTTGTTTGATAAGCGTTTTGTAATCGCCGGTAAACGTGATAAACTCAATTTGTTGAGCAGTAGGTTTTTTAGTGAAAAATGACACAAAAACCATAAACAACATAATAAATACCAGCAACCAAATTTCAAATATAAGCCAATTGGTATGCCAAAACCAGGTTGTTGATTCCCAGTACCAGCCAGTCATTACATCTTTACCTGTATTTGTAAAAATATTAGTGAGTAAACGTACCATGCCTATCAAAAAACCAACAATTAAACCAGCTTCGCCAGCTTTTGGCGTAATTTTCTTAGAGAATATTCCCATTACAAATACAGCTACCATAGCCGGAGCAAGTAGCGATTGAA
>CAYXQZ010000467.1:0-1765 GCA_964466415.1 uncultured Paludibacter sp.
TCTATAAACTTCGGTGAAGTTCAACTCCATCGAATAATCATCTATTTTTTGCATATCTTTAATTTTTATTTAAATCAATTACTGAAGCCATTTTTGATATAAGTTTTGCTTTCTTAAATTCATCTACAAAAAGCGCATGTACCACTTCACCTTTCATATTTTTAATACAAAGATTGTCAATGTAAACCGTGGCTTTTGCTTTCGATTTAAATTTATAACCTAAGCCAAACTTATTTAAAGTAACTGGTGCTGAGGCGCAAAGCCCAACCGACACCCGTTTCCACTGACCAGCTTTGTTAGCCGATAAGCGCGATAACTTGCCGTCGGTATTTACGCCATTGCTTTCAAGGGTATAACTATCGCCTTTTATTGTGGATAAATAAGTGTATGCAAGCATTTTAGTGGAATCAATCATTATATCGTATTCTAAATAATACTCAGGCAGAACCGGAAACTGATAATCAATCAGGGTTAGTTTTTGCTTGGATAATTCAGCGTCTGCTTCAATATTTATGGCAATTATTTTTCCAGATGGAGCAGGTTTGCTTGGTGTAATTTGCAATGGAAAATGCGAATAAGCTGCACCTATCTTTTTTGACTCAATATTGATTTGAGCTATCATTTGCTTCACCACTTCGGGGTTTGTAGCCGATACATCATTTTTTTCAGCTATATCATTCACCATATCGTACAATACAACTTTGTCGATGTAACGGAATAATTTCCATTTGTCGGAACGAATTACATCATGGTCGCGCCATGCCCAATAATAATACCTATCAGTTTGAGGTTTGGCTATCCCTTTTAAGCGATTAACCAAACTAATGCCATCAATATTGGTAGGCAAAGCTTGTTTGCTACGCGTAAGTTCAGCCATTGTTGGGAAAACATCCAAGAAACCACACATTTCATTAATTCTCATTTGAGGCTTTGCCATTACTTTTTTGGGTATCATCATGCCTGCAACAGAATGAATTCCACCTTCCAAAATTGAATGTTTGAAGCCACTGAAAGGTGTATTATTTCCTGCATACGGTGTTCCTCCATTGTCGGAGAAAAACAACACAATGGTATTGTTTAGCAACTTTTTAGCCTTCAAATAATCCATTATTTTTCCCACATTATCGTCGAGCGAAATAATAATGGCCGAATACAACATGGCATGTTCTTCCGGAGTTAATTTATCAGGATTTTGCAACCAGGTATCATCGTTATAATACTTTGCATTGAATTTTCGCCACGGGGGAATATCCACCACAGCACGTCGGTAATATTCGTAAGGTTTCAGATCTTTTACCTTGCTGAGAATATCGGCAGGCACGCGTTTGAGCAATTCTTCCTTTACCACATGCGGCCCGTGAACAGCACCAAAAGGCACATAACACAGAAATGGTTTTTTGTCCTTTTTGCTTTTATCCATAAACTCAATGGCATATTTCGAATTCAAATCCGTCATGTATTCCTTTTCGTTTTCAACCAGTTTTTCGTCGTGAAACCAACCTGTGGACCCTTTCGAATAATAATCGAGTGCTCCTGCATAGAATCCCACAAAACGGTCGAAACCATATTGATTAACACTTTTTGCTTCGGGTACTTCATTGGGTGAACCGCTGTTGTGCCATTTACCAAACAAACCAGTCCGATAACCTTCTTTTTGAAAATAATTGCCAAAATTTACAACATCGAGCGACAAGTTTCCACCAGTTTCAGGCCCCTGACCAATACGCAAAGGATGCATGGCTGTCATCAAACCTGCACGTGTAGG
>CAYXQZ010000468.1:0-1749 GCA_964466415.1 uncultured Paludibacter sp.
TCCATTTTCATAACTTGATTTTTTGAGATAAATACCTTTAACTGGTTCTTTGATTTTCACTCCATTCAGTGTGAAGTATTCTTCCGAAACAACTTTTGAAGTAAAATCAAGTTTGTTAATCCCTGTTGGAAAAGTTGCTTTGGTAGTTGGAACTGGTAAGCCGGTCAGAATATAAGCTGCATTCCTCCATATAGTCAATCCATCATCGGTGATATTTCTACCAGCTGTTGCACATAACGGGCCAATATTTAAACACATAGTAATGATACGTTGCGGGACAGTTACACCTTCAATGGTCGTATTCGCTGGTATATCATTCACTGATAATGTAGCATCAGTAATTGAAGAAGGTCTTGCTAATAAGGTACTTGCAAACGAGCCGTTATTATACTTAATCTGTGCCATTCCTTTAAGGGCTCCTGTAGCAGTGGTAAGTCCGGCTGCATTGGAATTTGAGTTTAGAAGCTTAATTTGATTGTTGGCATCAATAGTACATGCTTTAAACAAATCATTGCTGTTTTTACCAGCAGCAACAGTGATATTTAAATCTACTGTTTCGGCATGTGAACCATACAATGCCCATGCTGCTGCTGTTCCAGGTGTTGTACCCGTATAAAAAGCAGCATCAGGTTTGAATGCGTTTGGCTTGTTGTGAATAGTTGGTTTTGGCAAGGTGCTAAACGCAAGTGAACCACCCGGTCTTAGAATAGTGGCAGACGACGAAAAACCTTCCTGAATAATAATTAAATCGTAATCAGCTAAATCGGTAATAGAATTAGCGGCTGCGGTTGATGCTAATTCTTTAACAGTAACTGTAAAATTCGGATCAGCTTTTAACAACTGGATGATTGGATCGTTAGCAATAGTAGTGGCAGTAGCATCCATTGTTTTTGTTTGAGTTACATAGGCCACTTTTTTTTGTGCATTTAAACTAATAAGGCAAATCATTGCCATAATAAAGAGTGAAGTTTTTTTCATGATTTTTTTTTTAATTGTTTGTATATTTTTTGTTATTTCATTTGCAAATTTAGGTCATGTAATTTTATATTAATGCCATTTTAGTACATATAACTAATAATAAAGTACAAAATGCGAGTTTATGAGTGATGTTAATTGGCAATAAGAACTTTGTAAACTGATTGTTTTGACTTTGAATTAACAGAAACCATATAAACACCTCTTAAAAATGTTTCTGTTTTATTTTCACCTGTTTGCAATGAAAAATGATTCAATTTACGACCTTGTATGTCAAATATATTTACTGAAACCGGTTCAATTGCTGCATCGATATTTAACACATTCTCTTTTAAAGAGAGTTGAATATTTTTCTTATTTTCAAGTTTTTCATTGGTTGAAGTTATTCCATACACTACTTCGAGGAACTTATCAGCATAACGTTCACCCAACATTATTACACTCGGAGCATCGAAATGAATACCATCCGACAATAAAACAACTCCATTGGCATATACAAAATCAGAATTAGGAATATACCTTTTTACAGCTTGAATTACATTTACATTGAAGTTTTTGAATTCGGGGCGTACAACGTCATCGGATAACTCTCCACATATAAATGGTAGATTCGGCAGGTTTAACTCTTTTCTGAAGTTCTCTGCCATGGTTTTCATGTTTGTTTTGTATGTGGTGTAGTCAGGAGCTCCGGTTCCACTATCTGCCGAACCCTGATGCCAGATTATTCCTTTCACAGTTCCGTATTTTGCAACTTCTCGCATGCGTTTAACGGTT
>CAYXQZ010000469.1:0-1749 GCA_964466415.1 uncultured Paludibacter sp.
ATCGGCACCAAAACTAAACGTAAAAAATCCACACAATAAAAATGTGAATACTGTTTTTAAAAAGTAATTGTTTTTCATACTGTAATTTGTATTAAATAGATTATTGAAAATTATATTTTAGGACAAAGGTAAAAGTGACCGCTTAATTTGGACTTAAAAAATACTTAATTTGTGCACTTTTTGAAATTAAAATGGGCAATAATCAAGGTTTTTTCTGATTATTGCCCATTTTAATGAGTTATATGAATTATTTATTACTAACGAGCATCAAATTCTTTTCTTTGTTGCCGAATTATAACTTTTCACCATCTCGGTTTTTCCTTCGTCCGAAATCTGCTTTTCAAATGCGGCAAAGTAAGCCGTGAGTTTTTTAATTACTGGATTTAGTTCGACTGAATGAATACGATTATTCACTTCGTGCACATCTGTTTTGCGCTCGAAAAGCATATTGCCAAAAGCACGGTAATCGCGATTTGCAGCAGCTGCTGTTGGGTCGAGCATAATGCCCAATTTATAGTCTTTGGTAATTACAGTAGCCTGACTGTAATTTTCGGAAACCATATAGCTGCGTTTGGTTGGCTTTTTGGCAATTACTGTTTTGGCCAACGAAATGCCTTGCAGTTTATAATCAGTTGGTGGTTTTTTACTACCCGTAAGTTCCATAATGGTAGGATACAAATCAATTAAACCTACCAAATCGTTGTTTTTGTAGCCAGCAGCTAATTTTCCTTTCCAAAAAAACATCATCGGAACACGTAATGTCTCTTCGTACACATTGTGTCCAAGTGCTGCTTTCTCAATCATACCATGCGCACCCACAAAATCGCCATGATCCGATGTGTAAATCACAATGGTATTTTCGGCCATTCCAGTTTTTTCCAATTCGGCAAAAATTTCACCAACCCGAGCATCAATTTCACTTACTAAGGCGTAATAAGCACCAATATAATCGCGATAAAGCTGTTCATCTTCGGCAGCCAATCCCAAACACCATATTCCTGTTTTACTTTTACGTAATGACGAAAGCATAGGTGGAAGTTGGTCGGCAGGTTGATGCAAACTTTCAGGCATTTTGAGTCCATCATTATACAAAGTCCCTTTTCCCCATTTGGTGATATCGTACATAGCCAAATATTTGGTCAGAGGATTGTATGGTTGATGCGGACGATAAAATGAAGTGAAGCAGAAAAACGGTTTCCCGCTTTGTTTGTGATTCCGAATTACATCCAACGTAAGTTCGGTTGAATATGCCTCCATAGTTGCATTTTCGGGCAAACGGGTAGTGCGTGTACCCATTTTGGCTGTTGGGAATTTTGTTCCCGATTTGGAATTTCCTTCAGGATATTTTCCAAATTCGGCTGCCCAATCTTCGCCAAAAGCATCGGCAAATCCCTTCTTATCGACCCAACTAACATAATTATCCGTAGGTGACTCTTTTGCCATATGGCTTTTATGCATTGTCCAACCTTTATCAGCTCCCGAATCGAGATGTCGTTTGCCAAAAGCATACGTATCGTAACCATTTGCTTGCAAGGCAGCCTGAAGTGAAACAGCATTTTTAATTACAGTGGTCGTCAGCGGCGAATTATCGAGTGCACCAATGGTTCGTGGATAAAGTCCGGTGAACAATGACATGCGTGAAGGTGCCGAAATAGCATTCTGGCAATAAGCCCTGTTAAAAACCACACCGCCGCGTGCCATAGCATCCAAGTTTGGTGTTTTTACATCAGCATGCCCTTGATATCCAAA
>CAYXQZ010000470.1:0-1735 GCA_964466415.1 uncultured Paludibacter sp.
ACACATCGGAGCTAGTTGGGGTAAACGCCAAAGCATCGGTTGAATTTCGACAAATCGCATTAAACTTCCGCCCCAGCACTCACCAACTATAACCAACTAAATATAAACATTATATCTCGTATTGATTATTGTTTATAACTAAAACTTATCGTAAATTTTCTCGAAATTTATTTTAGCATTGAACAAAATTAAATAATTATATGTTATAACATATAAATAGCTTCAAGGCAAAAAATCAACAGCCTTTGCAGCCAAATTAATCAATAATAAAATGAAAATGAAAAAAATGAATTTAGTAGCAATGCTTTTAATAGCAACTATCGTTACGGCTTCGGCTCAAAAAAGTGAAATCAACACAGCAAAATCCACCGTAACCTGGACAGGTAATAAAATTGGCGGTTCGCATACCGGCGGTATTAAAATCAAAGAAGGGTATTTCGAAGTAAAAAATGGCGTAATAGTAGGTGGAAAAGCTTTAATCGACATGAATAGTATGACGTGTACAGACCTTAAAGACGAAGGTTACAATCAAAAATTAATTGGACACCTGAAATCGGACGACTTTTTTGGAGTTGAAAAATATCCAACAGCAAGTTTTACTATTACGAAACCAAGTAAACTTAAAAACGGTAAGGCAACTGTAACTGGTACACTTTCTATTAAAGGTAAAACAGCTCCAATAACATTCGATATTGTACAAAAAGGAGCAGTATATACAACACAACTTAAAGTTGACCGCTCGAAATATGATGTGCGTTATGGTTCAAAATCGTTTTTCGACAATATTGGCGATAAAGCAATCGACGATATCTTTATTTTAGATATTCAAATTGCTTTATAATAACCTATAGGGGCTGCATCAAAAGTATTTTTTGATACAGCCTCTTATATTTACTTACCATTGTTATACGTACTTGTTTTGCAGGATAAAAAAGAACAACTCCGCTCTTTTAACGACAAACCGGTTGCAGGTTCATTAAGCATGACAGCGGTTAAAATCGAATAACATTTTTAAACACCGAAAAACCATCTTCACAAAAGCAATTTATCTATTGTTTGTGCTATTCGTTCTACGCGTAGGCTATCGTTTCGGACTGAATAAATCCAATCAATAAGCTTTTTTTGATCTGGTTTTGAGAGTTTATTGAAGCGTTCATAAGCCAGCGGCTCTTCGGTCAAGCAAGTAAAGAAATCTTCTGTTTCAACGGGCGGTAAATCCTGCGAATAAAGCACAAGGTGCACCCAGTCGCCTTCGGACTTACCAATACTTTTACGAATTTCCGATTTTACAGGCAAAAACAAGTTCCCATTACCAAATGGCATTAAGTTATAGTTGGATATTTCGAAAGAGTCAATATTTCCAAACACTTTCGACATACCAAACCAAGTGCGTTTGTTCTGTTGTAAATCAGGTAAAAGCACAAAAGTCCATCCACCTTTTCCGGGCATTTTCTGAAGTAGAAAATCGCCATCGACTATTGGAATTGAATTTACCATAATTCAATTTTTAAATCTTGATTAATTTTGGAATGCAATATACATATTGTTTCTGTGTTTTGCAAACGTCATAGCATATATTCAACGAAAATGGCCAATTGTACGATACAATGGCCATTAACGAATATAAATTGACGGATTAAAATTACTTCATTATTTTAATATAGTCGTCGGAGTTATACATATTCATTTGCGCACGCATCAAATTTACCGATTTCATAGCAATTACCTTTGTTTC
>CAYXQZ010000471.1:0-1719 GCA_964466415.1 uncultured Paludibacter sp.
TGAAAAATGTCGATTTTTTTGGCTCTGCCGAAATTGATTTATATGCCATCGAAAACAATGTTCCGATAAACGATTTTGATTTAACAAGTATCTATTTATCATTAAATTATCGTCCCGTGCAAAACCTTTCGTTGGCAGTGTCGTTCGATGCCCGACGTAATGTTTACTATTTTGAAACCTACAAAAGCCGCATCGATAGTTTGCTCGAAAAAGAAATGCGTCAGGGTCTACGTTTTCGGTTTAACTACCGCCCTTTCAAGTTTTTAAGCTGGGGAGGAACTGCCGGCTACCGACTGAATACTCCCACTTCGCACGAATCGATGCATGCTACAAGTTACCTTTCAGTTCCCAAAATCCCTTGGGTTGATGCTTCGTTAACCTTAACAGGCACAGCACTTCAAACAACCAATTTGTTTGGATACATAGTTGGTGGCGCAATTTCGAAAGATTTTATAGATGGTAATCTCAATGCTGAAATTGAATACCGTAAGGATTTGATTTTTGCACAAGATATTGCCAATTTAAGTTTTTCGTGGCGATTAAATAAGAAACTGATGCTCTCGGCCGATTTCGAAACTACGTTGGATAATAGTCATCTCACCGAAAGAGTATTTATCAACTTAACAAAACGGTTCTAAAAATCATGAAAAAGTTAATTTCAATACCGTTTGTGCTGTTAATGGCCATTTTATATATACAAACATCCTGTAATTCAACAGTTGATGTATCGTCAGTTGCAACTACCGGCGAATTGACCGAAGTAACCACCATATCAGCAAAGTGTAGTGGTTCAGTACTTTCTGCTGCAAGTTCTCAAGTAATCGATTGTGGTATATGTTGGTCAAATACTCCTGACCCTACTATAAATGGTAATGCAGCATCATCATTAAAAAACGCTGGAAGTTTTACTTGCGAACTAACCAACTTAATGCCTGACATGACTTACCATGTACGTGCTTATGCAGTAACTGCCGACGGCACTGAATACGGTAAAACAATTTTATTAACTACCCCAAACGAAACTGGCTCACTTTTGTCGACATTAAATACTGAATTAACTTACGGAAAAGTATCCGATATTGAAGGCAACGAATATCACACCATAGTTATTGGTACACAAACATGGATGGTTGAAAACTTGCGTGTTACAAAATTCAGAAACGGTGAAATAATACCAAGTGTAACTGATAATACAAAATGGACAAAACTTAAAACTGCAGCACAATGTTCTTACAATAATAATTTGGAAGCAAATTCTATTCGAAAATTTGGCAGATTGTACAATTATTTTGCTGTTACTAATGCCAATAACATCGCACCTACTGGTTGGCATGTGGCAACTACAGCCGATTGGACATCGCTGATTACTTACATTAATAATAACAAAGGAGTAGCTAAATCAGTAGCGCAAGCAATGGCAACAAAAACCGATTGGGCTGAATCTCAGTTTATGGGTGCAACAGGAGCACTCGACCCCGAAACATATATGAATGTTAACAACACATCCGGTTTGGCAGCCCTACCAGTTGGAATAAGAGCCGATTACGGACAGTTTAGTAGTGTGGGTGTATATTGTGCTTGGTGGGTTCCAAACGAAATTAAAGGCAATAATGCGGGCTTTAGAAGTCTGAATAATTATGGAGCAATAGTTGGTGAAAATAACTACAACCAGACTTATGGCCTATCGGTACGATGCGTCAAAGATTAATTGTTTTACCA
>CAYXQZ010000472.1:0-1711 GCA_964466415.1 uncultured Paludibacter sp.
AGTTCTTTTTCTCCTTTGCGATAGTAGAAAATGAGTCCAAAGTTTATGCAGTTTGTTAAGCGGGTGAATGGTTTATCGTCTTTAAATTTTGCTTCTACTTGATTCCAGATATCCAATATTATTCCATCTCCTTTTTCGCGTAGTTTTACTAAGTCCTCCCAGTTACGGTTGGTGGATAATTGGTGCATTTTTTGAGTTGATTTGTACTCTTTAAAAACTTCGAAATGCACTTGTACCTTTGCTATTGCTGGATTGTATATTGGTAATCCTCCATTTCGAACCCGCTCATTTTCACCATTTATAATTGATTTACCCCATTGTAGCAAGGATGCTTCGGTTGATAAATCGGGTACAGTATGATTGTTTGGGTCGAGCTGATAAAATAATTTATGGTCTTTTTTAATGTCGCCACGAATCACAGCTAAGTTTAAAACTTGTATGAAGTGCGAAATATAAAGACGGGCATTGTGAACTATTTGTTGATAACGTTTATTGGCCGATACTTGATTGTCCAATGCGTGTTGATACTGTATCAGTTGTTTTTCAAAAACATTTAAGTAATTACGAGCTTCAACTATTGTTTTGTAGTTAACTACTTGTGTGCTATAGTTTTGTTTTTCGCTGTTTTGAACTGCTGTTCGCAGAGCCCGTAAACGTGCTTGGTCGGTATTTGGAAGTCGGCGGTAGGGCATAAACAATAAATTAATTAAGAATTAATAATTAAGAATTATAAATTTCTAATGTTATGCCCACAAAGATAAAAAAATTAATCGTTTCTGTCTAATAATTTTGTGGCTAAATTTCTCAATTCATGCTTTTTAGCTTCATTTACCTGAATTTTATCAAGATTTGCGACTGCCTTGTCGAAATAAAATATCATCTTGTCTTCGCATATTTTTTTAACACTCAGCTTGTTATACATTTCTGTGACAAGTTTTATTTTATCTTCGGGCTGTTGAAAACTTTTTTTCAAATAATTGCTAAGTTTTTCAAAATCATCGCCTTTTGCGAGTTTTAAAGCATTAATAAGCATGAAAGTTTTCTTATTACACAGAATATCACCACCAATTTTCTTTCCAAAAGTAGCTTCGTTGCCATAAACATCGAGCAAATCATCTTTTAATTGAAATGCTAAACCAAGGTTAATGCCAAATTGATATAACTCATTGGCATCGTTAGTTGTTGCGCCACCAATTATTGCACCTGTTTTGAGTGCGCAAGCAAGCAAAACAGCCGTTTTTAGTCGTATCATTTCGAGGTATTCGTCAGCCAAAACCTCATCGCGGTTTTCAAAATCAACATCATATTGCTGCCCTTCGCAAATTTCTTTAGCTGTGGTCGAAAACAAGTCGAGTACAGCTTTTAAATGTTCAGCAGGAGTTTGTGCAATAAGTTGATAGGCTGCTATTTGCATAACGTCGCCCGAAAGTATGGCGGTATTGTCGTTCCACTTTTTATGTACAGTAGGGCGGCCGCGGCGTATGTCGGCTCGGTCCATAATATCGTCGTGAAGCAGTGTGAAATTATGAAATACTTCAATTCCCAACGCTGGAGCAACGGCATTATCAATTTCATCGCTAAAAAGATTGCAAGCCATTAATGTAAGCGCAGGTCTTATGCGTTTGCCTCCCAGTGCAAGTACATAAGCTATAGGTTCGTACAAACCAGCAGGCTGCATTGTCCAGTCGAGTTTTTCAATTTCAGTGCTTAC
>CAYXQZ010000473.1:0-1701 GCA_964466415.1 uncultured Paludibacter sp.
TATTGCTCGTTTGCAAGTAGCTTTCGAAGATTTAAATGCAATAAACAGTTTGTAATAAACAAATTGAAACAAAAAACCAACGACACCTTTTTTTGAGTCGTTGGTTTTTTTTATGTTTAATAGTAAGTGATAGTACGCGTTTCGGTTGTAGCACTACTCCAATTTTGTGTGCTGTTCGATCGGTATTGCCATTCCTTTGTTAACCAATTACCATTGCTATCTAAGTCCGGATAAGTGTATTTGTTCTCACCCATATAATTTTTGAATAAAATCAGATTTTTATTGGAATCATACTGATATATGTCAATGTCTTTTCTTGTAAAACTACCTTCTACATGTACTTGAACCATCGAATCCAACATTAGGTATTGATTATCGGGATGAAAATAATAGGTTGCTTTATTTTGCCATGTAGGTGCTTGTGAATATACGGCATATTTTTTAAACATACCATTGCTAGCATATTCAAAATCTTTCACTTCGGTTCCATCGGGGCGAATAATACGGGTTGGATATTTATCGGTATATTCAACAATAGTTGAGTCAATATTTCCACCCTGATAATTCTCAACAATATACAAGGTTTCGCCATCCATTGAATAGGTTGTTGTCGGATTTCCACTTTTACTTTTCAGGTTAGGAATTAATGCATCGGTCAATAACATGTATTTGTCCTGAAGTATATACTTACCAAAATTCTGATAGTCGAAATTAATTTCAGTAATCCCAGTTGTTTTTCCTAATGTTGTGTTTCTCGAAATTGAAACCAATCTGTTGTTTGTGTAATCGTAAGTCTCAGTGTAGCTTAAGTATTCGCTGTTGTGGGTGATGTCAGAAATGAGCCCATGGGAGGTAAAATTCACAATATTAGTTCCATTCATAGATTTTACCTGTTTAACGTTTCCTTTCAATTGCATTCTTACCAATGCATTGGTGTTCCAATAAATGGTGTTGTCGTCAAGATCGTACGGATTGCACGATGTGAAAATTACTAAAGCAATAATGATTTGAAAGATCTGTGTTGTTTTCATAAGGCATTGTTTTTAAGATAATTTGTTGAATTTATAACAGTGTATAAGTAGTAAATAATATATATTGATATGTTTTGAATATGATCCCCAAACCCCCGAATGGGGGCTTAAAGACATATTCTCTACAGTTGGAATAAACAAAATATATCTCTTAAAAGCACTCTTAAGCCCCCGCAGTTTATCCCGATTCATCGGGAGGGGTTTGGGGCTTGCCTGACGGCAGGCAGGGTCGGAAAGAAAATTAATTAAAACATATCATTAATAATTTCGGATTACTTATATCTTCTTTTCGTTTGCAAATATATTTAATAATTTCGAAAAAATAGTATTTTGTTGTTTTTAATTTGATATTCAAATTAAAACTTAAAATATTTGGACGATTGCGTTTTTAAAAACGCTAACAATTTAATTGTTTTTGCAAGCTTTTCTTTTTTAATTGATAAAAAAAGAGTAATTTTGCAGTCAAATTGTAATCTTATTGCGATTAAATATAAATTCCTGACAATTAGTATGTTGGGGTGCTTTTTGCCGAACATTTAAAACCGAAATTTAGCGCTCTAGTTTTAACTAATTAAGCATAAATCTTTCAAAGTCGAATAGATTAATTCGGACTTTCCAATTTCTACAACAAACTCAATAGCTATATGTGGATTCTTTTTGCATTTGTTTC
>CAYXQZ010000474.1:0-1700 GCA_964466415.1 uncultured Paludibacter sp.
GAAGCGAAGGAACGTATGCTAAAATTAGTTCATAACCTCCAAGCATCTCTTGGCGAACGAATTAATGCTTTGCCATGGATGTGTGATTCTACTAAACTAAAAGCAATTGATAAACTGAATACGTTCCACGTGAAAATTGGTTATCCTGATAAATGGAGAGATTATGATAATCTTGATATTACCAAAGATTCATATTATGCCAATATCCAACGTGCCAACCGTTTCGAAAGTGCTTATATGTTTGCCAAAGCGTCGCGCAAAGAAGTTGACAAAGAGGAGTGGTTTATGACACCACAAACAGTAAATGCTTATTATAATCCTTCAACGAACGAAATTTGCTTCCCTGCAGGTATTCTTCAATATCCTTTCTTTGATATGAATGCGGATGATGCCTTCAATTATGGTGCTATTGGTGTAGTTATTGGTCACGAAATGACACATGGATTTGATGATCAGGGTTGTCAGTTCGATAAAGATGGTAATCTGAAAAACTGGTGGACTGCTGACGACAAAAAGAATTTTGAAGCGCGTACAAAAGGGTTAGCTGATTACTTCGATGCTATAGAAGTCGCTCCCGGAACAAAAGCAAATGGTAAATTTACATTGGGCGAAAACATTGCCGATCATGGTGGTTTACAAGTTTCGTATAATGCATTTACGAAAGCCACTAAGGAATCACCTTTGGCAAAAGTTGATGGATTTACACCTGAGCAACGCTTCTTTCTTTCGTATGCTAATGTATGGGCCGGAAATATCCGCACTGAAGAGATTTTGGTGCTAACCAAGTCTGACCCTCATTCGCTCGGTAAATGGCGTGTAAACGGAGCTTTACCGCATATTCAGGCGTGGTACGATGCCTTTGGTATTAAAGCAACTGATGCCATGTATGTAAAACCGGAAAATCGGGTAAGTATTTGGTAAACCTCACCCCTTAATCCCCTCTCCAATTGGAGAGGGGAGAAAACAAATAAGGCAGAGCCTCATCAGCATCTGCCTTATTTTTTTTGCGGTTATAAACCATTTTACTTTCCATTATTTTGCGATAGTTTATCGCTTTACCGTGCGTTTTCAGTTCCTCTTCACGGCTTTGCTTTCGCGAGGCTTTTACCTGTTCAAGCACTTTGTTTTTTGTTTTCATTTTTGATTATTTATCCGAGTAATGTCCTTTGGCTGCTATAATAATTACAATAATATTTTCATTATCTACTTGATATACAATTCTGTTTTTATCGTCTATTCTTCTCGACCAATAACCAGCTAAATTATGTTTAAGTGCTTCGGGTTTACCTATTCCTAGATATGGATGAAGACTTAATTCTTCAAATATCCGTTCAATCCGTTTTATTAATGCTTTATTGCCCGATGCATGTAATGCTATAAGATGTTTTTTTGCTGTATCAGTTATTTTCAGAGTATATCGGGCCATATATTTGTAGCATCTACTATGGTTGTTGTTTTTCCGTTGAGCACATCAATTTTTCCTTTTTCTATGGATTCAAGAATTTTACTATCCGAAAAATAAATTTCATTTTCCATTGTTTCACTTATTGGAACTAATAGAAATGGTCTTCTTTTACTACCTCTGTGTACTACAACCCTTTCTTTTTCAGCAAGTTCGAAGTAGTTTTTTTGATTTTCACGAAATTCGCGCGATGATATTATTTTCATTTTGTGTACCAATTTGTGTACAAATATAACAC
>CAYXQZ010000475.1:0-1690 GCA_964466415.1 uncultured Paludibacter sp.
AAGAAGAAGGCAAACCACGTGGCGAATTTGCTAACGACGACGAAAAAGCAGCTGCAAAGAAAGTAATTAAAGAAAGTCAAAAAGCGTTTACAGCAAAATTGGCTTCGTACGCTACTTGTTATGTAAACGATGCTTTTGGTACAGCTCACCGTGCTCATGCTTCAACTGCTCTTATTGCTAAATATTTCGACGAAAATAGCAAAATGTTCGGTTACTTAATGGAAAAGGAAGTAATTGCAGTACAAAAAGTTATGACCGATACAGCTCGTCCGTTTACAGCTATCATGGGTGGTTCAAAAGTATCATCCAAAATTGAAATTATCGAAAACTTACTTACAAAGGTTGATAATTTGATTATTGCTGGCGGTATGACATATACTTTTACAAAAGCATTGGGCGGTACAATTGGTGATTCTATCTGCGAAAACGATAAACTTGATTTAGCCCTAGAATTGCTTGATAAAGCAAAGAAAAACGGTGTTAATATCATTTTGGCCGACGATGCTAAAATTGCTGATGCATTTAGCAACGATGCCAATACTAAATTTGTAAATGTTGGCGAAATACCTGATGGATGGGAAGGTTTGGATATTGGTCCAAAAACAGAATTGAAATTTGCAGAAGTAATTAAAAATTCCAAAACAATTCTTTGGAATGGTCCTACAGGAGTTTTCGAATTCGAAAATTTCACAAGTGGATCACGTGCAGTTGGTAATGCCATAGTTGAAGCAACTAAAAATGGCGCATTCTCGCTTGTTGGTGGTGGCGATTCGGTAGCTTGTGTAAATAAGTTCGGTATTGCCGATAAGGTGTCGTATGTGTCAACTGGTGGTGGTGCTCTTCTCGAAGCTATTGAAGGTCGCGTGTTGCCCGGTATCGAAGCTATTAGAGGATTTTAAATCTCAAATAATATAAACCTAACAACCTGAATTCAGTTTTTCTCTGTTTTCAGGTTGTTTGCATCTAAGGCAAAAATGAAAGAATCTGACGTATCCATAAATTATCAATTTTTGTTTCAGGCATTTCCTGATCCAGTTATTGTTATTGATAAAACTGGGAAAATTGTAGATTTAAACATTGCCGCTAAGGATACTTTTGCTAAGATTGTAGTTGGTGAAAAACTTGAAAATATTTTTTCGGATAAACGAAAAATAAGGGAAAGTTTAATTGAATTGTTTCAATATCATAAGGTTATAATTGATAAGGCTATTCTAAAGTCAAAATCGGACGAATTAGTTACTTATGAGTTCAAAGCTACAATTCTATCCGAAGTGAAAGATCAGTTCATTTTATGTTTCAATAATTTAACCACCAAAAATGATATATTGAAACTGGAAATTGCACATGCATTTTCGGTCGAAATGAATGCTTTACGTCCTTATCTCAATAAAACAGGTAAGGAACTTGTAGAGAAAAAAATCAGCAATAATAAGTTGATTTCGTTATTTGAATGTCAACATCAAACCATTGAACCTTACAGTTTAATTAACGAGGATGTTGTAGCAAAAATAAGTTCGTATTTTCCTGATTTTAATAAAAACGAACTTACAATCAGTTTTTATATATCGATAGGTGCATCGGTTAATCAAATTGCATTAATAACTGGAAAAAGTGCCAATACCATTCGGGTAATGATTCACCGAATGATAACGAAAGTAAATATGGAGTCGAGCTCAAAATTCTCAAAAAT
>CAYXQZ010000476.1:0-1678 GCA_964466415.1 uncultured Paludibacter sp.
ATACCTGGCGCAACACGGCATTTAATTCCAACTTTGCTGTTAATTTATTGGCTGGCTACGAGATTAAAATCGGCAAGAAAAATTACCTTACATTTGACACACGAACCGTTTGGTCGGGCGGAATGCGCTATATTCCAATAGATTTGGCAGCATCCATAGTTAAACAGGAACAGGTTTTTGATAATTCTCAAATTTACACCAACAAATACAAAGATTATTTCCGTACCGATTTTCGCATTGGGTTCAAGCAGAATTTTGGAAAAATTTCGCAGGAATGGGGTTTGGATTTACAAAACATTACCGGTCATAAAAACCTCTATTCCGAGCAGTACAACAATCAGTTGAAAGAAATTACCACCATTTATCAGCAAGCTTTTATGCCCATGATGTTGTATCGTATTAATTTCTAAATGGTGAATTTGTTATAGAGATTCAATATTATATTATAAACGCGAAGAACGCGAAGATTTCAAGCCGCAAAGATTTGATTATTAGCAACAATAGACTTTGCGTCTTAGCTACTTTGCAACTTTGCGTTCAAAAAAAACTCTTTTTAGAATAGATTCAATTATATTTGTCGCTAAAAAAACAAAACATCTATGATTTTTGATAAAGAAAAATTCGGTTGGTTTTATTCCAAGTGGTACACATTCGTTTTGTGGATATTGGGTGTTGCTATAATTATAGGCTTGATTTTTAGCCTGTTCACTGAAAAGGAATTAAGTTTATTCAATATTCTACTACCGTCGGTTTTAAATACTGCATTTCTGTGGGGCGGGAGTATGACAATTGTAGCCTTTAGTTGGAAAACATTCCCGTGGGAGCAATATCCAACGAAACATATACTTGTTGAAGCGCTTCTAATTATTCTGCTGTTAATTGTATTTGTTATTGGCATGGGTTCCCTTTTTTCACACAATGAAAATGTTTGTTTTAGGGATGCATTAAGGCTAAACTCTTCGGATATATTATTCACAGTATTAATTACCTTTCTGATTACAACCATTCACGAAGCCGTGTTTTTTTACCGACAATGGAAATTGAACTTTTCGAAGTCGATAAGTTTGGAGAAAGATAATCTCGAAGCGCGATACAATACACTGAAGGCGCAGGTGAATCCACATTTTTTGTTCAATAGCCTGAATAGCTTAATTACATTGCTCGAGAACAATCCAAAAGCGGAGGAATATGTACAAAACCTATCGGAATATCTTCGTTATGTGTTGGTTAGCAACGAAAAAGCTGAAGTTACAATTGAGGAAGAGTTGGAAAATTTAGAAAAATTCTTTCTGCTTCAAAAGCTGCGGTTCAACGAAAACCTGATAGTTGAAATTAACGTTAATCCGGAGTCATTAAACCATAAAATCCCACCATTGGCTTTGCAAATGTTGGTCGATAATTGTATAAAACACAATATTATTGCATCAAATCATCCATTAAAAATTGAGATTTTCGACCAGAATAACAATATTACAGTTCGCAATAACAAACAATTAAAAGCAACAGGGGAATCGACAGGACAAGGATTGAAAAACATAGAAGGGCGCTTTCGGTTTATTGGTGGCGAATCCATTAAAATTGAGTCGGACGAAAAACAATTCTCAGTAACATTACCTCTCATAATTAAGTAGTTGGAATAATATAATACACCATTTCTTTGGTATTATGGATTAATATT
>CAYXQZ010000477.1:0-1676 GCA_964466415.1 uncultured Paludibacter sp.
TTGCATTTAAAAGACTTCTTGTTAAGTGAAATGTAAAGACATATCAATGAAAAAACTTTATTGCGACCTTCTTTTAATGTAAATTTCAAGTTTGCGGTGGTACTTTTCCGTAAATTCAACAACTTTTCGGTATTACTTTTCCGAATTTTTTACTACTATATGATATTTAATTCCCATAAATGTATTATCTTTGCATTTTTAGGAACGAATAATGTTATAAGTATAACACTTTATGGAACGTAAGATAGAGCAAGAGCTGATTTTATGGAAGAATTCCACAACGCGCCAGCCATTAGTATTGCATGGAGCAAGGCAAGTTGGCAAAACATTTATTGTCAAGAAGTTTGCTAATGAGCATTATAATAATTTTGTTTATTTAAACTTCGAATCAAATAGTCGACTTCAAGCTGTTTTTGAGAACGATTTATCGCCAGCACGCATTTTATTGGAATTGTCGGTGATGATGGGTGTTAAAATAAATAAGCACACAACATTACTTTTTTTCGACGAAATACAAGCGTGTGAACGTGCGCTTACATCCCTGAAGTATTTTTGTGAGGAAAGTCCCGATTATCATATTATAGCTGCAGGTAGTTTGTTGGGTGTGGCTTTGCATCGCGAGCAATATTCGTTTCCGGTAGGAAAAGTAAGCATTAAAACGCTATATCCATTTGATTTTGAAGAGTTTTTGTGGGCTGTTTCGGGCAAAGATGCTGCAAAAATTATCAGGGATTGTTATGATGCGAATAGTAGCTGTTCGATTCACGAGCATTTTTTGGCACAGTTCAGGTTGTATTTAAGTATAGGTGGTATGCCTCAAGTTATAAATACCTATTTAAATACAAGTAATTTCGACGAAGTGGCTACCACTCAGCGAGGCATTGTTGATGCTTATATAGCCGATATGGCAAAGTACTCCCAACCCACTGATACTGTAAAAATTATGGCCACATTTAATTCCGTTCCTTCACAATTGGCAAAAGAGAATAAAAAATTTCAGTATAAATTTATCAAATCAGGTGCACGAAGCTATCAGTTCGAGACAGCCATTGATTGGTTGTGTGCGTCGGGCATAGTAAGCAAATGTGTACGAATACATCAAGGCCATTATCCTCTTTCAGCTTTTGTTGAGCCCACTTTTTTTAAAATTTATATGGGCGATGTAGGTTTACTTTCTTCAAAATTGGGAATTGCTGCACAGGTGATATTGGCCGACAACGAACAGTTGAATTTTTTTAAAGGTGCATTAATCGAAAATTATGTAGCCAATATACTATTGAGCAATGGTTTAAATTGCAATTATTGGGAGTCGGAAGGAAAGGCTGAAGTCGATTTTATAATTCAAACCAAAGCTGGTGAATGTATTCCGGTGGAAGTGAAATCGTCGGAAAATGTACGTTCGAAAAGTTTGCAGCAATTTATTATGAAGTACCATCCGGCATATTCCATTCGTATTTCGACTAAAAATTTTGGTTTCGAAAATGGGATTAAATCTGTACCGCTTTATGCTTGTTTTTGTGTGAATTAAACAATTGGTAATAATATTTTAAAGTAATTTCAAGAATACTAGCTCCTGCTGGTCGTAGGTTTGTATGCGAAATGGCAAAGTTTCCAAAAGTGGTTGAATTTATGCAACATTGCACAGCCATTAATTGATATTTTATGTTTGGTTTTAT
>CAYXQZ010000478.1:0-1675 GCA_964466415.1 uncultured Paludibacter sp.
ATGTGAATTCTATGATTAAAACCAAATTATTTTTGTTAATATTTTATATTTTTCAGGCACAATCTGCCCAAGGGTTTAAATAATTTTCTCTGTACGGTATTTTGTTTGTAACGACAGCAAAAATACGGTGTATAAGTTTGTTTCTTACATTGTTTATTACTAATCGTTCTTTTTTGCCTTGTGCAATTTTACGAGCGTAATAAGCAGCGAGTTCTTTGTCATGTTGTACAGCGCATCTTGCACATTGAGTAAGCAGAACTTTGATATCTTTGTTCGCTAACTGACTAATGTGATTGCCGCCATTTATGCTTGTTCCTGAGGATTTCTCAAAAGGAACTACTCCACAATAACAAGCAAGTTGTCGAGCTGTCTCAAAGGCTGCAAAATTATCGGTATGTATGATTAATGTAATTGAAGTAATCATACCTATACCTTTAATTGAATTAACCAATAAGTAGTTCTGTTTTAAGTGGCTACTCATTATTGTTTCATGCATCTTTGTTTCAATAACTTCAATTTCTTTTTTGATACGTTCAACATCTCGTTGGCTACTTTCAAAAATAAAACGTGAAGTCGTATCGCGATTAATCACCCTACGAGTTTCTTTGGCTGAGACCTCTAAAGATACTTTGTTTTTAACTAACCTACCTCTGTAGGCTAACAATAACCGAAGTGATTCAATCTCTTTATTTGCAGGCTTACAGGCGTTGGCTTTATCCTGAAAACGTAATGCATAGCGTGCAATTTCAAGTGAGTCTATACGGTCTGTTTTGGCTCTTTTAATTCCCCAGGAACATTTAATTTGAAGGGGATTTTCAAGCCAAATAAACAAGTTCTTTTTTACAAGAAACTCAGCTAATGCTCGACTATAAAGTCCCGTGTGCTCACCACAAAACAGCCAATCTTGCTTAGCAATATCAGACTGTTTTGATACCCATTTCAAAAAGCTATTAAAGCATTTTGACTCATTTTCAAAGGTCGCTTGTACAAAATCTTGTTGATCTATACTCTTTAGTATAGTCACATCGAATTTACTTTTAGAAAAGTCAATTCCAATAAATAAAAACTTTTTCATACTTTTGTATTTCAATGTTTTAAATTTGGAATTAACCGATAGAAAACTGCTTGTACTAACACCCTTAATAGGCTTCAAAGCCTAACATTCTATATGGTATTTGCAGTTTGACCCTTAAAAGTCTTATTCACATGATAGAGTTTAATCTCTTGTATGATGTATAGTTCACTTTTAAGGATCGGTTAATTCCTTCTTTTATACAACAAAAGTAAAAAATTAACCGTATAAATTTTCATTCTGCAAACTAAGGGATAATGTGATAAGGTGAAGATGTGAAGATATGGTGATGTGATAATGTGAAGATGTGATGATGTAAAAATAAAAAAATTAGAAATTATAACTGCGTATCCCAACTAACGTGCAAAGCACCAACTAACGCGAACTTGCCTGCGGCAGGCAGGGCTAATAACGTGCAACGCACCTAATAACGGCGCAGCCCTAATAACGCGCAGCTAATAACGCACAAAGTGCCTAATAACGGCGTAGCCCCCTAAACATTTATATCCTCGTCGTCAAATACTATTTCGTTGGCATGCTTACCAAATCTACTGGTTTTTTTGTTAATAATCAGCGTCGAAGGAATTGCTGTAAGCTCATTAT
>CAYXQZ010000479.1:0-1652 GCA_964466415.1 uncultured Paludibacter sp.
TAGGGGCTTGTTATCAAGCTGCGATTGAAGGTTATCAAGCTGCGATTGAAGGCTGTGAGTATGTTTATGACAGTTTAGCGGCGGGTGTGTCAGATCCAACTATTATGACTGTGGCAAAGAGTAATCCAGTAGGTATTTGGAATTGAATTTATAAAAATATCTAACATAATCAATTAACACGATATTATTAGTTGGTTATGGTAGCTTCTTTGAATCAAAATGGAAAGAAAATTGATTATTACCTTTTTTATTTTATAGGTATAGGCGTTTAGATCGCAGGATTTCTTTAGAAATTGCTATCTTAGCTGAATGGAAAAACGGACTAAGTTTATCGGTGTGAACTCAATAAAATTCAATCGACAATTCAAGGATGATTCATCTTGCCTGGAATATTTGGCATCGATTAAGTGGGATTCTGGATACAAATGCAAAAAATGTAATTGCGTAAAGTATTGTGCTGGTAAAAGACCATTTTCCAGGCGTTGTATTAAATGTGGTTATGATGAAAGCCCAACAGTTGGTACGATGTTTGATAAATGTAAATTTTCGCTATTGGTTGCGTTTCATATCGCCTTTAAAATAAGTACTAAAAAGAAAGGCATGTCTACATTGGAACTTTCAAAAGAGTTTGAATTACGTCAGAAAACATGTTGGGAGTTTAAATGGAAAATCCAACAAGCAATGCAAAGCAGTAAACAACATAAACTAACCGGTGAAGTGCATATCGATGAGTTTTACATTGGAGGCCCTGAAGAAGGAATGAGAGGCCGCAGCAATGGCCAAAAGCGTTTAGTATTATTAGCCTTGGAAAAAATAAGAGATGGGGTTGGAAGAGCGTATGCTCAAATAATTGAGAATGCTTCTTCGGATGAATTCAGACCATTTTTCAACTCCTACATCGATGTGGAAGCTAATATTATCACAGATGAATGGAAGGGCTATTTGCCTTTAAAGAACGAATATCCGAACCTGAAACAGTTACCATCAAAGGAGGGTGAAAATTTTCCGGACTTGCATATACATATTATGAATTTGAAAGGATGGCTTAGAGGAATCCATCATCATTGTAGCGAAGAGAGGCTTCAAGGATACTTGGATGAATATCATTTTCGCTATAATCGGCGCAATATGATGAATACAATTTTTGATACACTAATGCTGAGAATGGCTAGAAATGAACCTATCCGCTTACATAATTCTGCGATCTAAGCGCCTATACCTATAAATCTATATAAAACCAACCCGCACGAATCGCAATGATTTCATTTTGAAAAAGAATAAAAATTTTAAAAAAGGCAATAATAATAAATTTTAAAACGAAAAATTATGAATTCAGAAAATCGAAAAAACAGCTTAAGAACAGTAAACTGGCTGAGTAAAAATGTTCTTCTTTTTATCTTATCCATCTGTACGTTTGGAGCCATTCAGACATCGGCCCAAGTCCCGATTTTGGAAAAGTCGTACGATGTTTCACGCAAAGCCAAAAACGGTTATTTGGCACATATTGAAACCGATGAAGCAAAGGGAACCATTGATATGATTTATATTATGTCCTCTACCACGAAACGTAAAATAAAATATGAGATTTACACCTACGACAAAGATCTGAATTTGATCAATACAGTACAAGAAGAGGAGTTTGTTGAAAAGGT
>CAYXQZ010000480.1:0-1645 GCA_964466415.1 uncultured Paludibacter sp.
CTTACAATAAAACCGCCACCATCTTCTTCCATTATTGGTGAAGGTAGACCTGCTGCTTTACAAGAATCAACAATTTTCATAATACTTTTACCCCAAGATTCAATTATAACCGCCACGAAAACAAGCTTCGGCAAGAATTGGATTTTGAGGATAAAAATAATGAGATGTGGTCAAAAATAAGCAAAACCGTTTTTTGTTGATAAAATAGCTAACTTTCTGTTTTTTAAACCACAGAAAAAAACTATCTTTGCATGCAAATCCACAAATAGAATAATTGTTAGTTAAAATACTGAATATCAGCAAGTATATTAATTTCGAATTTCTATTTTCTTATATTAA
This sequence comes from uncultured Paludibacter sp., assembly GCA_964466415.1. Classification (GTDB taxonomy): domain Bacteria; phylum Bacteroidota; class Bacteroidia; order Bacteroidales; family Paludibacteraceae; genus Paludibacter. Next base: position 340 of record CAYXQZ010000480.1, read on the forward strand.
ACACAATGATTCAATTTTTCCAGACTCCCGCCCAACATGTTTTTGTGGTTCAAAGCAAAAGCAATTTGTCGAACGATGATGTTAGTAAATTAGAATGGCTTTTTAGCGAAGCAAAATTGACGAATCTGTCGAGTATCGAAGGTAACTTCGTCGGTCCGCGCCGCGAAATGATAACTCCCTGGAGTACAAATGCCGTTGAAATCACTCAGAATATGGGTATCAGCGGCATTCTTCGTATAGAGGAGTTTCGTTTGATGCCGCACACACCTTCGGCACAAGGTGGTTTGGAATACGACCCAATGCTCGAACGCATTTATTCGGGTCTGAATCAGGATATTTTTACTATCAACAAACAGCCTGAAGCTATTTTGTATATCGACGACGTGGCTGCTTACAACGCTCAGGAAGGATTAGCACTTAGCGAAGATGAAATTGAATATCTGAATAATGTAAGTAAAAAAGTTGGTCGCAAACTCACTGATAGCGAAGTTTTCGGGTTTTCTCAAGTAAATTCGGAGCATTGTCGCCATAAAATATTCAACGGTCAATATGTAATTGATGGTGAAGAAAAAGAATTGACACTTTTCAAATTAATTCGCAAAACTTCCGAAGAAAATCCGAATAAATTAGTTTCGGCTTACAAAGATAATGTGGCTTTTAATGCCGGACCGAAAATTGAACAATTTGCACCTGCCAGCGGCGATAAACCTGACTTTTTCCAAACCAAAGAAATAGATTCGGTTATTTCGCTGAAAGCAGAAACACATAACTTCCCAACAACTGTTGAGCCTTTCAACGGTGCAGCAACCGGTACCGGTGGTGAAATTCGCGACCGCCTCGGTGGAGGAAAAGCCAGTTTGCCAATTGCCGGAACGGCTGTTTATATGACTTCGTATCCTCGCAATGACAAAAGTCGTTCGTGGGAACAAAATATTACTCCTCGCAAATGGTTGTACCAAACGCCGGAACAAATTCTGATAAAAGCTTCGAACGGAGCATCTGATTTTGGTAATAAATTCGGTCAGCCACTTATTTGTGGTTCATTAATTACGTTTGAACATCAGGAAAACGACAAAAAATTTGGTTACGACAAAGTAATCATGATGGCTGGCGGTGTTGGTTTTGGAACCATGCGCGACGCGTTGAAAGGCGGTGTTGCTGCTGGCGAAAAAGTAGTGGTGATGGGTGGCGACAACTACCGAATTGGTATGGGTGGAGCTGCTGTTTCATCAGTGCAAACAGGCGAATACGACAATTCCATTGAGTTGAACGCCGTGCAACGTGCCAACCCCGAAATGCAAAAACG
>CAYXQZ010000481.1:0-1640 GCA_964466415.1 uncultured Paludibacter sp.
TCAAAATCCCTTTACAATTTTCGCGTAACCGAATAAGTTGGGATACTTTCGTGTTTGTATTTATTAATGGCAGTAACAACAAAAGTATAATATCCGTGATATTTTTTGTTGAGTTGACGAATATCAACACAATTATCAGTGGTTCTGGCAATTATATTTTCAGGGTCATTAAAATCGCCCACTTTTTTGCCTTTAAAAGCATATACTACATAAAACGCAATTTGGCAACCTCCCTCCTCTTCTACTTTATCCCAAAGCAAATAAGCCTCCGAATCATCTTTTACAACCCGCAGGTTTTGAGGTTCGGCTGACTCTTCGCCTTTTATATTTCTGTTGACTGGTGTCAGAGCCGGATATTTGTAATGATTTTTGCGCAGGGTATCGTTTAAGCTTTGCAGGTTTTTTATTACACCTTTGGCACTAAAATAAACAGCTCCATCAATTTGGCTATATTGCTTATTATGATTCAATTGACGTGCTAATTCATTTCCTTTGCGCCACGCTTCGTTGGCTTGTTTATTACCCAATTGCGAAGCATAAAGTCCAATATACAGATTTTTCCCGAATGAGTTTTCACTCCACCATTTGGCTAATACGGCATAATCGGCCACTTTTTTGCCAATTTCCCAATAAAGTTGTGGTACCACATAATCAATAGTTCCTTCTTGCAACCATTTAAGAATATCGGCATAAAGATCATCGTAATTTTGCACACCAGCTTGTGTAGCCGATCCACGCGGATCAACATTATTGTTACGCCAAACCCCAAAAGGTGAAATACCAAATTCGACCCAAGGTTTAATACGTTTTATGGTTTGTTGCAGTTCCGAAATGACAAGATTCACATTATCACGTCGCCAATCGTCCTTCTGATTGGGAGCAAAACCTCTCGGATTCATTTTGAACGAGTTATTATCTGGAAACTCTTCATTATTAACACGGTAAGGATAAAAATAATCGTCGAAATGGATGGCATCTATATCATATCGTTCCACAACATCTTCCACCACTTTATTTAAAAACTCACGTGTTTCGTCATATCCTGGGTCAAAATAATATTTATCGCCATATTTCACAAATAAGTTTCTGTTTTTGTAAAAAAAATGATCTTTTGATAATACGTTCAAACTCTCGCTATTGGTTACTCTGTAAGGATTTAGCCAAACATGAACATCGATAAACCGTTTGTGCGCCTCGTCAATCACAAATTGAAGCGGGTCATAAAACTCATTCGGTTTTACACCCTGCTTGCCCGTAAGCCAGTGCGACCAAGGTTCGAGCGTAGAAGTATAAAAAGCATCAGCAGTGGGTCTGATTTGAAAAACTACAGCATTAAAATTCAAAGCATGCAACGAATCCAGCATCAGAATCATTTCAGCTTTTTGTTGTTTACTAGTTAAATTTCGCTGACTCGGCCAGTCGATATTTGCCACCGTAGCAATCCAAGCCGCACGCATTTCACGTTTTTTGTATTGCGCATTAGATGGCAACAAAAACAACGACACCAGCACTAAAATCAAGTATTTTTTCATCCGAATTAAATTCATATTTTCTAAAATCTTATTATCTCAATATCTTACTATCCCAATATCTTACTATCCCAATATCTTACTATCCCAATATCTTACTATCCCAATATC
>CAYXQZ010000482.1:0-1628 GCA_964466415.1 uncultured Paludibacter sp.
CTAAGTATACGATGCCTAATTGGCTATGCGATGTTTAGTTCGCATATATCTACTGTAAGAACTTGATTAATGTTTATTATATTATTGATATACAATAGATTAAATAAATTGTTTATTTTGTAGAGTATTCGCATATCCAACTTGTTAATAAATCAAAATATATTTGTTCGTTGTGTAGTTTTATTAGTAAACCACAAAGATAAATATAAAATTTACATTCACAATATCCTAATTTAATTAATTTTCAAATTGTCCAACGGGCTTTTTATCTGATCAAAGCCCTTAGTTGTAATATGGGTGTAAATCTCTGTAGTTTTACCACTTGAGTGTCCTAACAATGATTGTATATAACGTATATCTGTTCCTGCTTCGAGCAAATGTGTTGCAAAACTATGTCGAAGTGTATGTACCGATATTTTTTTCTTTAATCCTACTTTATCTACCGATTTTTTCAAAATCTCTTGTATAGTTCTGGGTGCGTAAGGTTCACCTTCCTTGCCCTCGAACAACCATTCTTTCGGTTTGGAAACTGTGATATATTTACGAAGTATTTCCAGTGTTTTATGTCCTAAAAGTGTATATCTATCTTTTTTACCTTTCGATTGTACAACTCTTATCTGCATTCTACTACTATCAATATCTTTTATTTTAAGGTTAGTAAGCTCACTTACTCGTAGTCCGGCTGAATAAATCGTCATCAATATAGCCTTGTATTTCAGGTTCTCAGTTGCATTGATTATTTTGGCTATTTCTTCTTCACTCAGCACTTCTGGCAAAAACTTTTCTTTACGTGGTCGGTCAATAGTATACACTTTGCGTTGACCACCCAGCACACGCTCAAAGTAAAATTTTATTGAGTTGATAGATTGATTCTGATACGAGCCCGAAATATTTCGTTCGTTTACTAAATATCGCAAGAATTCAACTATCATTTCATCCGTAATATACTTAATTTCACTGTCGGGAAAATAATTGATAAATTCCTCAAACATGTGTTTGTAGGTGTCAATCGTATTCTGACTGTAACGCAGTTCCTTTAATTTACTAATATATTCGGCTGGGCAATCGCGAAAATTTTCAATATCGTGCCGCGAAGTGCGTGGTTTTATTTTTGGTTTTGCTTCGATACTGTACACAAATTTAAGCACATAAGCTTCTGCAATTTGCTTTAATTCTGCTAAGTATTTCTCCGAATAGGGTATCGACCAATAATGTCCTGAATCGTTCCATTGGGCGAAAGGTATTTTTTTAATTTCAAAAACCAAATTTTTGTTGAAACTAAAATATACTTTAAAAATTTTGTCCGAATGATTTATTACCAACATTTGGGCTGCTGTAAAAGTGGGCTGCACAGGTGCTTGTTCAGTTATTATAGCTGCTCCCAATTCGGTGATTATTGGATTTCGTGCACTAAAATAGGCTTTGATTTTTTCGGCCGTGTTTTTGTAATTTGGGACACTCCAACAATAATTTTTGCTATCCCAAAGCACAAATTTAAACGATCGAATAAAGGCAATGTCCGCATCGTTTTTGGGAACTTTGATATAGATATGACGTGCCGTTATTTCGATACTTATTTCATTCGATTTTGCTGACACATTTATTTCAGTCTCTTTGTGCTTTAATTC
>CAYXQZ010000483.1:0-1626 GCA_964466415.1 uncultured Paludibacter sp.
GTCCTTCTGAAACAAATAATGTCATCAGACCAGAGTTCTTTAATAATGATCCTCTGAAAACGAACCTGACTTAAATTGATTAAACAACAAACAAATGGAACAACAAACATTTTTTCAACTGATTGAATGTTTGTTGTTTTTGTTTTTAAGCAAATCATAGAAAATGTATAAAATACTTATTGGTTCATGACAAAAATTAGATACTTCTTGTAACATATTGAATTACAAACATTAATTTAAGCTGCTACCTTTCGGAGTGGGAGTGACCTCGTCCGATGAGCCGAAAAACAAGTGAGGTAGGCGGTTAAAAATCGTCCTTGTTTGAGTTCCGACGTATTCCGTCGGAATGAGTTTGGACGATTTGAGCCTACCGAGCGCAAGTTTTTCGAGTGAAGCGGGCGTAGTCTTGACTTTTTTTGCATACTTTTTTGTGTCAAGACAAAAAAGTATGTGGGGGATGGGGCAAAGCCCCACATTTAAAAAATTTAAAACTATCGAATTAAATATTTTTTGTTATGTACAAAGAAAATACTTAGTTATTATACGCATTGAAACAAAAGTACCTAATCTATGAGACTTTTTTGTAGTATATTTCTAATGATTTTCGCTTTTCTTTGTATCAGAAATTTAGAAATCTATCAACTCAACAATTTAAAACTGAAAGTTTAAATTTTAAAGAATAAATATATATGAAAAAAGCTTTAGTTGCTGCACTTTTGATGCTAGCATTTAATTTAGTTGCTGCGGTGCAACCTACTGTAAAATACAGTGTTAATAGTGCCGAGTACAGTATTCAATGGAATGCCAAGTTTGCACAGATTAATAATCTCACCCCCGAAATTGATATCAACGACAAGTGGGTGCCGGTGAGTGAGTTCAAAAGCATTAGATGGGAGAAAAAAGAAGGAATCCGACTGAGTGAAGTGAACAATTATACCGGAAAAGTGGAATATCTTTACCTTATCTGCGAAAACCATCCTTTGATTTCAAATTTTACCATCCAATTTGAACTGATGGAAGGTCGCCCGTATTTGGTTATGAATTCTTCGCTAAAAGCAAGTACAAAGTTTAAGTTGGGTGGCATCAGACTGTTTAATTCGTCCAAAGAAAATATCATTTTGCCCGGCAATACAAAAGAATGGATGATTTTTACCGAAAGTGCATCTGCACCTCACACAGGAGCTATTATGTATCCATATCAATTGGGAACAAAAAAAGCAAACGGAGGTTCTTATTCCAAAGCTCATACGGGTGTTTGGTTGAGTATGTTGGTAAACGATAGTAAAAACTGTGCCTTCTCTTTTGCCAGTATTGCCAGTGAATTGTGGCCCAATAATTTTAAATGGGAATTGCCTGTAAAAGATGATTTCAACAAATTGAAACTGTCGGCTCGCAGCGGTGCTATGTTTGAAAAAGAAAAAATTTGGGTTTCTGCCGGTAAAACAATCACTACCGATGCCTTCCTAGTTGGGTTTTGGGAAAATCAGCGCCCAACAAAAATATTATTGGAAACAGGCAAAATTATGGGCGAAAATGTGCGTAAAGGTAAACCTATGCGCAGCCCCGAAGCGGGTTGGAGCTCATGGCATACATACGATCGAACGATTACCGAAAAATCTTTCTTGA
>CAYXQZ010000484.1:0-1616 GCA_964466415.1 uncultured Paludibacter sp.
TATTACTTAATTGTTACTGAAAAATCTAAATATCAATCATATACACTCATTATTATGAATAATACATTGGCACAATTGGATATTCTACAGCAAAAGTTGGAAGCACTCAGGCTCCGACAAAATGAGTGTATACAGGATATAAATAGTCTTGAGCGCGAAATAGCATACCTAAAAAGTGATATGCTTGTGGCCGAAGAGATGGAGCCCGAAGTGGATGAAAATGCATATTTGTATGCTCCCGAAGTTGTTAGTGAGTTGGTTGAAGTTGAGGCTGTTAAGGTTGAACAAACGACGAACCAAGAAAACACCTTTTCGAAGCAAACAAAACGAACAATTGAAAAGACAGATATCGAAAAATTTATTGGCGAAAATCTTATCAATAAAATTGGAATTGCCATAACCATAATTGGTGTGGCAATAGGAGCCAAGTATTCAATCGAAAACAATTTAATTAGTCCGTTAACACGCATTATTATTGGCTATATATTTGGAATCCTGGTTTTTGGATTTGGTATTAAACTAAAGAAAAAATACGAAAACTTCAGTGCAGTGCTCGTTAGTGGTGCCATGACTATTATGTACTTTATAACCTACGCAGGATATACTTTTTATAGTCTTTTTCCGCAACTTACTGCTTTTGCGCTCATGTTTTTGTTTACTGCTCTTACCGTACATTTAGCTTTAAAATACAACCAACAAGTGATTGCTCATATAGGCTTAGTAGGTGCTTATGCAGTTCCGTTTTTATTGAGCGAAGGTTCAGGTAAGGTTGAGATACTTTTTACCTACATGTCCATAATTAATATTGGTATTCTTGTTATTTCGTTTCATAAATACTGGAAATCAATTTACTATGCTGCTTTTATATTGTCGTGGTTAGTGTTTGGTACTTGGTATGGTCAATCGTATGTGGCCGATTCACATTTTAATATCGGTTTGTTATTCGAGACTGTATTTTTTCTCCTATTCTATATCTCGTTTCTGGCTTATAAGCTTTTCCGCAATAAGACTTTCGAAATCGAAGATATTGTACTTTTGTTAGTAAACTCGTTTGTGTTTTATGCTTTTGGTTATTCCATATTGGGCACTACTAAAGTGGGCGAGAATTTCCAAGGTTTATTTACCATATTAAATGCTGTAATTCATTTAATTGCCTCGTATGTTGTGTATAAACAAAAGCTAGCCGATAAAAATCTGCTGTTGTTAATATTGGGTTTGGTGGCTGTATTTGTTACAATTACCATTCCGGTGCAGTTGGATGGCAGCTGGGTTACGATGCTTTGGCTTGGCGAAACATTGGTATTGTTTTACATTGGACGCACAAAGCAAAGTCCACTTTACGAAAAATTAGCGTATCCGCTCATGCTGTTAGCATTTGGTAGCATTATTCAGGATTGGAGTACTAATTACAACACCGAATCGTTTACACAATTATCGCACTATGTTCGACCAGTATTGAATATCAATTTTCTAACATCCATGCTTTTTGTAGCTGTTTTTGTGGGTATGTGGTATGTTGATAGGCTAAAAAAATACAAACCGGCATTTAATCTTAAATCATATCCTTTTATCCCATACATTATTCCAATTATTCTGATTATAAGTGTTTATTACAG
>CAYXQZ010000485.1:0-1608 GCA_964466415.1 uncultured Paludibacter sp.
TTATAACTTTATAAACTCTGTACGATTTGCTCCGCTACTTTTTCTAAAATTGCCGAAACTTCGTCGTTAATTACACCACTTTTTAGTACGTCGAGTACATCTTCTTTGTGTTTGAGTTCGAGCATTTCCAAAAACTTCACTTCAAACTCATGCACTTTTGTTAAAGGTACTTCTTTTAACAAGCCTTTTGTTCCGCAATAAAGAACCGCTACTTGTTTTTCAACAGGCATTGGCTCATGAAGTGCTTGTACCAATAAGCGAGTATTTTTTTGACCTTTATCAATAGTCATAGCCGTTACAGGATCCATATCGCCACCAAATTTGGTAAAGGCTTCCAATTCGCGGAATTGAGCTTGGTCCATTTTAAGTGTTCCTGCTACTTTTTTCATGGGTTTAATTTGTGCATTTCCACCCACGCGCGATACCGAAATACCCACATTAATTGCCGGACGATTACCTTGATTAAACAAGTCGGTATCGAGGAAAATCTGACCATCGGTAATCGAAATTACATTGGTAGGAATATAGGCTGATACGTCGCCCGCTTGTGTTTCGATTACTGGCAATGCTGTAAGCGAGCCGCCACCTTTCACTTTACCCTTTAAACATTCGGGTAAATCATTCATTTTTTCGGCTACTTCTTGTTGTGCATTGATTTTAGCTGCACGTTCCAACAAGCGCGAGTGTAAGTAAAAAATATCACCAGGATATGCCTCACGACCAGAAGGACGGCGCAAAATCAACGAAACTTCGCGGTAAGCAACTGCCTGTTTTGATAAATCATCGTAAACCACCAAAGCATGACGGCCAGTATCGCGGAAATACTCACCAATGGCAGCGCCTGCAAAAGGAGCATAATACTGCAAAGCAGCAGGGTCGGAAGCATTGGCAGCTACAATTACAGTATAAGGCATTGCGCCGTGTTCTTCCAATTTATTTACAATGGAAGCTACTGTAGAACCTTTTTGACCAATAGCCACATAAATACAATACACAGGTTTTCCGGCTTCGTAATTACTGCGTTGGTTGATAATAGCATCGATAGCAATGCTGGTTTTGCCCGTTTGGCGGTCGCCAATAATCAACTCGCGTTGTCCGCGTCCAATAGGAATCATGGCATCAACCGATTTTAAGCCAGTTTGCAATGGCTCATTTACAGGTTGACGAAAAATTACGCCTGGTGCTTTGCGCTCCAGAGGCATTTCGAGCATTTCGCCCGTAATAACTCCTTTGCCATCAATAGCTTCGCCCATAGGATTTATTACACGACCCAACAAACTTTCGCTAACCATAATGGAAGCCACACGATTGGTGCGTTTTACAGTAAAACCTTCCTTTACATGGCTCGATGGACCAAGCAATACGGCACCAACATTATCTTCCTCGAGGTTCATTACAATGGCTTTCATTCCATCTTCAAACTCCAGCAACTCATTGGCTTCGGCTTTGTTTAACCCGTAAATACGAGCTACACCATCGCTAATCTGAAGTACTGTTCCAACTTCATCAAATTGAACCGATGTATCAATTCCATCCAGTTGCATCCGAAGTATTTCGGAAACCTCACTCACCTTTATTGTATCAGACATAATATTTTTCTATTTTTTT
>CAYXQZ010000486.1:0-1574 GCA_964466415.1 uncultured Paludibacter sp.
CTGCTCGCATAATTCGTACTTCAGCAGGTATCGAAGTACAGCTCGACCGTGAAGCAAGCATTGAACTTTATGATATAAAGGGCATGTTGATTGACAATGCACGCGTAAATGGCACTTATACACGCAATTTAAATGCTGGCATTTACATTATCCGCATTGATGGCAAAGCCACTAAGTTTGTAAAGTAAAAAAAAAATGCTAGTTAGCTAGCATTTTAATACTATCAACCGTGTTCTTTTCTGAATGAAAAGGGGCGGTTGATTTTTTTTTGAACAATTAAGTCTAATCTTTTTCAATAGAACGAACCATGTCTATCGGATTTTGACGAGTATCAAATACATCTACGATTTCAATCCTATCTGCTTCAGCATTAATCCAATAAATAAGTTTGTAGTTTTTATAAACCAAATATCGAAACTCTTCTGACCTTTCTGATAATAAAAATTCAACTTGACCCATATTTGGCTGTTTACATAACAATTCTGCTGAATTGATAATACCAGCTATCAATTTACTACTTTTATTTAAACCTGCCAAAGGCTTATAATAATCGAATATATTACGAAGTTCAGCTTTAGAAAAGTCTGTCCAATAAATTTTCATTGCCATTGCTTTACTTCTGACAATAATTCATTAGAAACGGTTAATTTACCTGACTTCGAATCTTTCATCGATTTTGATATTCGATTTTGTAATTCTATAACTGTAAAAGGCTTTAGCTGATTAACTTCTACTTTTGATGTCTCCTTTTTTAAAAGTTTATCTAAGCGAAGCACTAAATCTTCACTTTGAATCTTCAAAAATTCCTGGATAAACTCAATTTTACGTGTTTGTAAATCCATAATTAATAGATGTATGAATGATTTTTTGGAATAGTCATAAATTGCAACTTTGTCTACAATAACAACACAAAGATAACGAATGTTTTTTGATTACAAAATTTACTCATACAACCACACTTCGTTGCCAATAAACTTGTTTTGAACGGCTTGGGTAAGTATAAAATGAGCCACATTAGCTCTGGAAATAGCCGGATTGCCTTTGATTGGAACCATTCCTGAACCTGATTTATAAACTCCCGTAAGCACATTATCAGTTAATCCTCCGGGTTGAAGTATTGTCCATTGTAATTTGCTTTGTGCAATAACTTGTTGGTTGCGAGTGTGATCTTGTAGCGGAATTCGAAGTAGTAAATTTACAATCAATAAGCGAGCAAAGGCAGGCATTAAATGCTTACTTTCACCAGCACCCAAACTGGATAGGTAAATAAAACGCTTCACACCACAAGTTTCCATTACACTAACAATATTTTCTATACCGTTGCATAATTCGGTCGCATGCTTTGTAAGCGAATTACCGCCCAATACCGAAATACATGCATCGGCACCGGCAATTACTTCAGTTAGCTGCACTTTATTGCTTAAATCGCCTTGAACGACCTTTAAATTAACAGCAACAAGCGTAATTGCATTTGGGTTACGCACATAAAGCGTTAGTTCATGACCTGCTTCTAGTGCCTGCTTTACAAGTAATTGACCTGTACGTCCTGTAGCTCCGAAAATTGTTAGTTTCAT
>CAYXQZ010000487.1:0-1572 GCA_964466415.1 uncultured Paludibacter sp.
TACGCTTCTTCAAAATACTGAAATGCTGAATCTTGTTTCCCTTCGCATTTTGTAAGATATGCATTAGCAACCTTATGTAAAAATTCGCTGTTGTTATCTAGCTGATTTAATGAGTAATACTTTGAGTAATATCGGGCAGAATCCGGCATGTTTAATTTGGAATATGCATAAGCAAGTAAGGGCGCTGTTGATTTTTGATCGTAGGGCAAACCATTAAATGCGAGTAACAAATATTTTTTAGCTTGCAATGGATTTGGTTGCAGTAGTACCTTTCCTTTGAAAACTTGAACATTCATGTAAAACGAAGTATCCTTATTTTGTAATGAAAGACTTTCGCTAATATTTGCTACCTGTAATGTGTTATACAAATTGGAATTCTGAAGGTACAATAGTTCGGCTTTAGTTCGATATGCATAATAGAGGTAAGTGTTGTTGTTTGCTTTTTTAAAATATGTAATTGATTCATTGATATATAATTCCGATTCACTAAGGTATTCATCCGCTAAAAACAAATACCCGATTCGATATTTAACCAATCCTTTAGTATTATAATTAGTCGATTTATCTAAAAACCGATCAGCTTCCTTGTAGGCGTACATTGCTTCTTTTGAGTTTTTCTTTATTTCCATCACACACCCTAATAGATAATAGGCAATGCCACTATATTCGTCTAAATCGGTATTTATATAGTAATTTACTGCATTTTTAATCAAACTATCCGATTTAATTTCATAATACAGTTTATATTGAGCATGTGTATAATGCAAACACCAGGCAGCATAATCAGCTTCGGATAATTTTACTGGGTTTTTAATAGAAGTAAGAATCTTATATGCACTATCAGGTGATTGCTGCATTAACTTTTCGGCCCTAATAATAATTGGATTATCCGAATATTTATTACGGCAAGCTATGAAAAGTGGAATTATTATCAAAAACAATATGTATTTTTTTATTCTCACGTTGGAATTATTATCAAATTTCTTTACACAAAACAAGAAATATATTATTTACGGAAATTGTTCGTAATCGGAAAATTGGATGGCCAAAAACAGGCAAATTTTGACTCTATTTTTTCACTGTAAAGATATTTGTTTTTAACATATATTTAAAGCGCTAAAATACAGCAAGATACAAATGTTAATAAACCTATAATGTAAAGATGTTTTTTTTGGATAAATGAAAAACTCATATTAACTTTGGTACAAAATTAATTATTATTTTCTAACTACATTACATCACCACAAAAAATTACAGTTATGAAACAATTATTTCTAGCAGCACTCATGTTGTGCAATGCGTTTATTATTTTTGGAGAAGGTATTGAAATTGGTCTTGGAAATGGATTACCTCCGTCTCCCCGTATTGGCGAACAATCTATGTCCGTGTTGTCTTCGTCTATTTTAAAGAAATCAAGTTACAAATCAACAGCAGTAATTTACTATCCTGTTTCGGCTTATGTTGATGATTTAGCACTTTCAGTTACATTTACACAATCGGTGGGAATGGCCACAGTTATGGTTTACGATGCCAATAATCAATTGGTTGATATGGTTAGCGTTGATACAACAA
>CAYXQZ010000488.1:0-1569 GCA_964466415.1 uncultured Paludibacter sp.
AAAAAGCAGTTTGAGCAATCAGGCTGCTTTTTTTGTGTCCGAATGGGTGGATTGTAAGCGGTCAATTGCGGTCAATGCGGACATTATCAGGAGAAAATAACGACAGCAAAAAGTTTGGCACGGTCAATAACGGTCATTGCGGACAAAAAAGCCTACTGGCAAAATAGTTGTAAAAATAGAGAGGGTAGGGCCACTACAAAATAATTTATTAATTTAATTTTAAAAGAAAATGAAACAGAAATTTTTTTCGCAGTTACGCACTGCATTCGTTATTAGTAGTATTAATTTTTTAAGAAAGGAGGTTTACAATGGGTAAGTTAAATCAGGGTATTTTAGGAGGTTTTACAGGAACCGTAGGTACTGTAATCGGTATGTGTAAAAAGAATGGCGATGATATTATTATTGCCAAGTCGAAAAGGAAACGCACTTCGAACACAGAAGGACAGGTTAATCAACGCACAAAATTCGGTCTTGTTACCGGGTTTATGCAACCTCTGAATCCTGTAGTGAAGTACGGGTGTAGAATGGTGGCAGGTAACGCAATGACACCTTACAACTATGCCTGTAAAAATGCGTTGGATAAAGCTTTAACGGGTGTTGCACCTGATATAGAGCTGGATTACAGCAAAGTATTGATTAGTGATGGACAACTCAGTCAGCCCACGGGTGCAACTGCTCAATTGGTTGAAGATGTTGTCAATTTCAAATGGAACGACAACAGTGATTCCAGTTCAGGTATTGGAACTGACAAAGCGGTGTTGGTTGTTTACAATGTGGATAATTACGAAGTAAGTTATTCCATAGGTAAGGTAACCAGAGCTTCAGGTAGCGGGTCGTTACCAATTCCGAACAGTGCTGTAGGTGATAAGTTGCTGTTTTACATTTTCTTTCAATCAGCAAACGATCAGTTCCATGTTTCTAGCAGTCAGTATCTGGGTACAGCCGCATTAAGTGCTTAGTATCCTTTAATTAATCAAAGCCTCCGAAAGATTTTTCGGGGGCTTTTTTGTTGTAAGTTGTAGGATTAAAAATAATTTTAATTAAAGCGTTGAGGTTTGTATTTTAAAAAATCATAGCCATTTATTTATAAATAGTTAGTCGTAATTTCTTAACTTTGTAGGTTGTTTTAGAGTAATTTCATTGTTTTAGCATTCTTTTCAACCTTTTTGACTGAAAATAGCAAGTAATTGGTTTAAAACTGAAACTCTTAATTATTAATTTAGTCTAACTTTGTGTTCAAATCAACATAAAAAAATATTTAGTTATGATTTATTCGTTCAAACCCGGAAGTTCTATTTTAATTGCTTTCCTTTTTTCAATGTTTGTAAGTCAGGCATCTTCAAAGCAAGCAAAATTACCTGTTAAGTTTATCGAAAAGCAAACTCACTATTTGTTAAACTGTGTCGATTCGGCATTGTTGAAACCAGCTTCGTGGGATAAATACGCGAATGCTGTCAAACATAAATTAGTAACACCCCGAAGTCTTGAGGATAATGGCGTGTTGCGCTTAGTGCCTTCATCCGATTGGTGTAGCGGGTTTTTCCCCGGCAATTTATGGTATATTTCGGA
>CAYXQZ010000489.1:0-1567 GCA_964466415.1 uncultured Paludibacter sp.
GCTTGATCGAGCAAATACAAAATTTGCCCGTTGGTGCTGCGAAATTCATCCGCAGCCCATTTCTCAATTGCGTTCATGGTATCGGAATCGATACGCAGCACAAAGCTTTTATTTTTTGTTTCTTTTGCCAAAATCAACGTGCTTATTGGTGCAAAGTTCCGGCATTTACAACAGGTTGAGCACCTTCTTCGCTACAAAGCACTACCATCAAGTTGCTTACCATGGCAGCTTTTTTGTCATCGTCCAAATCAACCACTTCCTCGTCGGCCAATTTTTTCAACGCCATTTTCACCATGCCTACGGCACCTTCTACTATTTTTTCGCGCGCTGCAATAATGGCATCAGCTTGCTGGCGACGAAGCATTACTGCTGCAATTTCGGGCGCATAAGCCAGGTAGTTTATGCGTGCTTCCACCACTTCGATTCCCGAAATTGTAAGCCGTTCGTTGATTTGTGTTTCGAGTATGTCGTTCACTTCTTCACCTCCAGAGCGTAAAGTCAAGTCGCTTTCGGCAGCTGTACCTGTGTGGTCGTAAGCATACAATCCTGCCACATGGCGCAAGGCTGAATCAGACTGAATTTTTACAAAATGTTCGTAGGCTTTCATTTTTTGCCCCACATTATCCACTGCTGGTGTGCCTGGAGTAGAAACGGTCATCGATGCATTATCCACATCGAACGACGCTTTGTAGGTATCGGCCACACGCCAAACTACCACCAGCCCAATCATTATCGGATTCCCTTTTTTGTCGTTTACCTTAATTGGTTCCGCATCGAGGTTACGAGCACGGAGAGTGAGTTTTTTCTTGGTGTAAAACGGATTTACCCAAAAATAGCCATTGTCTTTCACAGTTCCTTCGTATTCTCCGAAGAAAATCATTACGCGAGCTTCGTTGGGTTCATTCTGAAAAAAGCCACCCCACATTATGCAGTTTACAAGAAACAAAACTACATAACTAATGATTAGCACCACAATTAATGTCGACGAAATATTGGCACTAACAGTCCAAATAAAGAGTACAACTATTCCAATTAAAAAGAGCAAATTAAAAATCAGCATTGGTATGCCCGAAAGCTTTACTCCACTAAAAATTTCTTCTTTTGTTTTCATTTTTTCTAAATTTATTATGATATTAAATTGATATCACAAAGATTCAGAAAAATATTTGGAATAACCAAGTAATTAGTCGATTATTTTTTGAAATAAAATGAAGAAAAATTTGAAAGAATAAAAATTGGATAGAGGTAAGCTATAATTATATCCGTTTATATATAAAATTAGGTAGTATTTTGAAAAGAATGGCTATCAATTTCCATCTTTTCGAAACATAAACTATGTCGCGCTTTGCATTTATGGCTTTTACTATTTGTTTACCAGCTTTTTCTACCGTTGCTACCCAAAACTTTCCATCGCCTTTTGCCATATCGGTATCTACAAATCCAGGGCGAATGTCGGTTATGGTAATGGGCAGTTTCAGTGAGTAAACTTTCTGTCGCATTGCTTCGGTATAGTTTATCTGATAGGCTTTAGAGGCATTATAGGCCGGTGCATCTTTGTTACCACGCA
>CAYXQZ010000490.1:0-1561 GCA_964466415.1 uncultured Paludibacter sp.
AGGTTTTTTTTTGCTTATATGTATGTGAGATGTCAAATAAATGAATATTCAAAATTCTCATTTTGCAAAATTAGACACATATAATGACTATTATTGTAATAATTTCTATAAAAATGCAGTCGTAAAAATTACAATCGTTGTCGTAACGAGGTCAAAATCAACAAAAAACCGACATAAGCACAAAAGGGCTTTGTCGGTTTTTTTTAAGTGCAATTTATTTTATCCTAAATAGGTTTTAAACGGATTATCATTTTCAATATTTGTATTCAACCGTTGTAAACTTTCGTTTGCTGGAATTGGTGGTAACGAATTGAGCTGCAATGATATTTCGGAATCTACCACTACCATTTCAATTTCGGGCTGACAATAAGTTTTCTTACTTATTACTTTTGTTTTTGTGTTCATAAGGTGTTTTATTAATTGAGTATTATTTTTGAAGTTTTGGCTTTGCCCGAAACAATTGCTTTAAGCATATATATGCCTGGCATTGTGGGTAATGTTACATTGGTGGTTTCCGATTCAATCAGTTTGTTGCTAATAGCTTGACCGGCTGTATTGTAGAGTGTTACAAAGCTACCTTTTTCGACTATACCACTGTAAGTTACCCAAATATGATTGTTATCTTTTCGTATAAAACTGATGCCGTCCGAAATTGTATTTTCAGTAGCAGTGGTTGATCCTGAAACTTTAAATTTCAGCTCAAATCGATCGGAATTATTAACTACTGGAGAATTAAATGTGTAATCGGTGCCCGCTGTTATATCGTATTCGGCAGGTTTGTTTTTGTCCACCAATACAAGTCGGAACGAACTATCGAATCCTGAAATTTCGGTTGCTTTGAGTGTGAAGCTCGCAGTTTGACCCGTGCTAAATCCCAATGGGATAATGCGTTCGCTGTCAAATGTTTTCATTCCGTTAATGGCCACAACTTCATTGCCGGCTTTGGTGAAAATTTCGGGAATTTTGGTGCTTCCATTACTCATTTTTGGCGAATCGTAGGCATCGTATCCATCCGAAGCTAAGGGATTAAACACCACAATGGCTTCGTCGAAGTTCGTACCGTTTGATACTTGCAGGCGAACGAATTTAGCATTCGTAGCTTCGGGTGCACGACGGCGATTGTTTGTAACATCCTTGTGATTAATATACTGCTTATCGAAAGTAATGGTTCCCGAACTATATCCATTATCCACACGTACCCAAAATGCCTGCATAGGAGGGATGTTGGTAGTTACCGATTTGCTGCTTAAGCTGGTGCCTAATCCGTTTGTTACGCTGTAAGTGTCGAAAACATAAGCTGTATTTCCGGCATTTTTTGCGCGATACCAAAACGAAGGTTGAATATGTGTTTTGGTAGAACTTCCAAAGTCGTAATAGGCCGGAAACGGATTTCCTACCAAATTGAAACCTTCTTTGGCTTGACCAGCAGTACGATACAAAGTTATTGTTTCGGTGCTATTGTTTAAAGTTCCTCCTGTAAATGTTACATTCCCATCGGTAGGTACTGTAGCAATATAACCTCTGAATGGTAGCAGATCGGTCGTATTATCGTTTATTTGAG
>CAYXQZ010000491.1:0-1561 GCA_964466415.1 uncultured Paludibacter sp.
ATGACAAAATGACAAAATACAGATGGACGATTTGTTCTCTGTTATTTTTGGCTACTACTATCAATTATCTCGACCGTCAGGTAATGTCACTTCTTCAGCCTATTTTAGCAGAAGAGTTTCACTGGACTGATAGTGATTATGGCACAATTACGGCAATATTTTCATTGGCATATGCTATTTCAATGTTATTTGCAGGCCGATTTATCGACAAACTTGGCACAAAAAAAGGGTATGCTTGGGCAATTGCATTTTGGTCGTTAGCAGCTATGTTACATGCTGTTTGTGGATTAGCTACAGAATGGTGGACCGGAATTCCTGATGCTAAAGGATTAACCGATGCAACTGGACCCATTGTAGCAACAATTTCGATGGTTAGTGTTGTAATGTTTGTAATTGCACGTATTTTATTAGCATTTGGTGAATCGGCTAACTTCCCAGCTGCCATAAAAGCTACTGCCGAATACTTCCCTAAACGCGACCGCGCTTTTGCAACTGGATTATTTAACTCGGGAGCTAATGTAGGCGCTATCTTAGCTCCGCTTACTGTACCTTTTATGGCAAAAGCATGGGGTTGGGAAACTGCATTTTTAGTGATTGGTGCTGTTGGATTTCTTTGGTTAGCTGCATGGTTAATTCTTTATAAACCAATTGAATCGAACCCGAAAGTGAATGATGCTGAAAGAGCTTACATTAACCAAGATGATGCAGTTGATAAAGTAGTAGTTGACGAGTTGGTAAAAGTTGAGAAAATGACATACAAACAAGCCTTTAAGTTTAAACAAACATGGGCATTTGCGTTTGGCAAATTTATGACCGATGGTGTTTGGTGGTTTTTCCTATTTTGGACACCAGCATACTTAAAAGCTGAATATGGTATGTTACCAGATCAAATTGCATTTCCAATTGGATTACTTTATACTATCACAGTTTTTGGTTCTGTATTTGGCGGAAAATTCCCAACTTACTTTATTAACAAAGGAATGAATCCTTATGCTGGACGTATGCGTTCCATGTTGATTATTGCATTTTTTCCACTGTTAGTATTATTAGCACAACCATTTGGACATATTGCTGCACTTGGAAATTATGCATTTTGGGTACCGGTACTCTTAATTGGCATTGGAGGTTCAGCTCACCAAGCATGGTCAGCCAACATATTTACTACCGTAGGTGATATGTTCCCAAAATCGGCAGTTGCAACCATAGTTGGTATTGGTGGAATGGCTGGTGGTATTGGTTCATTTTTCATCAACAAAGGTAGTGGCTTACTTTTCGATTATAGCTTAGCAGAATGGGGAAGCAAAACACCTGGTTATACCATAGTATTTGCATTTTGTGCCGTAGCCTATCTTATTGGGTGGATAGTAATGAAAACGCTTGTTCCTAAATACAAACAAATTGTAATGGATTAATTTTCAAATCATTTATACGTAAAATTAAAAAATGCGAATCAGAATAAATTTCCGATTCGCATTTTTTAATACACTAAACTCATATTCAAAAAAGTCGAGATTAAATTAATTCATTTTGCTTTAAAATAAATTCCATTTCTGTTTGAACA
>CAYXQZ010000492.1:0-1560 GCA_964466415.1 uncultured Paludibacter sp.
CCATTGCTGTATGAATTAATAAAAAACTTCACTTTATACGTATCATTTTTCATCTTTTTGTTCGAAAAAACAGTCAATGGTTCCGCCTCGGTAAGCAATACCGAATCCCTGTCGGTCTGCATATAAATTTCTTGACTGTTCCAAGAAGGATATTGAATCATTTTTTTTGTTTTTTGGTTATATTCATAGTCAAAACCCTGAGTAACCAACCGTACTTGCCAATAACAAGTGCGGGTTTTAAAAGAAGCAATCGAAAACTCGTAGGATGAAATAACTTCGCCCTGACTGCCCAAGTCGGCAAGTTCGGTAAAAACCAAATCGAGAATAATGTTGTAGTCGGGAATGGTTGTTTGTGCCCGTACCTGTTGAAAACCAGCGATATCGGCTTTGCAGGTATAGGTAACACCAGCCAAAGCAGTATGAGAACTTACATACCAACCTTTTTGCGTGTATGTCAATGTGTCGAGTTTTCCAAGTGAACTTTCAATTACTACCTGTGCATTGGATACATAATCGGGAGTGGAGTCTTTCAAATTAGCGGTAAAAGTAAGTTGAACTTTAAGAATGCTATCAGCTTGCAGAAAAGCATTCAGAACAGGCGTTTTCTTAAAATCCTGAAATTCATCCTCCACCATAGTGTGGCACGAAGACAACAAAGAAAGTAGAATTGCAGTAAGCAAAAGGTTTTTCATAAAAATATTGGTTTGCAATTAATAACGTATTTATCCGAAAAAATTACGTTTGAGTTTATTTTTTTTATAACCGAATCATCAACCCACCTCTTAAATGGGAGCTGTTAGCATTAAAAAAATGACCATAATTATACTCAGCAAAAGCACTCCAATGTTTGCTAAACTTGTATGTTAAACCGAGTCCAATACCGTATTCAGTGAATTTTGGATTCTTTATTTGTTCATAAATATGTTCCGAATCAATATCCCATTGCCACGACGAAACAATACCCACTTGTGCAATTGTATAGAGTTGAAAACGCATTTTGTCGGCCTGTTTAAATACAAGCGGAAGCAATTGGTATTTAGCTGAAAGGCCATAAAATGTAGCTTTTTTTGAACTTGTAGAACCATTACCATATCCATAAGAACCATTACCTAGCGAATCTGGTAAGATTAATTCATTTACTCTAACATCAGAAGTAGCAATATAAGCCCCTATCGAGAGCGATGACGTTACGGCAAATCCCAAGTCGAAACGGTATTTTGGGTTAAGTCCACCGCCCAAAGTAATGTCATACACATTGCCTCTAAAGTCTTTGAAATCAGATATGGTAAATTTATTCGATTGCACAGCACCTACGCTTAAGTCGAATTCGACACGACTCAAAAAAGGAATTTCGGATTGTCCAAACACATTAAGTGAAGCAAACAAGGCAGCGATTAAGGCTGCAAATGTTGCAATTGTTTTTTTCATAATTAAGGCTTTCGACTTTTATAATGTATATCCAACTTTAACCATTAAACCTGAATTAATATTTCCATAATAGATTTGAGTAAATGCTTTTAAACCCAAGAGGAAGCGGGGTGAAAGCTTGACTGTGTTTTC
>CAYXQZ010000493.1:0-1559 GCA_964466415.1 uncultured Paludibacter sp.
GCAATGATAGACGAGCTATTTCGCGACGAACAGGGTCGAATGCCGAAAGAACAATAGCCTCTGGGGTGTCGTCAACTATAATTTCAACGCCAGTAGCTGCTTCTAGTGCACGTATATTACGACCTTCGCGACCAATAATGCGGCCCTTAATTTCGTCGGAATCAATGTGGAAAACAGTAACTGAGTTTTCGATAGCTGTTTCGGCAGCTACACGTTGTATGCTTTGAACCACTATCTTTTTAGCTTCTTTGGTAGCTGTCATTTTAGCCTCTTCCATTATGTCGTTGATATAGGACATGGCATTGGTTTTGGCCTCATCTTTCAATGCTTCAATCAATTGCGATTTAGCCTGTTCGGCCGATAAACCCGACACCGTTTCGAGTTGCTCCTGTGCATGACGTGTTAAGCTTTCTAATTCTTTTTTCTTGTGTTCAATTTGACTAATTTGCTGTTCGTGTGTTTCGCGTAGGGCATCTACTTCGTTTATTTTACGTTGCATATCACCCTGTTTCTGATTTAGTTGCATCTCGCGTTGTTGAAGTCTAACTTCGCGTTCCTGCAGTTTTTCATTGCGTTGAGCCACTTGCTGCTCATGTTCCACTTTGAGGGCAATAAATTTTTCTTTAGCCTCAATCATTTTGTTTTTCTTGAGCAGTTCAGCCTCGGCTTCTGCATCGCGCATAGTTTTTTTACTGATTAAACCGAAGAGCACATACGCGCCTCCCGCCCCAACCACAAAAGCAACCAATCCAATTATTATATCTAGCATGCTAATTATATGATTTAAAAAAAGTTATTATTTTAGTTTAATTCTCTCCGGTTTTAAAAAATAAAAAACGCAATACGATGAAAACACCAACAGGCGATTGCCTGCTTCCGTTCAACGAATTGCGTAAAAATTGAAAAAATGTTTTTTATTGAGCTAATAATGTAGCTAATTCATTGTCCAACTCTTTGATACGCTCTGCCAAAGGAGCTAAATCCTGATTTGAACTTTGTTTATTAAGAATTACAGCCAATCTAAATGCAGTGTAAGTTAAAATTTCGCTGTACGACTTTTGGCTGTATAATTTTTGATAGTCGTTGATAAACTTGACTACAATTTTTTCAGCATTACGATATAATTCCTCTTCGTCGCGTTTTACTGTAAGCGGTAAACGCACACCATTAATAAGAATATTTATCTTTAAGTCATCGCCTTTTTCCATACTCACTATTCATTCAAAAGCGCTAAACATTTATCAATTTCACGCACAATTTTGTTGATGCGTCGTTTCGATTCAACTCGCTCCTCTTCAGAGGTTCCCAAATTGCGGGCTACACGAAGTCGATCATAATTGTTCCGAATTTCGAGAAACTGCTGATGTGCTTGCATTAAATCCTCTTGTTTGCGTTCCAGAGCAGCTTTCAATTCAACATTTTGTTCTCGTAATGACTCGTACTCCGAAATAAGTTTTCGCAGCTTCAATTCGAATGCGTTGATTAATTCATCGTACTTATTTGTCATACTTTCGGAAAATTGATTACAAAAATACGAATTTACATTCAAATAATCAAAT
>CAYXQZ010000494.1:0-1559 GCA_964466415.1 uncultured Paludibacter sp.
TGTTCAAACAGAAATGGAATTTATTTTAAAGCAAAATGAATTAATTTAATCTCGAGTTTAAGAGTATGAGTTTAGTGCATTAAAAAATGCGAATCGGAAATTTATTCTGATTCGCATTTTTAATTTAACTGATAAATACTTCGAAAATTAATCCATTACAATTGGTTTGTATTTAGGAACAAGCGTTTTCATTACTATCCACCCAATAAGATAAGCCACAGCACAAAATGTAAATACAATGGTGTACCCTGGAGTTTTGCTTCCCCATTCAGCTAAGCTGTAATCGAATAACATTCCACTACCTTTGTTGATAAAAAACGAACCTAGGCCACCAGCCATTCCACCTATACCAACTATGGTTGCTACTGCTGATTTTGGAAACATATCGCCCACAGTAGTAAATATATTTGCCGACCATGCTTGGTGTGCAGAAGCACCGATACCAATTAACAATACTGGTACCCAAAATGCATAAGCACCTAAGGATTCAATATGTCCAAAAGGCTGTGCTAGTAGCACTAATAAAGGGAAAAATGCAATAATCATCATAGCACGCATACGTCCAGCATAAGGATTCATACCTCTGTTGATAAAGTAAGTTGGGAATTTTCCACCAAATACTGAACCAAAAACAGTTATAGTATAAAGTAATCCAATTGGGAATGCAATTTGGTCGGGTAACATACCATACTCTGCTTTTAAGTATGCTGGTGTCCAGAATAGGAAGAACCACCAAACACCATCTGTCATAAACTTACCAAATGCAAAAGCCCATGTTTGTTTAAATTTAAATGCTTGTTTATATGACATTTTTTCGACTTTAACCGTTTCATCTGCCACTACTTTATCTTTGTCGTCATCTTGATTAATGTATGCACGTTCAGCAGCATTAACTTTATTATTAGTTTCAATTGGCTTGTAAAAAATTAGCCATGCTGCTAACCAAAGAAATCCTACAGCACCAATCACCAAAAATGCAGTTTCCCAACCCCAAGCTTTTGCCATAAATGGTACAGTAAGCGGTGCTAAAATTGCTCCTACATTGGCACCAGAATTAAAAACACCAGTTGCAAATGCACGGTCGCGTTTAGGGAAGTATTCTGCAGTAGCTTTAATAGCAGCCGGAAAGTTAGCCGACTCACCAAAAGCCAATAAAATTCGTGCTATTACAAACATCACAACACTTACCATCGAAATTGTCGCAATAATTGGCCCAGTAGCATCAGTTAGACCTTTGGCATCAGGTATTCCTGTCCACCACTCTGTAGCTAATCCGCAAAGTGCATGTAGCATTGCTGCCACTGACCATACAGCTATTGCCCAAGCATAACCTTTTTTTGTTCCAAGTTTATCAACAAATCTACCTGCAAAAAGCATCGAAATGGCATAAGCAAGTGAGAAAATAGCAGTGATAGTACCATAATCGCTATCAGTCCAGTGAAATTCCTCTGCCAAAATTGGCTGTAAAAGTGATAGTACCTGACGGTCGAGATAATTGATAGTTGTAGCCAAAAATAACAGAGAACAAATCGTCCATCTGTATTTTGTCATTTTGTCAT
>CAYXQZ010000495.1:0-1558 GCA_964466415.1 uncultured Paludibacter sp.
TTCGCTGTAAGTATTAATCCCAGCAAACTGTATAATATGTACTTTTTCATTTTGAATTAAAATAAGCCCCCTAACCCCCTAAAGGGGAGAATAGTGAGTAGTTATTGATTTATATCTTTATATTAAATGGTAAATTGTAAATGGATAAATGGTAAATTTCTTAATGTTATTTTATTGAACAATTACTTTTAAAACGGTAACTTTTTTCGTTTCTTCACTATTTTGAGTTGTTGACTTTCCCTTCATTTTCAAAATCCCTCCTTCGGAAACTTTCGCTTTCTGTGGTGCAGGATTTGCTGAACTTGTAACATTTCCTTCCACAACAGCCGAAATTGAATTGCTGCCATTACTAGTTAATGTCATTACATCGCTATAATTATTTATTCCCAGTCCAGCTTTTAATCGTACATAAATGGGGATAAATGACACAATACCATTTGTTTGCGTCAGTGTTAAGTTTTGCGAGAAAAAAGAAATTTTATCCAACGCAATTTCAAAATTTGAATTGGTTGGCAGCGAAATATGAATATCATCGGTAAGTCCACCTCCCTCAATAACTATTTTTTGCGGTTCCGACGGGCCATTTCCCAGCACATAATTTAACCCATAATAATTGCTAATTGCCATAGTGGGCTTATTGCTAACACCGCCAATTACTGATACGTTTTTGGTGACAGCTCCCGCAGAACTTAAGGTTAGATTGCCCGTATAAATATTTGGTGTCAGTCCTGCTATCATTCTGACATATAGTTTTTTATCCACAATTGACCCTAATCCATCGGGTGTTACAACAATAGCGTCAGTGCTAAAATTAGTTGCAGTGTTGAGCGACATTTCAAAATTGGCAGACACTGTTATAGTTAAGTTGGCTTGTAGGTTTGTGGCATTTAGAAGTATAAATTGGTGTGCCGACGGACCAAGACCAGTGAAATAGTCAAACTGCGTTATGTCGTAAGTGTCGCTGGTAATGGTCGGCAAAGTTACAGTTCCACTAAGTTGAAGGGATTTAGTAACAGCTCCTGCACTTGTTATTGTTAATATGTCTGTATAATTATTGGCAGGCAACGAAGCCACCAAACGCACATAAATGGTGGTGCTGGCTACGGTTTTCGAAGTTGGAATCAGGCTGATTGGCGATGTTGAAAATGCTGTTCCATCTTGTGAAATTTCAAAATTTGACGGTGGAGTTATTACAATATTAGCTCCCAAATTTGTGCCTGCCACTTTAAAAGATTGTGCCTCTGCATCGGGACCTACGCCATTGTATCCCAATGCTGTTAAACCCGCTTTCGACAGCGAAATCCAAGGCGAAGTACTGTGGTTGTAAAATCCACGTGGTTTTCCGTCGGTAGGACCCGTAAGATAAGCAGTTGCAAGTGCAAATCCATCGGTATCCAATTCTGGATTGGTGGTTAAATAAGTACCCAGCAGCGCTGTTGGATATTTAACCCCAATGGCTGGCACTGTGCCGGAATAATACACACCATTGTTTGCATTTGCAATATTTCCCGGATTTGTGCCTACAGCAATAACTTTGGTGGTACTTCCGCCAGGATTA
>CAYXQZ010000496.1:0-1556 GCA_964466415.1 uncultured Paludibacter sp.
AAGATAAATGCTCTTAACATAAGTACCTTTAGCTGAAGTTGGTTTCAGTTTCATCAAAGTATTTACAAATTCTTTGGCATTTTGAACCAACATTTCAGGAGTGAAAGATACTTTCCCAACTGATGTGTGTACAATACCATATTTATCAACTTTAAAGTCGATTTTTCCTTGTTTTACTTCTTTTACAGCTTTACCTACTTCGTTGGTAACAGTACCACTTTTAGGGTTTGGCATCAATCCACGAGGACCGAGTACACGACCTAAAGCACCTAATTTACCCATGATAGCAGGCATAGTGATGATAACATCAACATCTGTCCAGCCTCCTTTAATTTTTTCGATATATTCATCGAGTCCTACGTAGTCAGCTCCTGCTTCTTTAGCAGCTGCTTCCTGATCGGGAGTACATAATGCAAGAACCCTTACTTGCTTACCGGTTCCATTTGGCAACGACACTACGCCGCGCACCATTTGATTGGCTTTACGTGGGTCAACACCTAAACGTACATCTATATCTACAGAAGCATCAAACTTAGTAGTAGTAATTTCTTTTACTAACGTAGCTGCTTCCTTAAGTGTATAGGCTTTTCCAGCTTCAATCTTTTCAAAAGCCAACTTTTGTTTTTTTGTCAGTTTACTCATTTTTTAATTGAAGTTTATTAATTATTAATTGAAAAACTACCTTTTACGGTAATGCCCATACTTCTAGCTGTACCGGCTACCATTTTCATGGCGGCCTCTAATTCAAAACAATTCAAATCGACCATTTTGTCAGTTGCAATTTGTTGAACTTGCACCCAAGTGATTTCGGCCACTTTTTTACGATTTGGTTCAGCAGATCCACTTTTTAATTTTGTAGCTTCCAATAATTGAATAGCTACCGGTGGAGTCTTTACAACAAAATCGAATGATTTGTCTGAATAATAGGTGATAACAACAGGTAAAACTTTACCCGGTTTGTCCTGGGTTCTGGCATTGAATTGTTTGCAAAACTCCATAATATTGATCCCTTTAGAACCTAATGCAGGTCCTACAGGGGGAGATGGATTTGCTGCCCCTCCTTTAATCTGTAATTTAATAAGTCCAGCAATTTCTTTAGCCATAATAATCTGTTTTTTGTTGTTTTTGTGGAAAAAACCAGTTTGTAACCAACTTGTCTATTCCTTCTCTACTTGCGTAAATGATAATTCGAGCGGTGTTTTTCGTCCGAATATCAAAACCATAACTTTGAGTTTTTTCTTATCTGAGTGAACTTCTTCAATAATCCCTGTCAAGCCCGAAAACGGACCAGAAATCACCTTAACGCTTTCGCCCACAATATATGGAGTTAGCATTTCTTCACCTATTTCTTGCATATCGTCCACACTTCCAAGAATTCTGTTAACCTCTGATTGGCGAACAGGAATTGGAGAATGCGATTTTTCTTGCAAGAAACCGATTACATTGGGTGTATTACGGAGACGATGTGGAATTTCACCTATCAGATTAGCCTCAATCAAGATATATCCCGGCATACAACTACGTTCTTTTGTAATTTTTTTGCCGTTACGAATCTG
>CAYXQZ010000497.1:0-1553 GCA_964466415.1 uncultured Paludibacter sp.
TCAAAAAATAATCTATGAGAAATAATTTCATTATTGCTTATCTAATTGTGGTATTGTGTTATGGAAGCATACAAGCTCAAAGAATAGTTAGTAAGGCTGAATTTTTCAAGGATGGTGACAAAGTGTGTTTTGTTGGAAACAGTATAACGCACAGTGGATCCTATCATTCTTATATTTATTTATTTTATTTAACCCGATTTCCAGAGCGGAAGATTGATGTTTTTAATTGTGGAATTTCGGGCGATAATGTAGAACGGGCATTAAAGCGATTCAATAAAGATATTGCCGTACATAAACCAACAGTGGCAACCATTAAGCTGGGAACTAACGATATAAACCGGAGTTTGTACGTGAATTCAACACCTGTAAAAGAGGCAGAAAAATTAAAAGCCGATGCACTTTACAAATCAAACATGAAAGAGTTGGTGCGAAAATTAGATTCGATGCGTACTAAAATCATTTTCCTAACGCCAGCTTATTATGAGGAAAAACCCATGCCCGACTCAACAACTGCAATGGGGTTGAATAAAGCATTTGAAAAATATGGAATGTTTATAGATTCGTTGAGTGTGAAATACAAATCAGGGATTGTTGATTTTCATGAAGTTATGGACTCAATTTCAATGTGTCGACAAAAGGTCAACCCTGAATTTACAATGAACCGTATGGATAGGGTTCATCCTGAAAGTGCCGGTCACTTTGTAATGGCATACAGCTTTCTGAAAGCATTGAATGTATCACCATTTATCTCAAAAGCAGTAATTGACATCAGGCATAAAAAAGTTTTACAGACATTGAATTGCAAAGTAAGTGGATTGAAGATTAGAAAAAATGAAATCACATTTCGAAATTTCGAAAAATCTTTGCCATTTCCGGTAAGCGCATATCCTACCGATACAAGCTTAGTTCCATTTACGCAAAGTTTTAATCGCGAGATGCTTCAAATAACCGGACTTTTACACGATAATAAATATATTCTGACAATTGACAGCAATCAAATTGCGGAATTTACCGGAAAACAATTGCAAAGCGGAATAAATCTTGCATTACTGCCGAATACGCCTCAGGCAATTCAAGCCGAAAAAATAGCTGTTTTGAATGAGAAACGCCGCCAAATTGCATCAAATTATCGAGACATAAAATTGGTTGAATTCAACAATTTAACTCCAGCCGATTTAAATCTAAGTACTGAGCAATTGAAAGAAAATTTCGCTCACAGATTGAAAGGCTATGAAGGTAAAAGCAATTATGGATATGTTAAAAAACAATTTGAAAATTACTGCTTAAACGCACCAAAGCAAAATGATTATCTTACAGAAATAGAAACACTTGTAGTCGAAATATACAGAATAAACATGCCGATATTACACAATTATCAATTAAGAATATCGCAATAAATAATTATTAAAACACTAAATTCATTACCATGAACATGACAATAATTTTTGGCATTATCCTGATAGGTACTGGTGCTTTTATGAGTGGTAGTTTCAGTATTCCGTTCGACAAAGTAAAAAACTGGAAATGGGAAAACTATTGGCTGGTTTACGGTT
>CAYXQZ010000498.1:0-1551 GCA_964466415.1 uncultured Paludibacter sp.
GGCTCACCACGAAAATCGATAAGTTTGCAAGATAAAATTCCCGTAAAAATACTCCCGTCTTTACGCTTGAATAATGACTCATAATTAATAATATCACCTTTCTCTTGAATTTCATTAAGGATGTATGGTCTTTCAGTCGGATTTGCCCATATATTTAGTTCTAATGTGGTTTTTCCAATAACATCATCATGTGTAAAACCTAATTGGTCTTGAAATTTATTATTGACCTCAACAATTTTACTATCTGATACCCGTATTATATTTATTGTGTCGGGGTTAATGTCAAATAATTGTTTGAAATTAGCTTCACTTTCTTCTAATTTTGAAGTTAATTGTTTTGCAATTTTCTGTGCGTTCGAAAGTGTATTTAATAAAGACAGTGATAACCCAAACAGCAACAAACTGATAACTAATCCACTAATTAGAATAATGTGATCTTTACTTATAAAATTTTTATCTGTATCTTCTGATTTAGTAAACCGCAAGTTCCATTTTTTTCCATTAAACTCAATTGGAAGAATTCGTTTTTTATTATCATAGTCTTTTTGTGTTATGACGTTTTTTTGTTGACTGTCGTATATTAACGAGTTCTGATTGAAACTGTCATTGTCAAAAATCTGCAAATGAATTTTGTAAATATCATTTAACCCTCTGGTTCCTAATATGCCTTGCATCAAATCAGTCATTCGATAGGGACTATATACCCAACCAATAATAGCTGCCCTACGTTCGTTTATAGTATTTATTGGCAACCCTTTTTTATAAACCGGAACATACATCAATGTCCCTGCTTGTATATCAGTACTTGTTTCCTGTACTAACTGAACTTTACCGGTAATTGCTGCCACATTGTAATCTCTGGCATAATCCATAGCTTTTCGTCTTACCGATTCCGAATACATATCGTACCCAAAAGCACGTAAGTTTCTACCTGTAAATGGTTCAATATAAACGATGGAAGTATAGATTTCGCGGTTACCTTCAGGCCGGACTTTATAATCAGAAAAGCCTTCTTTTCGTACTTCTTGTATATGCTTCTGCAATTGATCTTTTTTTATGATCATAGCATACCCAACACCTTGTATTCCAGGTAAATTTTTATCTATTTTGGAAGTCTCAGAAAATATTTTCCATTCGGTGCGGGTAACTAAATCAGATGCAGCAAAAAAGGCTGCACCGCTTCGCAAAAGTAGAGCGTGAGCATGAAGTCGAGTGGTAATTTTTGTTTTAATCTCATGGCATACCAAGCTGAACTCGTGTTCCTCAGAAGCTTTAAGATTTTTTGTAGTATTAGATGCAATAATGATTGTTAATACTATCCCAATTATCAAAATTGCAAACGAAATCCAGGATTTATTAAAAAGGATTTTTGTTTTCATTGCTTCATTTATTTATGTTGGATTACATATAATTAATTCTAACAAGTATTCATCACCCTCAAAGCCATATAACGGAAATCTGCACAAAAATACAAATTTTTTCCAAATATACGCAAAAAATTCATATAGTGTGGCTTTTATAGCTGCACAAATTTAAATTAAAATTTTTATG
>CAYXQZ010000499.1:0-1550 GCA_964466415.1 uncultured Paludibacter sp.
TATACGCCCAGATTAGCACCGAAGGACGGTTGTAATCCTGAAAAACCATCTCGCGAGCCATTTCTAAGCAGTTTTGTGTAAACTTTTCGTTTTCGGTTATTGCATTCACAATTGGGATTTCCACCGAGGTAATAATACCGAGCTTGTCGCACATTTCCATTACGGTTGGATCCTGCGGATAATGAGAAACGCGCAGGAAGTTTCCTCCCATTTCTTTCAATAATTTTATATCGCGCACATGAATTTCATCCGGCAGCGCATTTCCTAACCCATCGAAACATTGATGCCGGTTGGTTCCAATTAGTTTAAGTGGTTTTCCGTTCAATACAAATCCGTTTTCGGTTGTGAACTCAAACCAACGAATTCCGAGAGGCTGAAAAACTTCATCGAGTAGCTCGTTGGTTTTTGCATCATAAATACGTGTATAAACGGAGTATA
This sequence comes from uncultured Paludibacter sp., assembly GCA_964466415.1. GTDB lineage: Bacteria > Bacteroidota > Bacteroidia > Bacteroidales > Paludibacteraceae > Paludibacter. Next base: position 439 of record CAYXQZ010000499.1, read on the forward strand.
AAGAAGGAGAATCGGGGCTCCACAAATTCGGATATTTTATCACAAACGACTGATTATCTGGAATGTCAGTTGAGTTTTTCAACAATTGAATACTCTTCGACACCGTTAAGACAGTTTTCTTGTCAGGATTGATAACGGTATGTTCAACCCGCAATTTTCTTTTAGCCACGGATGCGTTTGTCAATAGTGTTTTTATCTCCACCTGTGCTTCATTTTTATTGACGGTTGGAGTCCGAAAATAGACTCCCGCCGATGCGTAATGAGTGGTGGAAATATGCAGTTTTTCGGTAAAAATTAGAAACACATCGCGGTAAATTCCTCCAAAAAAAGTGAAATCGGCAGACAACGGTGGAATATTTTCATTAAAGCGGTTGTTCACTTTTATTGCAAAAATATTTTTCTCGCCAAAACGGACAAAATTGGTTATATCGAAACTGAAACGGGTATAACCACCCACATGAGTTCCTGCACTTTTTCCATTTACAAACAATTCTATTTCCTGATTTGCTCCTTCAAAAAAGATAGTAATTTGCTTGTCTTGCATATTGGCAGGGATAGTTAGTGCTCTTCTATACCAAGCAACATCTCTGTAATAACCTGGCTCATCATTCTTTGTGTCGGTAGCATTCCATGTATGCGGAAAATTGATCGATTTCCAATTCGAATCGTTGTAATTCAATTGAAATGCATCAGTAATATTACCAGGCACAAATTTCCAATTTTCGTTAATCGTGTATTGGATACGTGGGCTAGCTTTAGCGCTTGTAGGCAATATTATTAATGAGAAGAAAACAATAAAAAAAATCTTTTTCATAACTTGGAAAGTATTTTGAGCAAGTACATTTTTAATTCAACGAAAAATAAACAATGATCTAATATCTATTTTACAAAAGTAATTATCTTACTTTGCAATAAATAAGAAAATAGTACACTAAAAAGATAAAATCATTCAAATCGTAATTATCGAAAAATAAGAAGTAAATTTATTCAAAATCTTAATATTTCGTGACAATATCTTATGAACAAATTCAAAATTATCCAATTTAATTTCAAACACAATAGTGGTTTTGAACAATGTTTTTAATTGTTTGGACTAAATTGTTACACATTGA
>CAYXQZ010000500.1:0-1536 GCA_964466415.1 uncultured Paludibacter sp.
GCCAAAATTGAAAAATCATCAGGATGCTGGAAGGTGGTTTTGATTGAAGAAGAGTTTAAAAATCGTATGTTTGAAGATTAATTTTTATTTAAAGATTGATAATTATGCAAAAATTAGAGATACAAAACATTGTTATAAAGGGTTTTAAAAGCATCCAGTCTATGCCATCTTTTGCACCTCGTTCAATCAATGTTTTTATTGGACAAAATGGTGCAGGTAAATCCAACTTTATAGGTTTTTTTAAGTTTCTTTCGAACATGTTAAGTGGAACCGGAAATCTTGCGGATTATACAGGATTAAATGGCGGTGCATCGTCTTTTTTATTTGATGGGCCAGAAACTTCACCACAAATTTGTGGCTCAGTGAGTCTCAAAACAACTGCTGGCTTAAACGAATATAAATTCAGGCTTTCACATGCTTCCTCAGATACATTTATATTTACCGAAGAACAGTTTCGATATACACCAACAGGCTATAAAGAAGTAAGAGTTTGGTATGATTTGGGATCCGGACATAAGGAATCTGCTCTTATAAATGCAGAATCAACAGGCAAAACCCAGGGCACTGTAAAGCGAATGCTTCAACAATTAATTACTTATCAATTTCATAACACAACATTCAGTTCTCCAATAAGAAACAATAAATCGGATTTGGATAACAATTGGTTTTTGGAAGAAGACGGTAGAAATCTATCTTCAGTATTATATGAATTGAGTCAAAATCAACCAGCTATTTATCAGAAAATCATTACTATTATACAACAGATTATACCATTTTTTGATGATTTTGTGTTGATAAACCAATATGGTAAAACCTATTTGCGTTGGAAGGAAAAAGGTTCTCCAATAACATTTGTAGCAACACAAGCCAGTGATGGTATGCTGAGAGCAATGGCTTTAGTTACGTTGCTATGTTTACCCACAGAACGGCTACCCGCAGTTATGTTTTTAGATGAGCCTGAATTGGGTTTGCATCCATCCGCTGTAAAAATAATTTGCGAATTGATTCAGGGAGCAAGTGAGCATTGTCAAATTTTTATAGCGACTCAAGATGCAGATATGCTAAATGAATTCGAACCCGAAGATATTGTGGTGGTTACCCGTGAAGGTAGAAAATCAGAGTTTAAAAGATTAGTTAATGAGGATTTATCTGAATGGATTGGTACTTACAGTTTATCTGATTTATGGCATCAAAACATTATAGGAGGTAAGCCATGAAAAGATTATTTATTGTGGTTGAAGGTGAAACAGAAGAAAGGTTCTTGCGGAAAGTACTTTATGCTTCATTTATTACAAATGGGATTCATATTGAAGCTCAGCAATGGCAAACGAATAGAAAATTAGGTATTGGTGGTGGTGGGAATAGTTTTGATTTAATTGAAAATCATTTGCGAAGATTAATGTCAAGATACCAAAACGATAAAGATGTTTTTATTTCTGTAATGATTGATTTATACGCATTTCCAAAACGGGGTAATACAATTTATGATGAAGAAGTAGAAAGATTGCGAAATGGAAAGGATAAAGCCTTGTTATT
>CAYXQZ010000501.1:0-1535 GCA_964466415.1 uncultured Paludibacter sp.
ACCGGAAGTTTTGCGAGTTCAATTTATACCATCTTATTTTCAATTGTTTATGTTGTAATAATGTTGGCTGTTGTTCGCCCGTTTTTAAAACGATTAGGCGAAATTTATAAAAACAGGGAAGTTGTAAACAGAAGTATCTTTGCGTTCTTTTTGTTAATTCTTATTTTATCGGCATTTACTACCGAATTAATTGGTATTCATGCTTTGTTTGGAGCATTTTTAGCTGGTGTTATCATGCCTCCGCTTCCTTCGTTCCGAAAACTTATAGTGGATAAAATTGAAGATGTTTCGCTTACCATGTTTCTGCCTTTGTTTTTTGTGTATACTGGTTTACGAACAGATATTGGTGTATTGGATTCACCTCAAATGTGGATACTATGTTTGATTGTGATTGGGGTTGCAATTACAGGAAAGTTTGTTGGTGGTGCGTTTACAGCAAAAATTCTTGGCGAAAACTGGAAAGACAGTTTGAGCATTGGTATTTTGATGAATACGCGAGGGTTGATGGAACTAATTGTATTGAATATTGGCTACGAAATGGGTGTATTGCCTAAGCCAATTTTTGTTATGTTGGTGATTATGGCTTTGGTAACTACCTTTATGACAACGCCTATACTATCGTTAATCGAAAAGATATTCCCCGAAAAACGCATCGTAGAGGAGTTTGAGCGTCAGCAAAGTTTGGGCGTTTTCAAAGCGCTTATTGCCTTGGGTAATCCCGAAAATGGAAAAACGCTGCTTAACGTAGCTAAAACAGTACTGGACGGTTCGAAAAATAGTTTGGCTGTTAATGTACTGCACATTACGCCAGGAACGGATGTAAACCCAATTTATAGCGAGCAATACTCTACCGAAAGTTTTAAACTGATAAACGATGAAGCAGCCCGACTCGAAATTCCGATTGAAACCGATTATAAAATTACCGATAATATTGAGCAAGGAATTGTAAAAACAGCAAATTACAACAACTTCGATTTTCTACTAGTTGGTGCTGGTGTATCGCTTTCGGGCATTCCGTTTTTCAAGGAACGGAAAATATTTACTAAAACAACTTGGCTTAACCGTGCCTTGAATCGAATTTCGAAATCGCAAGCCATTTTTTATCCGGGTTCATTAATAAAAGACAAAACAAAGTATTTTATCGAAAATAGCCGTTGCAGTGTGGGGGTATTCGTAAATCGTGGTTTCAGTAAAATAACTACCACAATGGTTATTCTGGAAAACGAAAACGACGGTTTCTTAATCCGTTATGCACGCCGATTAATGCGTAACAATGCCGAAGTAAGTATTTTTATTATTGATGTAAATAATGTAGCTCAAAAAAATAAATCCATTCAAGCAGCTATAGACGAACTTCAACGTAACTTTATTAATAGAGTTAAATCGATTAAAACGTCCAAAAACAATGCTTCTATTATTTCGCGCTTCAGCTTTATGCTTATTAGCTATCAAGGCTGGAACGAACTGTCGAACTCCGAAAATAATGAGCTTACAGCAATTCCTTCGACGCTGATTATTAACAAAAAAACCAGTAG
>CAYXQZ010000502.1:0-1517 GCA_964466415.1 uncultured Paludibacter sp.
TATCGTTTTAATCTTTTTGTTTTTGAATTAAAAATAGAAACTGACAAAATACAATTGCTATGTATAATTATTGGTTATGATAAAATGCTAAAAGTGCGTTTTGGCTTACTATTTGTAAGCTTATGAGCAAATATCGTAACTTTTTATAATAAAATATTGTGAAATCAACTGTATGCCTATCAAAATGCATTAATTGATGGACTGCAAATATATGAATTATTTTTAAATAAATATACAGTATGCGTGTTAAATTTCAGTTACAATCCCAATTTTCAGTGTTCGGCTCCTTTGTAGTTGAGTTTAAAAGTGCCGCTGTAGAACCTATCGGCACGAAGGAGTATAAAGGATAGAAAGACAGAGGTACGTGCAGTACATTATCGAAGCGGCTTGCACAATAAAAAAATTAATGCCACAAAAAACATTCATTTTATTGAAGCTTTGTGGCATTAATTGTATTTAGATTATTAAAAAGTCTTTTTAGCTAATTAGCATTTACTCAGCCGAAAACTTATAAATGCACCATTCGTCGTACTTTTGGCCTGGACGCAAAAGCGGACTTGGGAAATGGGCTATGTTAGGTGAATTTGGAAAACCTTGCGTTTCCAGACAAACTGCGTCCTGTCGATCGTACGTTTTGCCTTCTTTACCAATTTGTTCTTCAATCCAGTTGCCTGTATATACCTGCATTCCGGGTTGTGTAGTTAACACTTCCATTTTACGTCCGCTTACGGGTTCGTAAATGTATCCAGCCAACACACAATCGCCTTGTTGCTCCTTGCGCAGACACCAGTTATTGTCAATTCCCCAACCAGGAACATACACTTCGTGATCAATGCGCTCGCCAATGAGTACTGGTTTGCGGAAATCAAATGCAGTGCCTTCCACCGAACAAATTTCGCCCGAAGGAGCAAATGATTCGTCGAGTAGCGTTACAAAATCAGCATTAACTTGCAACAAATGATCTTTTACAGTTCCGTTTCCAGCACCTTTCAGGTTGAAATATGAGTGTTGCGTTAATCCAACAATGGTTGGTTTATCGGTAGTTGCTTCGTAATGGATGCTCAGTGCATTTTCATTTGTCAATTCGTATGTCAAGGTAATCTGCAGATTTCCGGGATAACCTTCGTCGCCATCAGGCGAAAGTAAACCAAGAACAATTTTTGTTTCGGAAGTAGAAACCACATCCCAAACCAAACTGTTATAGCCTTCAATTCCACCATGCAAAGCATTGGTACCATTATTTATAGCCAGAGCATATTCAGTTCCATCAATGCTGAATTTACCATCTTTAATACGATTGGCAAATCGTCCGCACACAGCACCGTAATACTCTTCTTTTTCTATTATTTCGTCGAGCGTATCGAAAGCCAATACCACATCTTCGAACTTTTTATTCCTGTCGGGCGCATACAATCGAATTATCTTTGCTCCGTAATTCGTTATATCGCACGACATGCCGTTAGCGTTTACAATGGTGTAAAGCGACACGGGTTTACCGTTAATTATTTTTTCCATAT
>CAYXQZ010000503.1:0-1515 GCA_964466415.1 uncultured Paludibacter sp.
CCTTCTTCGCCTTTACTTTTATCATCCCACGTAAGTTTTATTGACGTAGCCGAAATCTTTTCACCCTTTAAATTTTCCGGTGCAGGAAACGGAATTTTCGGATTCGAATAATCGTCGGTGCAGGAAATAAAAAGCAATATTATGGATAAAAGAACAAACTTAGACTTTGTGAACATAAGCAATAGAAATAATTAAATGTCGTATTTAAGACTAAGAATTATTTTGAACGCCGCTCGGCTCTGCCACTTGGCTTGCCAAGAAAGATGCCAAGTAGCAAAGACGCCACGTAAATTTAAACTTTGCGTCTTACTGACTTAGCGTACTTAGCGTTTAAAATAGCTCATTATATTTTTAAAATAACTAAGAATTATTTTTTAAAAAGGAAAAATAGCTTTTCCGGGATAAAACGCTTTAAATACGTTTTGAATATAGGGTTCTTTCAGTCCATCGAACCAAAATTGGGCTTCACCATTCGTGTTGTATTGTCTGTTTATTTTTAATTGATTCACCAACTCCTGCTCTGTAAGCAGATTAGAACCATTTTTTAATATCATTCCTGGATTGAGTAAATTTTTTGTTGTTCCGGTAGCTTGAATTGTAGCTATTGCAGAAGCCACATCTGTAGCATAGTTTGGTTTTACATAACACTGAACCGACAATATTTGCACTATACCATCCTTAATCCACTGAGGCCAGTCCTGCATCAGGTTAGCTTCGCACCATGGATATTTATTGGGCGAAAAACAGACAATTGCAGAAGATTTTTTGGCTTTAATACGTGCGTGCATTGTACGTCCGAAAGCATTCAATTGATCAAGCCGCCACCTTACCCATTGTGCATTCTGGAAATCAGAAGGAGGATCTACACCATACTGATTTTTATATAAAGCCTTTGTTACCGCTTCGTATCCTGAATTGCGAGGTGCTGCAGGCATTCGGTCATCCCCTTGAATGCCATCCAAATCCGGATATTTTGTAAGCGACTCTTCCATCATCGATATCATAAAATTTTGCACAGCCGGATCATAACCGTTGAAATAGTAATCTGTTCCATTATAGTTGGCCTGACTACCATTTGAATCTAAACCAATCCACTCCGGATGTTTTGCAAAGACTTTATTATCGGCAGCCGTAACACCACCAGTTCCTTTTGCTTTCCAGTTTGCCATAAAACCATATTCGTACCAAAGAATTACCTTTATTCCTTTGGTGTGAGCCACTGAGATGATATCTGCAAGTGCATCTCCGGTTCCTCCCGAGTAGTTGGCATAAAAATTACCATTGCGAGCCGAGCCCCAGGTCGAATTTTGGTTCAGTATTTCGCTATCAAAACAGGTTTTTCCATTTGCCCATGCGCAAACATAAAGCGTATTAAAATTGAGTTGGTCGAGTAACGAAATAGAAGCCTGCACGTTTGAATAAGACATAAAGGAAGAAGTATGTTCTGAACTTGGCAACCATACTGCTCTCACAGCAGTTTCCTGCGGTTTTACAGTTACAGTTACTGTATAATTC
>CAYXQZ010000504.1:0-1513 GCA_964466415.1 uncultured Paludibacter sp.
TTATTTATACTCAACATCTATATGATAATCCCATTTATCAAAGTAGATATTGCCACCACGCCACTCGAGTTCGCCACGCTGAAAATCGTAAGGTTCGCTACGGAAATACTTTTTACGAGGTTGAAATTTAGCTGCAATATCATCGTTCACTATCATACGATAAGCATCAATCCCTGTTAAATAAAAGTCCTTAATTCGCCTATCGGCACTTGGCATGTACTGAAACGACATATCCAGAGGTACCCAGCCTGTGCCTTCGTAATACACTTCGCACCAGTCATGTAAGTTCACTTCGTTGGGGTGCATCATCCAACCACTTTGCCAGCGTACGGGAATGCCTTTGTAACGCGCCATGGACATAAACAAAAATGTTTGCATTCCACAATCGCCTTTGCGATTATCGAGCACATAATTAGGTATACATTCCAGAATGGAATACTCCTGAGCACCCGACCATATTGTATTTTTGCAAATATAATCGTAAATTTTACGTACAACCATAAGCGGATTTTGCTCATTACCAACAAGTTCATCGGTCAGCTTTTGTATTTTGCTATTGAAAGTAATATGAGGTTGTTGCTCACGCGTGTATGTTTTGTAAAGCAGCGACGATTTTTTATAAGGCAAAGCCACCATGTCAGATTCATAAAAATTTTGAGCAAAGGCAGTATAACTAAACCTGATATTAAATACTGTTGGCTTGTCTTTAATGGTTTTTTGTTCAAAATAAATACTTCGGTGTGCATTTTCGGTAGCTGCTATTTGATAGGTGGAAGCATTACACGAAATGAATTTTACATCCACCTGCCGACTGTGATTTTCCTTAGGCCATGGCATCCAACAACGAATAGTTTCGCCTTGGGGCACTACATTTGGCTCAAGTGTGATGGTATAACTAATTTCGTAATTTTGAGGAGCGCAAGGCTTTGAATCAGTTCGCTGGGCAGTAAGCAACTGAGTTAAATATGAAACTTTAAACTTCGAAAAAGCATCGAGTGACTCTGTATCGCCATTTGTACTATCAGTTTGCTGTTTTAAACGAAGTTTGAGATTACCAGCAGCCCGGTTGAAATACTTTTTTTGACCATCAATTATTCTATATTCGAGCCAATTGAGTTTTTCCCAAGCAGTTTTTTGAGCTTGCGTATAGTTTCCTATCCGCTTAGCAAGTTGAGTCTCCATATTAGTTTCATCCACCGAAAAATCGATATAAGTGCGTAAAGCAATTTGTTTCAGCGAGTCGGCAACTTGATAGGTTTTACTATTTTTACTAACCGCACCAGCAATGGAGTCGGACTGCAAGATGGCTTTTTTAAGTTCCCCTGCCTGTATATAATGTTTAATATTTTCAATTTGAGCAGCTAACATATTGAACGACAACAAGATTATAAATAAAAATGATTGCATGTAAATTTGAGTTTTTGGCTAGTTGATATCAGCATGGCAAAAGTAATAAAAATAGACTTTCGAATGTCAATTTTCAATTAAAAAAGTTTATATTTGCGTTCCAATT
>CAYXQZ010000505.1:0-1501 GCA_964466415.1 uncultured Paludibacter sp.
GATGCCAGTTCAAGCGACAAGTGGCAATTGATGGAACGAATTTTTAAATTGTAAACTACAACACACATTAAATAATATGAGCAGTAAAAAATCAATTTTTCAGTCGGAAGATGGTAATTCGTATTTGGTACCATTTATATTAGTAACCAGTTTATTCTTTTTATGGGGTTTTGCACACAGTTTGCTTGATGTTCTTAATAAACATTTTCAGAATATTTTGCATGTCTCCAAAGCACAATCGGGTTTAGTACAGGCAGCTGTATATGGTGGTTACTTTCTGATGGCTATTCCAGCAGGAATGATTATGAAAAAATTTGGCTACAAAAAAGGAATCATTTTTGGGCTTTTAGTGTATGCATTCGGGGCATTCCTGTTTTATCCAGCAGTAAATATTCAAGAATTTTGGGCATTTTTATTGGCCTTGTTTATTATTGCTTTGGGTTTAACTTGTTTGGAAACTGCAGCCAATCCTTATTCGACTGTACTTGGTGCCAAAGAGTATTCAGCACAAAGACTTACATTGTCGCAGTCGTTTAATGGTGTAGGTTGGATTCTTGGACCATTAGTAGGAAGCATTGTGCTACTTGGAGTAACAGATCCGAACAAAGATCAATTTGCCTCTTTGGCAATACCTTATGTAACTATTGGGTTTGTGGTGTTGATATTGGCACTTATTTTTACGCGTATTAAAATGCCCGAAATAAACGAATCCGATGCTGAGCATGCCGAATTGTCGAATATTGATAGCTCAACTATATCAGTTGCGCATACTTCTTTATTTCATTATAAGCATTTTAAGTGGTCGGTAGCTTCGCAGTTTTTTTATGTGGCTGCTCAAACTGGTATTAACAGTTTTTTCATAAACTATGTGTTTGATGTTTTTAAAACAATGGAAACTCAACAGGTTGTAGGTCACGGTTTTTTAGTGTGGTTGCTGCAATTAATAAATGGCACCGATGTAATTAATGAGGGAATGTACGATGCTTCAGCCGGATTAATACTTGCTTTTGGAGGCATGGGGCTTTTTACCATTGGTCGTTTTGCAGGCAGTGCTTTACTAGGCAAATTTAAACCAAACAAATTGTTGGCATTTTACGCTATGGCTTGTATCATACTTACAGGATTGGTTATTATGGGATTAGGAGCTATTTCTATCGTTGCTTTATGCTTGATTTATTTCTTTATGAGTATTATGTTCCCTGTAAACTTTGCGCTCGGCCTGCGCGATTTGGGAAGCCACACCAAACGTGCTTCGTCATTCCTGGTTATGGCCATTGTGGGTGGTGCAATTTTCCCTGCATTAATGGGTTATGTGGCCGATAAAAGTTCAATGCAAATAGGATTTGTAATTCCACTCGTATGTTTTATTGTAGTGTTCTTGTTCGGAACTACAGGCTATAAAATTAAAAAAGCGTAATTAAATTCGATCAATAATGCCTAAAAATCTGAAAGTAAAATTTAATCATTCCACAACCAAGATAAAATCGTTGGTTGAAGCAAT